>DHWR01000265.1:415-11287 GCA_002413265.1 Chloroflexi bacterium UBA5177
CCCCCTTTGACGAAACCCTTGACGCCCTTGAGGATTGGGACCTCTGGCTCCGCCTCGCCTTGCGTGGAAGAGTCTTTCGCTGCCACGCGGAGTGCGTCGCCATCTACCGCAGGCACGCGGAGAATACCGACATCGTGGCGCCTCACCGCCTCGTGCGTGCCTCCGTGATTATCTGTACAAAGGTGGTCGCGCAAGATCTCGACGGCGCACTTCCGCCGCGAATGAGGCAGAATTTTCGCCTGAGCCACCTCGATGCCATCCTCCTGTCTGGGTCACCCCGAACCATCTGGAGGGCCCTCGCAACCATCATCTGCCCGCGCGGGCAGGTATCGGCGTACGGCCTGCGCCGACTTCCACTCCAACTCGCGGCGCTTGTTCCCCGCATGGCGCAGGTAGCAGTTCGAGTCGTGCGCGCCCGACTCAAGGCCGGCCGGAGCACAGTCTTCTTTCCACGTCAATGACGCCTCTGGGACTCTTATCCACTTTCGCAATTGTCAATGCTAGTCGAAATCCTGCTCTTTCTTGCCCTCCCCGTCGTCTCCTTACTTGATTGGGCCAGGTCACTTCCCATCCGGCTCGGCATACACACCCTCATCGCCGCGTCGACTCTCAACGTATGGATACAAACCATAGCCACCAAAGGCTATCCGCTCCAGAAAATTTCGAACCCGCTGTTCGACTTTGCCTTACCCAACGTGATGCACGGAAACGTGGCTCTCAGCCTTGGCAGCGTGCTTCTGGCCCCGTTCGTCGGGATTTACTCCAAATGGACCCTGCTACCGTTGCTCCTCATAGTCGTGCTCTGGACGTGGCTCTGCTTCCGTTCGACCTCAGCCTGGAAAGCGCCGCTTCTCCACAGAAAGACGGCGTCCGGCTCGCCCAAGATGCACGAGGCCAGATAAAGCAGTGCTACCCAGAAGGCTCCTCGTTGCCGGTATCAGACCCTCGGCCCTGGAACCCTTATCGGCCCTTCATGCCGAACACCCGACCTAGCGTACGCGCGATTACCACCACATTCAGTCCCAAGGACCGGTGCTTGATGTAATAGAGATCATGCCGCAGCACCTCGAGGTGTTCTTCAACGGTGGCCGCGTACCCAAACCTAATCTGTTTCAGCCCCGTGAGGCCCGGGCGTACGGCCAATCGGAGTCGATAGAAGGGAACGCTTTGCGCCAGATCGTCGGTAAAGGATGGCCGCTCCGGCCTCGGGCCGACCAGGCTCATCTCACCCTTCAAGACACTCCAGAACTGCGGAAGCTCGTCCATATGCGTTCGGCGAAGAAAACGTCCTACGCGAGTCGCCCGGGTGTCGATCCGGGATGCCCACTGGGCAGTCCCGCATTCCGCATCCTGGCGCATCGATCGGAACTTCGCCAGGGTGAACGGTTTGCCGCTGCGTCCCAGCCGCTCCTGCCTATAGAAGATCGGCCTGCCGGAGTCCATGAGGATAGCCAACGAGATAAAGGGGAACAGCACCGCCGTGAGGAGGATGCCGACGATCCCGCCCACCACGTCGAGCAGTCTCATGGCAAGATCTTCGATCGGGGAGGTGTAGGTGCGCGTGGGCAGGGAAGCCAGCCAGAAGTCGCCTGCATGCTCCACCGCGACCTTCTCCGCAATGTCCTCATACGCCGAGCTGAAGTCCGCGACCTCGACTCCCTGCTCGACTGAGTGACTCAGGGCCAGGACCAATTCGTTAGGCAGGCTGAGACGTGGAGCGACGACGATTCTTTGGGCGCGTAGCTGGGAAGTCAGTCGCAGAAGATCGGCGGTGTTACCCAGGTGATGCGGATCGTCCATGTCGGATGCCCCGACAAAGCCGAGCAGTCGGTAGTAGTTCTCCTGTCCAACCGCCACGCTGGCCAGTGCGTGAAACAGCGTGGCGTTTCCCACAACGATCAATCGAAGCGCGCTCGCCGGCCTGCGAAGGATCGTGACGTACAGCCGCCTCCATGCCAGCACTCCCAACGGTAGCGCTACTGCTGCGATGGCGAGAGACGGACGCGGATACGTCTTGAGAAACACGAATGTGGCGACCAGCGCCGCGCCCCACGAGGCGACCGCGACCGACAGAGTGACCCGGGCCGCTCGCCCAAACCAATCGGCCACGCCAAGATCGTAGGCGCCCGCGAGCCAGGAAGCGGCCAGCCAAACGACCGTGCCACCGATCAGCCAATCCCAGGGCACCTGGGTGAAAGAGGTTGCGCGTGGATGCATCAGCGTCCACGCGACGTAGGCTCCCCACATGGTGGCGAACGCGATGAGCAGGTCAACACCCGCCAGAAGCCACTTCCGCTCCTGTATTCGCAGAAACGGGATCGATACTCGATTCACGTCGTACGCCGGAGGAGCCGTGACCTTAGCCTGACTGACATCCAGCTCAGTCAAGGTTCTGCTCCCCTCCACCTCGGCAACCCGAGCATAGAAACCATGGATTTATACGTCACTGAGCATACTCCGACTTGAGTGCATTCACCATGGGTCGAACGAACCGTTGTTGGCTCCGAGTGAGTACTACAGTCTTGAGCGCCCTGCACGGTGCTTCGCCGAGTCGGAACGCTATACCCTCCGCGACGGTAGAATCCTGGGATGGAAGAAACGCTGCGCACGGATGGAGTCGCACGCACGCGAACGGAGCCTGCGGGCGACCTCTCACGGGACTCGGCGGTCAGCGCGCTGAGCTTTAAGCGCAAGCCCCTCGCTCCGGCCCTCGCAGCGCTCGGCTTCTACTCGCTATGGCTCTTCGGGATGTTTCTCACCGGCCATCGCGCCATGGACTTCGTAATGCCGGGCAGGGAGTTCATCACCCACAGCCACCGCAGCAGCGTCATCCAGTTCAAAACTGATCGCCGCTACGTTCGAAGTAAGCTCGGATCAGACGGCCAGTTCTTTTACTACATAGCGGCAGATCCGGCAAACGCGCAGTACTACATCGACTGGCCGCTCTATCGATACCAGCGGCCGGTCTATCCCTTCACTGCCCGTCTGCTGGCTTTTGGGCAGGCAGCGTGGGTACCGTATACCCTTCTGCTCACCAACCTGCTGGCCGTGGCCCTTGGTACCTGGATACTCGGCAGTTTTCTTTTGCGGAGCGGGGTATCTCCCTGGCTCGCGCTGATACTCGCCCTCGCCCCCGGTACCTTCTTGGCGTTGCAGCGTGATCTCACCGAGCCAGTCGACTATGCGTTGCTGTCTGCCGGCGTCTATCTTCTCTTTTACGGCGGACGTTGGCGGGTTGTCACATCGGCTCTGGTTTTCGCTCTCGCGGTACTTACCAGAGACAAGTCCGTGGCTTTCGCCGCCATCTTCGGGCTCTCCCTGCTGCTTCCGAGTCCTGCCGGGCAGCTGGCCCGCGGCTGGCTTGATGACATTCGCGGCAGGATTGGCCGTGCAGCCGTCTTTCTTGCGATCGCCCTCGTGCCAGCGCTCATAGCCACTCGAATCCTGCAGCGCTGGCTGTCCGTGGGAGACATTGCCCTCGGCTCTCAGGGCCAGAGCCTGGGTGGCTGGAGCTACATGCTCCACCATTTCTCCAGGTGGAGAGGGCCCTTGATCCTGGAGGCTGTGACCATCATGCTGCCTGGTGCGGTCTGCGCCGTGATGGCTCTGCGAGCTCTGAAGCGTGGAGAGTGGCGGGTCGAAGTCGGCCTCTTGTTGGTAGTACTCGTGGGGTCGCTGGTAACCATCAACACCCTCTACTATCAGGACTATTTCGGATTGATCAGAGTGAACGACGGCGTCATCTTCTCTGCGCTTCTCTGCGTTCCGATCTTTGATCGCGTCACGGGGGGAAGGCGGCGCTGGCTCTGGCTCGCATCGTCGTTGTGGCTGTCGGTAGTAGCGGTTTACCTGTTGACAGGAGCCATGTGGTTTCCGGCCCGGGCCTGAGCCATCGTTCTACCACCATGGGTTGTTTAGAAGACTGAGTACCCTCGCGTGAAGAGGACCGCAAAGATCACCAGGCCAAACAACGAGACGCAAAACAAGAGTGCCTGGCCCAACCGGTTCTCCCACGAGCCCCACAGCGCCATTGCCGGGAAGAGGACGACCACGTAGCGCTCCATCGAAACCAGCCCGTGGGCCAGCGGCAACAGGACTCCCAGGATGACGTACACGCCGTATCCCCAGCCGAACTTGTGCCATACGGCGATGCCTGACGCGAGAAACAGAACCGCCGTGGCGGCGTCCACCCGATCCATTGGCTGAAGCGGCGTGCTGAACTGGCTGCGCAGCGTGTCGAGAACGGAGCCGTGCGCCGCCACCCAGCCCGGAGAGTGGGGGATTACTACCGCTCCGACGTGGCCAAAGCTCGTCCAGACGTATCCGATGTATGCAATGAGAGGAATCAGTGCAAGCAGCGACGACGCAGCCAACCGCGGCCGACGACGTTGCAGATAGAACGCAGCCAGACCCACCACGAGTGCCAGCCCGACCGGTCGAGTGATCGTCGCGAAGGACGCCGCCAAAACGGCGAGCACTGGGCGGTCCATTTCGGCAAAGAGGAACGCGGCAACGGCCAGCAGGAGGAACACTGGCTCCGCGTACGGCGCCATCAGGAAGTAGCTGAACGGGAAGGCCGCAAAAAGGATGACAATACGCTTTGCGACAGCGGGCGTCCATCGAAGTAGTGCCCAGCGATACAGGGCGACGAAGGCGGCTACGCAGGCAGCATTTGCGACGAGCCAGGCTGCCAGCCAGGGGCTGCCGCCCGTCAACGGCCGCACAAGCCAGATGAGGGCAGGGTACACCGGCATGAAGTTGGTATTCGCTACATCGGCCGCGCCGAAATGGTAGCCATGCTGAACGACACTGACGTACCAGCGAGCGTCGAACCGGAACCACGGCGCCGACCAGTCACCGAGCTGCCGCAGAATGTCACCATGCGGAAGCGCAGATGCATTGCCCGCGATGTTCGGACTGGACAAGGTGTTCGGCGCGAGTGCGGTGAGGACCAAGAGGCCCAGGTGGGTCAGGAAAAACACGAAGACGGGAAATGCGACGAGATCTCGGGTGGACGGATCAGTCCGGCCCCCACTCGAGCCCCATTGCTGCGTCGAAATGGTGCCTCCGTGCCACACCTCATCGAATGCGCCAGTGGTTGATCTGGGCGTCGTCATTCTCCCCGGAACGCGAGTTCTCGCCGCCTTTGAGCAGGAGCCGGCTATGGCGTCGCAATGCGCATAATCTTACAAACTTCGCAGATCGACTATTCTCGATGGCCGAAACGTGCTTGAGCTGCGACCACTCGGCCGCTGAGACGGGAGGGGGGACCACGTCCACCATGAAGTTGTCGATCGTCATTCCCGCCTACAACGAGGAGACCTCGTTGCTCAAAGTCATTGCCGCGGTAGAGGCGGTCGATCTAGAGGCGGCACTCGGAGTACCGATGGGCAAGGAAATTCTCGTGGTGGACGATGGCTCCAGCGACGGTACAGCCGAGATTCTGGCCCAAGAGTCAAAGCGCGGTCGCAGCTTTGTGCACCTGCGGCACGAGCAGAACCGGGGCAAGGGCGCCGCAATCCGCACAGCCTTTGCCAAAGTCACGGGCGACATCGTCATCATCCAAGACGCAGACATGGAGTACGATCCGCAGGAGTTCGGCAGGCTCCTAGCGCCCATCGTCTCCGGTCGAGCAGACGTCGTCTATGGATCGCGTCTATCCGGTGGCCAGCCTCAGCGCGTGTACCTGTTCTGGCACCTGCTGGGAAATCGATTCCTTTCCCTTCTGATGAACGTGCTCTACAACTCCACTCTCACCGACATGGAAACAGGTTACAAAGTGTTCCGCCGCGAAGTCGTCGACAGCTTTCGGTTGCGGGAAAACGACTTTCGGATCGAGCCCGAAATGACGGCCCAGGTGCTCCGAAACCCTCAATGGCGAGTTTATGAGCTGCCCATCTCGTACTACGGGCGCACGTACGCCGAGGGCAAAAAGATTACATGGCGGGACGGCGTCAAGGCCTTAGGGACCATCATCCGCTGCCGCATCGGGCTTTGACGGTGGCTAGGGGCCGGCGGGCGCGATCTGGGGAGCGAAGTATTTTGGAGATGTCGCGGCGCGCGCCAGCAGAATAGCGAGAACGATCAGGGTAAGCGACTGAAAGTCCGCATGACCTCTGTTTGTCGGGAAGAATAGGACCGAAAAGAGCAGAACGAATACCGCAGTGCCTGCCTCCCAATACGTGAAACGCCTGGCGTTGAGGCCCAAAATGGCCAGCAGTGGCGCTGCGAGTACGATCTCATAGTGAAAGTGCGTAAGCGGCACCGCGAGCAGCCAGACTACCCATAGCCAGCCACTTCGCAAAAGATCACCTCTCGGCTCGGCCCGTGTGTGGAACCACCACCAAATGGTGAGAAGCAAAGAAGCGGCGAGCGATGTGACCATCAGGGCTCGCTGCACGGCGTCGGAAGCGGAGTAGACATAAAGGCCAGACAGCGACGCGACGTCCGGCTGGGCGCCGGCGTGGGAGGCCAGGCCTGCCAGTGAGTCGCGCCATCCTGAGATGCTCGAGGCACCGGTCGTACTCAAGGTCGCGAGGACCGCGAGTGCCGAGGCAGCCAAAAATCCGCCTACCCCTCGCTTCCAGTCCAAGACAATGAAGAGAAGGACGAGGGCCGCCAACGGCAGAGCGTATTGAGGCTTCAGCCACGCGACGGTAAGACACACGCCGGCGGCGAAGGGGTAGCGACGGGCAAGCAAAAATGCCAAGCAGATGCCCAGAAACACGACAGCATCGACGTTTCCGTAGTACGCGGCCAGCAGCGTCTGGGGCATTGCCATGAATGCGAAGAGCGGCAGCAATTTTGCAGTCCAGCCAAATGCGGCAAGCAATATAAGGAATCCGATGCCGCACAGAACGTACATGGAGGTCACCCAAATCCATGCCGCGGTCTGGAAGTTGGCCCGTGCCAGAGGGCCGATTAGCCAGTAAAGCAGCGGAGGGTTTCCGGCGCGGATGTATACCTCGTACTTCGGTCGGTGGAGTTGCTGCTGGCGCCATATCCGGAGCTCCGCACGGTAGAGAGCCAGTCGATCGTACGGATTCTCCCCGTGCGAAAGCATTCGCGAAGCGGTGTAGAAGACCGCGAAATCTCCTCCGAGGCCGGTGTCCGAAGGCGCCTTCCCTAGTCGCGAGCCGACAAAGACCAGGAGCCATCCGGTGAGGAGCAGAAGCAGGATGCTGCTGACGACTCGGTGTCTGAGGCCACCAGGTGGTGGCTTCCCCATTGGTGCCCTCAGCGCGCCGACAGTTTCTCGAGCGTCACCTGACTCCGTCACCTTAGAATGCTCGTTAGGTGCCCAGGGCCATCGGCGCTCTGCGATACAACACGCACGCGATGGCCAGGAGAGGGACGCATAGGAGCTGCACTCCGCCAGGCGCCCATGAGACAAGAAGCAGCGAGAAGAAGGTCAAGTACAGGGCAAGTACCGGCCCTCGTTCTGAGAGGCGTTCACCGTTGGGGCCGAGAAGGGCCATCAGCGGAAGAGTCAGCAGAATCTCGTCGTAAAAATGTGCGTACGGCGCTGCCAAGAACCATGCGAGCCACAACCAACCGACGGCAAGCACCGGAAGCCCCTCCTTCCACGCCTGGCTTCGCCACACGAACGCCGTCAGTCCGATGGCGAGGAGCACGGTAGCCGCCTCGAGTGCAAGTCGAGCTCCACCCGGAGCCCATCTGACGTACAAGCCCGACAGAGAGGAGACAGCGGGTGACGTGGTAATCGCGTTTGAATATCCCGCCATCCCATTGATCCATTGCCGGATGCTCTCGGCACCCGTGGCCAGCAAAGTCAGCAAGGCGAACAGAGCGGTTGCAACACCAAACGATGTGGCGACCTTTTGACGGCGGCCGGAGATGAACAGGATGACCATGAGCGCGATCGGTAGGCCCACCGGGGGTTTCAACCAGGCAGCCGTCAAGAAGGCACCGGCAAGCCAGGGGTTGCGATCTGCGAGCACGACCGCTATCGCGATGCCGGCGAATACCAATCCGATGGCATTGGCCTCATAGATGCCTAGCACCGTCTGCGGCATCAGAAGAAACACCAGCGAAGGTACAATCCGCGCGGTCCAGCCCAGATAACCGAGAAGCAAGAGGAAGCCGCCAAGTGTGGAAAGACCGAGCAAAGCCATGCAAGCCAGAGCTGATGCTGTGAGCGGCTTATCCGTAAGAGGCTCAAGTGCCCAGAAGAGGAGCGGTGGGTTTCCCACTCGAACTACCGAGCGGGGCGCAATCTGCCTTACATGTTGCTCCGCGAGCCAGGTTTGCTCACTTCGGTAGAGGAGGTGAGAGTCATACGGGTTCCCTCCAGCCTTCATGACTCGAGCCGCGCTCACGTACATCGCAGCGTCACCGCCAAACGACTTGCCGTTTGGACCGTGTTTGAAGGCGCCTTCCTGTACGAATAGCCACCCCCATAGGATTAACAAGACGAGGAGTATAGAGACGGCAACCATACGCCGCATGTTTCGCTTGCGTGCGTCACGCTCTGAGACGGAGCGAGGTTCTTCGAGCCGGGCTGTGTTACCCATATGGCCTATGGTGGCGTGAGCGGATCCACGGAAGCCATCAGGCCGGCACGATCTCGATTGCGTCCCCGAGAGCTGTTTCCGTGGCCCGAAGCACTCCGGCGGGCAGCTCTACAACGTACTTGGACCCGCGAACCATCTTGCTGGTTCTCCAGGGTCGCAAGGCGTGAATCAGGTGGACTACTTGTCCATGCGCGTCAACGAACAGCACATCGATGGGAAACCGCATGAAGAACGTGATTACCGAATTGCACGGGCGAATGATGAGGCCCGCGCCTTCCGGCAGAGTGCTGCGTCCCAGCAACCCGAAGCCGCGACTGACCATGTTCACCGCGGCCCCGCTCTCGGTGGCAATATCTCGGCCTCGAGTCACGTTGGCCACGCGATACGTGCTTCTTCCCGACAGGTGGGTCGCTATCGCTTCACCCGCGAAGATTGCCTGTGGGCTGCTTGTGCTGCGTGGTGTTGAGCTACCAGGGATGCCACCCGTACCAGAGTGATGCCGTTACCGGCGGGCACGGACATAACGACCCTCTGCAAACCGGACACCTGGGGTAGCCCCGAGCGGATTATCCCTGATCGAGAGGCCCTTCGTTTCCAGACAAATGTGCGATGCCTGAACTGTATTTCGAACGTAGCCGTGGAACGAAGCGGAATCCGCGCTGTGAAGGCTCTATTGCTTGTCCCAATCTTCACGCTGATGCCTGACATCTTGACGCGTCTTGTCACGGCACCCGTGCTGACGGTCAGGCTGGCAGCGTGAGAGAAGGTCGCTGCCGCGCCAAATCCGTCTTGCAGCTGGCCCACCAGCGAACCGCTCACGGCGTCGCTCGGAGCTATTGTCTGCGCGATTGGTTTGCCCGACTTCGATAGCGCGTGGATCTGAACCTCCGTTCCGGGGGGTGTCGTTCCTCGGACCACGCCCGTGCCGACATAGAAACTCATAGACAGAAGAGATGCGCTCTGCTGTACGTCGTCGCCGTTGGGCAGGTGGGCAATGAGGCTTAGTGAGTCTCCTGGTCGTGCGCGGTTAGGAAGGTCCAACGTACTGCCATCTCGACGGAGAGCCAGGTCTCTGCTCCATGAGGAAACTCCGGGTTTTTGTAGGAGTGCCGTTGCCGACATCCCGGACGGCCCAGACACGTGTGCTGCCGAGCTGCCAGGAGAAATGCCCACGTTTAGGCCAGGCACGATGAAGCCCTTTCTATGCCAACGCGATCCGATGGTGACGACGTCTCCCTGTCTAACGCTGACTCCATGTCGACCGGAAAGGAGGTCGAGTGCAAACGTGCCGTCCGCCGACCCATGCACCTTGCGTGCGACTAGGATTCGACCTGCGCGCAAAATCTGCACGTACGGATGGCTTCCGACTGTCCAGCCTTCTAGACTGGAGGTCGCTAGGTCGAGTACTAGACCGGGTGCATAGGCGCTCGATGCCACCTGGTCGCCGGCGCCATCGGCCGCGGCGGCTACAACCTGGCTTCCTGCCCTCAATGCAAACGGAGTTCGCATAGAGAGGGACCCGGACGACGAAGCAGTCAGAACTGTGTGCCACAGTTGCTGGCCGTGGCTGTCGGCCACCGCCAGAGACACCGTGCTTCCTGGTTCAGCACGTCCCTCGATATTCCGGCCTCCCGCATGGAGGCTGAGCGCGGGGATAGAGATGAGTGCGCTTCGTGATCCGGAAGATATTTGCAGATCGTCGCCGGGTTTAACAAGAACGGGCAAGCCGTTACTGTTGTGGAGCGTCGCTGCGAAGCCGCCCGTTTCCGCATCACTGAAGGCGCCGGCCGTCCCCACGGTGCGGGTGCCCCGTCGCAAAAATAGCGCTACTTTTTGTCCAGGAAGTGCAGCTCCTGCCACCAACGCGTGACCGATGACGGCGGTGGTAACCGGTCTCCAAGTTTGCAGCGCTGATCTGAACCCGGCCGGCCACAGGGAAGGTGCGCTTTCGGTGCTCGTTTGCACCAGGACGCTGTGTGCCAGCTCCGTCTGGGCCGCACGAAGATCGTGGGGCTGAACACCGGCGAGCGAGGCCACTCCTGGGAGCGCCTCGAGCTGGGCAGCGGAGGCCGTCCCACGGATCCAGACCGCGGCCGCGGCCGTCAAGGGCTGGAAGCTGTCGATTAGACCGGCGCGCGCAAGGCGATTGAGTGCGGGAGTTAGAGCGGCGGCTTCTCGCGTAGTCAGAGCATCAGTTCGTTCCAACGCCAGGGCGGGCGTGACAGATTCGCCGGGGGAATAGGCGGGAAGCTGAAGGAGTAAAAGGCGATCAGCTGGAGGCACGTTTCGAGTTGCCGAGCCAATCGCGGTAAGTTTTTCAAGGTCCAGCTTCAGTCCC
>DHWR01000265.1:11371-11596 GCA_002413265.1 Chloroflexi bacterium UBA5177
GTCCAGCTTCAGTCCCGAAGGAAAAGATGGCCAGTGGGGCGGCGGATTCACGACTAGGGGGTCATGTCCCGGCAGCCACAGGTATTGCGATTGCTCGCTATCAAAGGTCTGGAGTGGATCTTTGCCCCGACCTGTCCACCCGTATGGATCCGTCACCTGGCAGTTGTGAAAGACGCTGAAGTGCAAATGTGGACCGGATGATCGTCCGGTCGATCCGCTTATGCC
>DHWR01000132.1:0-1954 GCA_002413265.1 Chloroflexi bacterium UBA5177
CTGTCGTTCTACTTCATGTTCCACAACACCATCCAGGTTCCCGGAACCTTCCTCACGAACGGGATCGGCTCCAGTGGAGTCGGACCCATCCAATCAGTGGGCGACGGCTTCCAGAACCTGACCCAGAGCTACACGGTGACCGAGGTCAATCACAACACGAGGCAGACGATCGACCTCACCGGCGGGCAGAATCTCACGGTTCCGCCACCGAACACCGGTCATGCGACGCCGAAGTACAACGTGAACAACGACGGCACCATGCCCGCGAAGCAGGGCGCCATGACGACCGCCGATCTCGACCCCTACACGCAGGGCGGGATCCATACTCTTGACGGCGGCATCAAGGTCTTTGCCGGCCCGCGGCTCGATCCGTTCTTCGCGGATGTGCAGGGCATTTTTGATCTGCTGAGCGTCCGTAAGGCTGGGGAGAATACTCTCGCCGGCTACAACGTTCACGAGATCGGAATGCAGATACCCGTCAGCCTGCTGGCCACCGGCCCGGTGCCGGTCGTCGGCATCTACTCGGCCGCCAGCCGTCGGGCCGTTGAGGTCAATCCGCCCGGAACGGGCAGCCTCGACTTCACCAACGGCCAGGTATTCGACAACACACCCGGTTCGAAGGCCAACTACGCGTTCGGTCCGTGGCGCCAGGTCTCACGCCTGGGCAACCCTCTCGACAACGAGGTAATGCAGGGGCTTGGGCAGAAGGACATGTGGAATCGAACCAGCCCCGAGGACGATCAGAGACTCTTCGGAAAGAACATCGACTGCCCGCAGCTCGCGCCCGTCTTCAACCTGGTGCTCGGCACCAAGTTACCGGCGTGCGGCTACAGCGTGCTGGACAGCGTGTTCACTCCCGATCTGCTGAAGGTCGATACCTCGACCCCACCCGTCCCGCTCGAGTCCGATCCCGGCTTCAGCCGGCTGACGGTCTTCGGCGACGACACCGTCATGAGCACCTTCCAGGGCAAAGCCATCAGCAGTGGCTGGCCACTCAATGGGCGTCGTCTGGGCGATGACGTGGTGACGCTTGCGCTCACCGCGATTGCCAGCGGCCCCACGCTCAGTCCGCTCACGGTCGTGAGCGACAACGTCGACTCGAACGGCTTGCCGTACAACCACGTCTTTCCGTTCGAACAAACCCCGGCCAACGGCTGGCTGCACCGACACAGCTATCCGTGATAGCCGGATGGGGGCGGGCAGGTGCCCGCCCCCTCCTTCTCCACTTCCTTTAACCGCACCTTAGGAGTGCTCCGCACCTCCCGGCCCTCCACCCTTAGACACCCCTTTAGGGGTGCCCCACACCACCCGACTCATCCAACGAAAGGTCTTGAGATATGACTCGACGATGGCCGATCGTGGCTTCAACGGCAGTACTCGCAGCCGCCCTTGGGACAGGGTTTGTCCTGCGCACCCACCTAGTCGGGAACGCCGCAAGTGCTCAAGTGGCATCCGCTCGTCAACTCGCCGCCTGGGAAGACAATGGCGTCGGCACCGGCAAGAGCGCTTCGACCGACGTTTTGGTTCAGCGCTATGCAAATGCGGCGCGTCGAAGTCCCGATGACCCGCAAGCTTTTGCCCAGCTCGCTCTCGCCTATATGCAGAAAGAGCGAGAAACCACAGACGTCCAGTATTACTCTCTGACCGACAAGGCTGCTTTAAGCGCTCTTCAGCTTGATCCGTCCAACGTGACCGCGATCTCGGCCGAGGCCTGGGTGGCCATGGGCGAGCACGATTTTACTCGAGCCGCTGCTATCGCCTCGGGTGTTCTGCTGCACGACCCGTCGAACCCGGAGATGCTCGGCAACCTCGGCGACGCCGAAGCAAACCTGGGTAACTATCCCGCCATGACGGCGGCTTATCAGAAGATGGTGGACGCCAAGCCAGGGCTGACCTCGTACAATCGCGCCGCCTACGTTCGCTGGCTGAACGGCGATCTCCGTGGCGCGGTGCG
>DHWR01000132.1:2125-6680 GCA_002413265.1 Chloroflexi bacterium UBA5177
TACATGTTGCTCGCCATTCGGGCTGGTAGCACCCAACCCGAAAATGTCGCCTGGTGCGAGAGCGAGCTCGGTGACTATCTCTTCGGCGACGGCGCCATTCTTCCTGCCGCCGAGGAGTATCGAGCGGCCCTCAAAGCGTTTCCGCACTATGCGCGCGCCCTGGCCGGACTCGCGTCCGCGCAGGCCGCGATCGGCAACACCAAGACCGCTGAGAAGCTCTATCGGCAGGCAATTTCGATAGTGCCGCTTCCTCAATACCTGACCTCGCTAGGGGATCTCCAAGTAAGTCTTGGCGACCGTGCGGGAGCCGCTCGGCAGTACGCGACCATCCACCTCATTGAGCAGCTCTTCGCCATCAACCATGTCCGCTACGGCGTCGAAGAGGCTCAGTTCGACGCCGAGCACAATCAGAACCTGACGACTGCCTTGAAGATTGCCGAACGCGAGACACAGACGCGGCACGACTATCTCGCGGAGGATACTCTCGCCTGGGCGCTCTACAAGAACGGCAACTACGCCGAAGCCTGGAAGGCTGAGAGCTCGGCCATGCGCCTCGGCACGCGGCTGGCGTCTCTCTTCTTCCATGCCGGAATGATCCAGTCCAAACTCGGTCACCTGGTCGAGGCTCAGAGCTTCCTGCACAACACCCTGATGGTGAACTCGCACTTCAACCCGTTGGATGCGCCGGTCGCGCGGGCGGAGCTGCTCCATCTGAACCAGATGGCCGCGCATGGCTCAAACGCCAGGCCGTGAGAAAGACGATGAGATGGCGAAGTAAAGCCCTGCTGGCTCTATGCTTCACGGGCGCCTTAAGCCTGTTTGCTCCCGTAGCCGCGCAGGCTCATCCCATGGGGAACTTCAGCGTCAACCATTACAGCGCAATCTCCGTCGCCGGAAATCGGGTCCAGATCCTCTACCTCGTGGACATGGCCGAGATTCCAACGTTCCAGGAGCTGGCTTCGCTGGGAGTGCAGGGGGCTACCGACCTTCGAGCCACGCAAAAGTCCTCATATCTGGCGAACAAGCTCCGGGGGCTGGCTCCTGAGATTGCGCTCACCAGCGACAGGAAGCGCGTGCCGCTGAGTGTCCGGGCCTCAAGTTTGATCTTCCCCCCGGGCGCCGGCGGACTTCCGACCGAACGCATTTACGCGGTTCTCCAGGGGAGGTTGCCGGCGAGGGCTTCTGCACTTCGCTACACGGACGACACCTTCCAGGGTCGGGCAGGCTGGAAGGAGATCGTCGCCGGCGGATCGCAGCTCACGAGCGCATCGGTGCCTTCAACCAGCCGGAGCCATGCCCTCACCATCTATCCTGCGAACGTCACCAGCAGCCCTCCCCAGGACCTCGCCGCCAGCCTGACTCTCAATCGATCTCGGTCAGGAGCCCTCTTCGGGGCGGTCGAGCTGATACGCAGGGCTCAGGCCCCCCTCTTCACCTCGTCTGGACGATGGTCTCTACTCTCTCGCGGACTCGCTCGCAAGGGTCCGACCTCCGCGGCCGCGTTTAGTTCGGGGCGGGTCGATGGAATGACCTCTCTGATCGCAGGGCAAAGTCTCTCGATCGGTGTGCTGCTGCTCTCTCTGGTGCTCGCGTTTTGGTTCGGTGCCGGACACGCGCTTTCTCCAGGACACGGAAAAACCATTGTCGGCGCCTACCTCGTCGGGAACCGCGGGACCATGAAGCACGCCGCAATCCTCGGGCTCACGGTGACGGCCACGCACACCGCTGGAGTCTTTGCGCTGGGGCTGGTGACGCTCTATCTCTCCAGCTTTATCCTTCCCGACCAACTCTATCCCTGGCTTGGGTTTCTTTCCGGGCTGCTGGTTGCTGGCATGGGCTTCACCCTATTCGTCAGGCGACTCGCCGCGTTTCGTCGGAGCCGCGCCTCCCAGCCAGCTGCGTTGCCGTTGGCCGGCCGATTGATCGTATCCCACGGCCATGACGTGCACGTACACACGGTAGAAGCACACTCGCACGATCATCACCATTCTCACGGTCACTCTCATGAACATGCTCACGGCGTCGGGCGCTCGCATACTCACGAAATGCCGCAACAGATAACCATGCGCAGCCTGATCGGCCTTGGAATAAGCGGCGGATTACTGCCCTGTCCTTCTGCGCTCGTGGTCCTGCTCAGTGCCATCGCGTTCCACCGTGTCGCGTTCGGCATGCTTCTCATAGTCGCCTTCAGTCTGGGACTGGCGACGACCCTCACCGGCATTGGACTGCTTGTCGTCTACAGCGGCCGGGTGCTATCTCGAATGCGAGCGACCAGTGCCGGCCGCTTCGTGCCCGGCGCATTGCGCGTGGTCCGGCTCATGCCGATCATCTCCGCTCTAGTAGTCGGAGCGTTGGGAGCGTTCATTGCACTCGGCGCCATCAGCCCTTCCCATCTCCCCGCAGTTCTCATCCACCTGTAGGAGAAAAATGTGATCAGCGGTCTCTGCTCGATCGTGATCAGCGCCCCGCCGGAAGTCCGCCGCAGGTTGTTCGTCATGGCCGGCTGCCTGCTGTCGTTTAACCTCCTGGTCTGGGCCGGCATCCTGGTGGCCTCCCGTTCTTACGCCGTGCTCATCGGTTCCGCCACGCTCGCCTATGGATTTGGACTTCGCCACGCGGTCGACCCTGACCATATCGCGGCCATCGACAACACGACGCGGAAGCTGATGCAGGAGGGGAAGCGGCCGGTCGGGGTCGGCCTGTTCTTTTCGCTAGGACACTCAACGGTCGTCATAGCCCTCTCGGCCTTCCTGGCAGTCTCGGCGTCCTTCGTTCGTCACAACTTGCCCGAGCTGAAGTCCGCCGGAGGCGTCATCGGAACCTCAGTGTCGGCGGCCTTTCTGCTGCTGATCGGGCTCATCAATCTGGTGGTCCTGATCGACATCGTCCGTGTCTGGGGACAGGTTCGTGTCGGAAATACCTATGACGAGGGAACTCTGGAGGACTACCTCGCGAATCGAGGCCTGATCGCGCGTCTCCTCAAACCCATGCTGCGCATGGTTCGCAAGAGCTGGCACATGTATCCCATCGGAGTGCTCTTTGGGCTCGGCTTCGACACCGCCAGTGAAGTGGGACTGCTCGCGCTTTCCGCCATTGCCGGCGCTAATGGGCTCCCGTTCTGGGCGATCATCCTGCTTCCGCTCTGCTTCACGGCGGGCATGACGCTGGTCGACGCCCTCGACGGTGTGCTGATGCTTGGCGCTTACAGCTGGGCCTTCGTCCGGCCCGTGCGCAAGCTCTACTACAACATGAGTATTACCATGATCTCGGTCTTCATCGCCCTCTTCATTGGGGGCATCGAGGGTCTCCAGATCATCAGCCAGGAGAGCGGCGCGACCGGCGGTCTCTGGAGCATCAGCAATCGGCTGGACCTGCAGAACATGGGCTTCGTAATCATCGCCACCTTCGTGGCGGCCTGGTTCGTCTCGGTCGGGATCTACCGGCTTCGCGGTTACGACAGACTCGACGCCGAGGTATCCAGAGTCCCGATTGCCTCGACCGACTGATCCTCCAGCTCCACAGTTCCCGCGCTGCCATCGACCGTGATCCAGGAGCCTTCGCGAATCCGCGTGGTCGCCGTCCGCGTATTGATGACGACCGGCACGCCAAACTCACGGGCCGTCGCACATGCGTGCTGGCCGAAGGACCCGAAATCGAGCACTATCGCGGCCAGGTGGGGAAAGAAAGGCGTCCACAGAGGTCCGGCGTTGTCCGCCACCAGTATCTCCCCAGGCTGCATGTCAGGTAGCACTGTACTCATTGAGACGATACGCGCCCTCCCGCTCGCCTTGCCGGGACTGCCGCCCTGACCGCGAAGCAGGCCAGGAGTCTGGGTGGTCTTTTCCACGTCGTCGGCGAAAGGAGGTCGTTCCGGCAGCTCTGCTAAAGGAACACCGAGAAGCGGTGGCGGCGAAAGCCGTTCCCACTCTGCGTAATCGGCTTTGCGCTCCGCCACTTTCTCCTGTTGCGGCTCCGAGCTGTCTTCTCGAAGCAGCGCCATGATCTCTTTCTGCCTCAGCCACATCACGTCATCGCGCTCGGAGATAGTGCCGCGATCGGCGAACCGTCTACCGATTTCCATGGTGGCTAGTCGCAAGTGCGCACCGGCCATCTGGTCAATGTAGAAGTTGTGGATCTCCAGTACGGTCTTGTCCTTGCGGTAGAGCTCCACCTGGCGCCGGAACTCGGTGGTCTTCTCGGGATCCGAGCATGCCGCGCACAGCTCGTCCACTCGGCGATCCCGCCGCTGCGCCGCGTGCTCGAGTGCCGCCGACGGAGACTCGACTTCCGGATCGAGATAGGGTGCCGCCAGGCCGAGCACCACCTCCGGCATCTCCTTCCAGGTCCGATCGATAACGCCGACCGACGTTCCATATCCGCTTCCGGTGCGATCTCCGAACTCGGCCAGGAAGGCCGCTAGTCGGGATACGAAGTCCTGCCCCGACTCCAGCGCTTTCAGTCTGTCCATCACGTCTGGAGGCCGGTCTCGCACCAGGCCGGCTATCACAGGCTGCTTGCCTGCCAGTTGGCCAAGCTCATAGAGACCATCCATCAG
>DHWR01000005.1:0-248 GCA_002413265.1 Chloroflexi bacterium UBA5177
GAGGACCCAGTGGGCGCCGTCCCATTTCGAATAGGGGTGGCGCGGGATCTTGCCGTCGTTCCGCCGTTCGGAAACGAGATCGACGGCTAGCTTCGATTTCGGGATCTGGGAGCGCAGAGGGTCGAGCTGCGCACCGGAAGTCACTCTGAGTACACGTTCCTGGACTCCTAGTTGGAGGGCCGGCTCGTTTGACTCTAGAAGCTGAGCGATGGCGGTGTCCGCAGTAATCACGCTTGGAGGCGCCTTAG
>DHWR01000005.1:431-1429 GCA_002413265.1 Chloroflexi bacterium UBA5177
GCTTGGAGGCGCCTTAGAGGCATTTTTGCATGCGGTGGCGTCAGATCTGCTGCTCGTGGAGGGCGAGCGGACGAGCGGTTGATTGTTCGTTTCGTGCGCATCGCGGGTCTTCGCAGGTTCAGCTTCGATACGCCCCAAAAGGGCTGACCTACGGTACGCGTGCATGGTGTCATGTCAAGAAGCGTAATTCGACTGTGATCCATTCGGGCTCGGGCCGCACGGGTGGGCTAAAGAGTCTTCAGCGGTCTAGGTCAGCTCCATATCGAGAAGGGCATGTCCCTCCATCTCTACTCGCTCTCCAAGTCGCGTGGAAAGGCGGTGCTGGAAGAGCGGGCCGCTTTCTACGAACGTATGGTACTCGCCGCGCTCGCCGCTTGGGTCGATAGATGGGTGACCAGCAACGTCTTCGATAAAGGCCCGATCGATGACCTTTCCAAGCCACTCTTGAGGCGCTCGTTTCAAGTCGACGCTTACGACGCGCGCTCTGTAGCCGAGCGCGACCAGTTCCTCGAGAAGTTCCATGCCCGGCTCCAACCATAGGGGCTCGACGTGTTCAAGCCCTCGAGTAGTTACTCGTTCTTCGTACCAGGCACGAATGTCGGCCAGGTGAAGGTTGCCGAAGATGACCCCGCCGATGCCGGCGCCTTGAAGACCGTCGAGCACTCGTTCGAAAGCTACCTCGTAGTCGTCCGGATGCGTGGAGGCTTGCACGAGCGGGATCCGGACTGAGGCGGCCTGAGCAGCGATCAGCGAGGACCGCGTTCCGTGAAACCTCACTCGTCCCGACGACCCATCGAAGATGTTAAAGAGATGCGCCACGTCGTAGCCGTCATTCCGTGCTCGGTGCAAGGCGAGAGTCGAGTCCTTTCCCCCGCTGAAGCTCAGAGCGTATCGCATACGTTCTTCCCCGCTTGACAGTCTCCGGTCGAACCCCATCGCTGCCGTGGGAATGGCGCGCCACCATTGTGACGGCGCGATGCTGCCCGACGTCTACGTGA
>DHWR01000005.1:1697-4311 GCA_002413265.1 Chloroflexi bacterium UBA5177
ACGAAAAAGGAGAAACCGAATTGACTAGACAACTAGTGACGGTGAGAGTGCTGAAGCTGACTGGGGTCCTAATTGCCAGTAGCCTTGTCGCGATTTCCGGGAGCCTTCCGGCTTTCTCAGCGCCACGCGTCAAGGCAGACCCCAAATGGGTTTCTTACAACTCGAGTACGCATGTGGTGAAGCTGACCATCATCGCATCTTACGCACAGCCCACATACAACTTCGATGGTGTGAGCTCGGGCGCCCTGACCATCACCGTGCCACTTCATTCGCGCATCAAAGTCACGTTTACGAATGCGTCCGCAATGATGCCGCACGGCGCCGAGATCGTGAAATACACGGGCTCGCTTCCCGGCTCTCCGCCGCCGGCGCCCGCGTTTAAAGGGGCCACCTCACCGAATTATCTCCACGGCACGCAGCCGGGCGATGTTCAGCATTTTTCCTTCGTGGCCGGCAAGGCTGGTAAGTATCTGCTCATCTGTCCGGTCCACAACCACGTGAGCCATGGACATTGGGATTGGTTCGTGGTTTCGGCAAAGGCGAAGACTGCCACCGCGGTGTTCAAGTAACATCTCCCTCTAAGCGTTCTCTCATGAGACCAGGTTAGCGTGAGATATGACTGGTCCATTCAGTCCAAGCTGTGAAGGACGATGAGAGACTTTCGAACGGACTTCGCCCCCGCGATAAGAGCTATACGGCCGCATGAAGGGGAAGATCGCGCCATAGGTCCTGGGGTGGAGGGCAACACCCGACTGACTGCCCTGACGGGTCTCGTGCTACTGGTTCTCCTTTTCGTCGAGGGCATTACGGTTGTCAACGTCAGGGGCCTGCTTTCAATGCATGTGTTCGTTGGCCTCGTGCTGATTCCACCGCTCCTGCTCAAGACGGCCAGCACCGGATACCGCTTTGCCAGCTACTATCTCGGGAGCCACCAATATCGGGCCGCCGGGCCGCCTCAGATATTCCTACGTGTGATCGCGCCATTCCTGCTGGCGTCCACCGTCGGCCTCTTCGGCACGGGCGTGATTCTTCTTGCCCTCGGGGCGCAAGGCCGCGACCCTTGGCGCGGCGTTCATCAAATGTTCTTCTTTTTCTGGTTCGGGTTCATGGCGATCCACGTGCTGGCTTATACGTGGCGGGCGACCAGCTTGGGCCTCTCGGATGTAAGCAGTTTGCGAATTGGCGGGGCCGCGCGGCCGGCGGTCACTCGCCAGAGCCTGGTCATAGGCAGTGTGCTTCTAGGGCTCGTAATCGCAATTGTATTTCTGCCCTCGGACGCTTCGTGGCTGCAGTGGGCCTCGCGACGCGGATAAAATCTCCAGCCGACCCACCGGCGGAGTAGTTCCGGTCCGTCGGCCTAGTGAAGGTGCCGAGTGGGAAGCAGCCAGACGATCGAGCCTCTGGTGCGGATCTGTGGAACCTTTTCGTCTTCGAGGTACTCGGCGAATCCCACCGGAAAGCCAGCGGCGGCCCCGGTCGTTTGCACCACGGCCGCCACATTCGGTAGCTGGCGTTCCAGAGTGTGGGCGGAAACCGCGGTTTGCATGTTCCAGAAGTAATTGGCCCCGACTCCCCGGTTGGCAAGGAGGGAGTACTCCAGCTCATCCGAGAGAATCCGCGAACGGGCAGGCGTCTTCTGGTCGATGATGGCGGCCGTGTGCTGCGCTGCGGAGAGACTCGACGCGCTTACGAAAAGGCGTGCGGCGGGTGGACCGAGTCCCACATCGAGTGCCCAGACCGCGCCGGCCGCAAGGGTGACCGCGACGGCAAGCCGCTTTGAGCGCTCAAAGATGGGCGCGACGACAGGAGCGGCAAGGATGGCGGCAAACGGAGCGATGGGCACAAAGTAGTGGTAGTACGCTTGCGCGGTGAACAGAAAGATGGCCCCGGAGCAAAAGCCTACGCGGACCCACAGTGGGTTTCGTCTGCGAATCAAGCCGATGACGGCAAGGAAATTGAGGCCGAGCCAGTAGGCGCCGACCGAGCTGAGACGATGCATCAAATCAGCACTGCCCCGGTGAGACATCTGCCACGCAACCGTGTCGGTGTAAAACGCCCGAGCGTCCATAAGTAGCGGAGCAAAGAGGGTTAAAACTGTCACCGCGAACCCCGCGAGCATGCGCCAGGCGTGGCGCGGTGCGGCAATAAGGTAGACGGGCAAAAAGAGTAGCGCTGGGTACTTCGTCCACACGGCAAGTCCGAGACAGAAACCCGCGAGGATGGGGGCCGAGCGGGACCTCGTCCTAAGCAGCTGAACCAGTCCAAGCATTCCGAGTGCGGTGATGATGGGATCGGGACCGACCCTGGTCGCCGAGATCAGGGCGAGCGGGCTCACCGCGTAGAGAAGGCCTGCAACGTACGCCGTCTTGTGGCCGTACAGATCTCTCGCGACGCGCCAGACCAAAACGGCTGTCGCGCTGTCGACCAGAAGCATGGCGACGCGAGAAATCGGCCACCACAGGTGTATCAAGGGTTGAAGTGCGGCGGTGAGGTAGAGCATGCCGGGTGGATGAAAGTAGGTGATGTCGCGGTACGGAACGGCGCCGTGCGCTACCGCGCGGCCCAGTCCCAGAATCACGAATTCGTCGGGGTCGAAGGTTCCGCCGGAGAGGGC
>DHWR01000314.1:0-374 GCA_002413265.1 Chloroflexi bacterium UBA5177
GACGCCGGTGAAGCGATTCCGGTGGAGGGTGGCTACCGGGGCGCCGCGCTCAATCTCGCTGCCCGACTCTGCAGCCTGGCCGGACCGGGCGAGATACTTACGAGCGACGCGGTGACGCATCTCGCTCGCAAGATAGACGGCGTCACCTATGCGGAGCGAGGCTTCGCGCAGCTGAAAGGCTTCAGTGATCCCGTCAGGGTGATCGAGATTGCATCCGAGCCCGACGAATCGCCCGATCGCGCAGCCGAAGCGCCGCCTTCAGCCCCTGAGCACCGCCTGCCGATTGGAGGCTTTCTCGGGTCCCTGCCGAGCGGATTGCTTGTAGGGCGGGACGAAGAGCTGGCTCAGATCGTCCAGCGGGTGGACGCGGTCGC
>DHWR01000314.1:585-1482 GCA_002413265.1 Chloroflexi bacterium UBA5177
CGCAATCGCGAGTTCTCGCTAGCAGCCGGGCGTTGCTATGAGCCTCAGCAAACTGCTGCCTTCTATCCATTCCTCGAGGCGCTGACGCTGCTCTTCGAAGCGGCGCCGGCAGCGGTTCGTGCCGATGCCGGCCGCCGTTGGCCGCATCTCGGGCAGCTTCTTCCCGATCAGATTCCAGTGCACGCCGTGGCCTCGGAAGGCGTCGAAGATCAGCAGCGTCTCTTCCGGGCGGTCACCGGCTTTCTGCAGACGCTTGCGGAGTCGAGGCCGGTAGCATTGCTGCTGGACGACCTTCACTGGGCCGATCCCTCCAGCTTGGAGCTGCTCCAGCACCTGGCGCGTCAAACAAGAGCCGATCGCGTTCTTCTCTTTGGCACCTACCGCGATGTGGAAGTCGGCCGCCAGCACCCGTTGGAGGGCACGCTGCGAGATCTGATGCGCGAGGGCCTGTTGACGCGAATCGATGTGACTCGTCTCGAGCAAGAGGGTACCGCGGCTTTGATCGGCGAGGCCATGGGCGAGGAAAAGATTTCACCGCAGCTCGCCGGCCTGATTCACCGACGTACCGATGGAAACCCCTTCTTCGTCCAGCAGGTCATGCGTGCCCTGGTGGAACGAGGAGACATCTACCGAGAGGCCGGCCACTGGGAACGCAAAGCGGTTGAAGAGATCGAGGTGCCGGAGAGCGTGCGCAGCGTGATCGGGCAGCGACTCTCACGCCTTAGAGAGGAGACACAAGCATTGCTGCGTGAGGCGGCCGTGCTTGGTCAAGCCTTCAACTTCGAAGAGCTGAAGGCAGCTACGGGTCGCGAGGAGGAGGAGATCGAGACGGCACTCGAGGAAGCCGCTCGCGCCGGCATCGCCCGCCCCCTCCAGAAAGACGCATACTCCTTCGAC
>DHWR01000314.1:1594-3267 GCA_002413265.1 Chloroflexi bacterium UBA5177
CAAGCAGCGCTGGTCTTTGCCCACAGCGAGGCCGAGCTGCAGTACCGAACGGCACTGGAGCTGGCGCAGGATACCGAGGACGAGATTGCTGAAGCGGAAGCATTGGAGAAGCTCGGGAAGGTTCTGCAAGTCGTCGCCAGGTATGACGAGTCACTGGAGCTGCTCGAGCGCGCCGCGACGATCTGGCAGCAGCGGGTAACTCGCCAGCCAGAAGCGCGCGTGTTGCGGTTGATCGGTGCGACGCATGCGGGTCGCGGCACCGCCGAGGAGGGAGTCGCCCGCGTCAGCGCGTTCCTGAGCGAGGTTGAGAAACAGGGTGGAGACATCCTCCCGCCGGGTGACCTCGCAGGACTGTACGTCGCTCTCTGTCATCTCTACTTTTCGGGCGGCAGGTGGGGTGAGCTCACCGACGTGGCAGAGCAAGCCATCCGCCTGGCAGAAGCGGCCGGAGACGATCGTCTGCGCGCGGAGGCGGAAAATCGTCTAGGAGTCGGTCTGCTGAACGAGGGCAGGTGGGAAGAAGGGCGGTCCGCCCTGGAACGAGCGCTGGCGGCGGCAGAGAACGCCGGCGACCTGCTTACCGCGGGAAGAGCCTCCAACAATCTGGCGGTTATCGCCCTGTTCCGGGACGCCGATCTGAAGAAGGCTGTCGCGTACCGGGAACGATCGCTGCACACGGCGGAACGAGCGGGCGATCTTGGGTCGGTGATCTTTGGCGAGGCCGCGGTGTGCCAGGCCAGGTTCCTGCTTGGCGAATGGGAGGAGGCAGCGCGCCACGGGGAGCGAGCCGTTGCGATCTCTCGCTCGCTTGGTCGTAGTTGGTCCTCTTCCTACGCAATGCTTAACCTGGGGCAAATGCTCCTGTGGCAGGGAGAGGAGGAGCAGGGTCGGTCGCTGATTTTGGAGGGCCTGCAAATTGCCGAGGAAGCCGAGGACCTGCAAGGCCTCATTGTCGGCAACAGCTTCCTCGGCTGGTATGAGATCTCTAGGGGCCGACCGGCGGATCTCATCACCCGCTGGCTGCCCATCCTGGATCGAGTCGGGGGTTTCCTAGCGATCTTCAAGCACCCCCCGTCCCTCGCCTGGGCATACATGGAATCGGGCGATGCGGCTCGTGCAATAGAGATGCTGACCCTGGAGCGCGATCGCTGCGTCAACGAGCGGTATGAGTACGCCCTCACAGAAGTGTTGTTGGTTTCGGCAATGTTTGCCAGACGTCAAGGACGGCGTGAGGACGCCCAGCGTGACCTTGAGGAAGGATTGGCGATCGCTGGCAGGATGGAGTACCCGCTAGCAGAAGCGCGGTTCCTCGACGAATACGGCCGTCTGCTGGGCGCATCCGGCGAAACTGAGGCTGCGCGTCGGTATTTCGATGAATCGCTCGAAATCGCGCGGCGGCTGGGAGCCAAGCCACTCATCGGTGATATCGAAGCGGCCGTGGCGACCTTGTAGCATCAGCCGCTTTGATGTCAGCGAGGCGGCCCGGTATGGAGCCGAATCGACGTCGAGGAAAAAGCGCGTCACGTTCTCCGCGCGGGCAGCGTTGAACTAGCACTACCCTTTTGGAGGTTCTGCCAATGCGCCGCTCGTTCGCGCTTTGCTTTTCACTCTTGCTGCTAACTCTGCCGGCTATTACCTCTGCCCAGGCGCGTGGCTCCCGTCCTCTGGCGACT
>DHWR01000314.1:3413-4102 GCA_002413265.1 Chloroflexi bacterium UBA5177
CGTGCTGACGGTGCGCCGAGGAGTCGGGAACTCGGGGGCCCCCTTGGAGACCCGCGTTCCTCTGAGCGTGAGCGCAGTGGTAGCCGTATTCAAAGCAGCGCAGCGCAGCCACGTCTTCGCCATTCCTCGCGCGGTCCAGGACGCCGTCTTCGGTGCGGACATCCCGGTGCTCTCATTCAGCATCTCCACCACCCGGGGGCAACGAAGTGTCCACGCCATGGGAGGTGAGACGAGCCATGCGGCCGGCAGTCAGGCTTTCTTTCCAATCTGGAGCCTGCTCTATGCGATAGCCGGCTATCCTCCACAGATCCAACGCATGACCGAGGCGGTTTCCGCACGCGTGAACACAGCATCTGGATGAGTTAATCGCTCGACCTCGACGGTGAGCCGTCTGACGGTCACCGGCCCATGGAAGACCTTGTCTGTGGGGAGGAAGCGATAGGAGCCTTCCGGCGGATTGTCGGTCTTGCAGCCTCCGGCCTCGGGGTATTGGGCGCCGGATGGCAACGTTTCTGGACGTTCCAACGCGGGCGACCGCAGCTCGCCCCTACGTATGCGTTCGTTATTGGGAGACACGGCACTCGTACCCAAGCAGGACTTTTGGAAGAGCCTTCCGCTGATCGGGCACACCTTCGAATTCGTCTCCTGTGTCACGAAGCGGCCGGCAAGATGTACTCTTATACACATCT
>DHWR01000199.1 GCA_002413265.1 Chloroflexi bacterium UBA5177
GCGAACTCCCGGATGATCTACGCGTTCTCGCGCGACGGCGCGGTTCCCGGCTCGGCGTTCTGGCATCGAATCAACAAGCGAACGCGAACGCCTACCAATTCGATCTGGTTCGCGGCTGTGGGTGCGTTTATTCTGGGCGTCCCTTACTACTGGAACTACACGGCGTACGCCGCCGTTACCTCGATCGCGGTCATCGGCCTATATATCGCGTACATACTTCCGGTGGTCCTGCGTCGACTGAATGCCGATAACTTTCATGCGGGTCCCTGGCACCTCGGCCGCTGGAGCACTCCCATCGGTTGGATCGCCATCGTGTGGGTGGTGTTTATCACGGTGCTGTTCATGCTGCCGCAAGTGTGGCCGGTGACCAGGGACACCTTCAATTACACGCCGGTGGCGGTCGGCGCCGTGTTCCTGTTCGCCTGGATTTACTGGATGGTGTCGGCGAGGCACTGGTTCAAGGGGCCGCGCGTGCAGGGGAGCGAAGAGGAGCTGGAGGCTATCGAGCGGGATCTGACGGTTGTCGGGTCGACTACTTCAGCGGCGGCTTCGGCTGAGTAGGGTCCCGGGTCGGAGAACCGCGGGTTTCGCTTGAGAGATGGTTTGACAGAGAGGATGGAGCATGAGGCCCGGAGGCACAAGGAACATGGGTCTGAGTAGAGCAAACCTATGACAAGGCACGTCTCTCGGTGGGAAGAAAATGGTGATCGGCCGACCCCCCGGCAAGAGAACCGTGAACTGTTTAGCGATTTCACGGTGACGGCGAGCACGACCGTGAGCTGCTCGACCGATGATGCCTGGGATCTGATCACCTCTATTAGCAGGATCGGTGAGTTCAGTCCCGAATGCATCGATGCTCAATGGATAGATGGAGCTGAAGGACCGGAGGTCGGCGCGCGGTTCGAGGGCACCAATTCTCGGCAGCAGGGCGACGACGAGATCGTGTGGATTCGTCCGTGCACGGTAACGGTGTCCATACCTGGCCAGGCATTTGGGTACGTGGTAGGGGACCGTTTCGATACCACGTCGGCGGTCGAGTGGGAGTATCGACTGGAAGCGGTGAATGGAGGGTGCCTGATCAACCAAACCTTCCGCCATCTGCCGGATGGCCTAAGCGGCGTCCGCGGTATGGCAGATGCGGAGCCGGAGAAGGCAGGGAAAATCGTGGCTGGGCGACTCGAGGTTTTGTCGAATGGCATGAAGGCGACTTTGGCGGCCATGAAGCAGGTCCTGGAAGGGAAGGCAGACAGAAAGCCTTAAAGGTCTGACGCGAAATCCGCCCTGGCCGGTCGTAGCTCGAGCTGAGCCTTGCACCGCGGGAAGGCCGCCGCGGGGTCTAGGCATAAGGTCACTGTCGGCAGGTACCGCGAATCGGATCCTAGCCTTGCCCGTACCGAGGCCGTACAGCTCGACACACGGGGCCGCGGTCACTGTTTCTTCGTCCGGGACTCTGTGACGAGAATTCTGGTGCCATTCACGCCTGTCCCTAGCGCTTCGAACAGCGTGGCAAAATCTTGCAACTGATCGCCCGTCGTCATCGAACTCGAAGCGCGAAAATGTTGCGAGAGCTCCAGCAACAAAATCTGGAGCTGGCCGGGCAGGTGGGATTTCTTCAGGCGAGGTTGGCGACGGCGCAGGATCAGCTTCTGCTGGCGGAACACCAAGAGGGGAAGGAACCGAAAACGCAAGCCGATACGGAACCGGTACCGTTCTTACGTCGCCTGTTTCGGCGGTAATTGCAAGGTCCACAGCGAGCTGCGGTCGCCCGCGGTGGATTTACGAATGCGCCTGCTAGACAAGCCCTCGGGTGGAAAGATACTCCGAGGGTCCCCTGCAGTCTTCCAATTTGACTTCGCCCCTGCGACGGCGTAGGTGGACCTGGGTCGGCGGGCATCGATGGTTACGCTGCTGTTGCACGGCGAATGCAAGTCGCCCCTACGAGGGCGTACCTAAATACAGTTCCGGAACCGGACTTGGTTCCGGAACCGATCATTAGCCAAATGAAAGACGTGGTTCCGGAACCACCATGCCCTAATGCGGTTCCGATATCGAAAAGGTTCCGCCGTAGCTCAGTACGAAGCTGCCTCGCATCTTCGGCATGGCGGTCTTCTGGGTGTATTGGAGCGGAAGATACGAGCGAGGATCGATCAGAACGGTTCCCGTTACCAGGTAGCCTTCCGCCACACAGGTGAAGCCGAGTCGGTCCACACGGCCGCCACGCCACCGAGTGGTGCCGCCATCGGTCACCTTGACCGAGGCGCTCCGGTTCGCCGGAACGCAGCAAGGAGCGTTGGCCACGTTGAGACTCAAAGCATCCAGGGGTCGCGGCATGTCGCCGCGACTGCTGCGAAACCAGTGCCTGCCGTCCATGCTGGTGAACACCTTGTGCCCGATGGTGACGCTTCTGACCCCGGCCATGCCCTTGTCCCCGACCCGAACCTGGCTCCAGGGTCCTCCCATTTGCGACAGGGACTCTTTGGCGGCGGATTGGTAGCGCATGAGGTAGCTCGTCTTGAGGGC
>DHWR01000215.1:0-1022 GCA_002413265.1 Chloroflexi bacterium UBA5177
ATCGAGGAGTGGCACCAAGCGCTTGAATGAACTGGCTCTTCGCCTCGATCCCTTTCTGAGTATAGTCAGCATTGACTTTTCTGGCGAGAGCGATCATACTGATCTCCATAGACAGTTCTGACTATAGAACTGCGAGGAGCTCAGCAAGATGGCTGCGGACTTGGCGAACGCGATTGCAAACGGACCTGGGGAAAGTGGGACGAAAGCTCCCTGGCCGGCTATTGATGGAAATTTCATAGTCGGCGAGCAGGCCTCGCCGGTAGCGGTCTGCACGCTCACCACCGAAAGCCTGCCCGCCACGTTGGTCCGCGTGCCGGGCGTGGCGATCGCCGGCCAGGTGTACACGGCAAACCTGGGCATCGAGCGCATCGTCCTCAACATCACGGCGAACCCGTCGATCCGCTTTCTTCTGCTGTGTGGCAAAGAGTCGAAGGTCTTTCGACCCGGGCAGTCGTTGAGCGCTCTGGTCGAGGACGGCATCGACGGCGAGAACCGGATCCTCGGCGCGGAGGGATACGAACCGGTTCTGCCAAACGTGCCGGCGAGCCGGGTGGAAGAGTTTCGGCAGCAAATCGAGCTGGTCGACTGGATCGGCAAAGACGATCCGAGAGCTCTGGAAGAGCAGATAGCGGGTCTAGCAGGGCGAAGCCCCGGACCATTCATCCGAACAGAGGAACACACAGAAGTGGAGGCGGTACGGCTGCGGCGGACAGGTTCCTTCGCGGTTATCCGGCCCGGAGGACAGCGTCAGCCACTGCAGTACGACCCGAAGGGATACTTCGTGATCACCGTCGACCGAGAAGAGGAGCAGATCGTCCTTCAGCACTATCGACCCGATCACACGCCGGCCCACGAGATGCGGGGCCGCGTGGCTGAGTCGATGGTGCTGGGATTGGTTCGTGAGGATCTGGTATCTCAGCTAAGCCACGCCGGCTACATCGGGGCCGAGCTGGCGAAAGCGGAAGCAGCGCTGCATCTCGGTCTACGGTACAAGCAAGATCGTCCCCTCACGCGCCCGCCCA
>DHWR01000215.1:1276-3792 GCA_002413265.1 Chloroflexi bacterium UBA5177
CTCGGATTTCGCCGGCCATGAACCAGGAGCAGCTAGCTGCTGCTTCTGAAGGGGACAAGGTTGACGTCGTGCTCGAGGCAACGCAGTCCTCGAATGGGCGACTGTCCGGCATGCTCGCGGAGCCGAACGAGAAGTCTCCCTTCGATTCCTTTCGCCGAACGGACCGGCAGCTTGACGTTCGGTGGAGCGACGAGACGCGCATCGTCATGGGAGAGCCGGCCGAGATAGTGAACGGGGGCATCTTCCGAGTTGGCGGCGTGCTCAGAGCTCAGATGCTGATAGAAGCCTCGGTGATCGTCGTTCTCTCCAAAGTTGCCACCATCGAATAGCGCGGCCAAGCATTTCATTGGCCGAAGGACGAGGAAAATGAATATGGACCCCTATTTCCAGGCAATCGTCATCGCGCAGTATCAACACGAGCTACAGGCGGAGGCAGCTGAAAGGCGTCGCAGAACAGCCTTCGGGCGCCGAGGACGATTCGGGATCTCGATACGCCGGCTCGTCGTCTTGGCGCGAACGGCTCTCCGAAAGCGCCCTCGTGCGAATGCCGGTGAGAGTGACGCCGCATCTCGCAATCACTCGACAAATGCCGTTCGGGCGGGTGAATGCGTGCCCCGCTGTCTACGCCTCCAGGGTGTTACGACTTTCGCTGCCTGCACCCCGCATCGAGTCGCCCACGCGCACGGGACAGGCTTCCACGCTCAGGACCGCTAGCTTCAACAACAGGGGCCGCGGCCGAGAGTCAGCGCTGACTTTTCTTCCTACAATGCAATATGCATAAGACGCTCCACCTGCTTGGCCTTCTGCTCGGAGGGCCGAAGTCCGGGTACCAGCTGCATCGGATCCTTCGGGCACACGGCCAGCTATACGCGGATCTGAAGAAGGCCAACGTCTACTACCTGCTCGACCGTCTGGCTCGAGATGGTTTTCTCGACGTCCAGGCCGAGGCGGGTGCCCGCGGCCCGCGCCGCGAGCGACTCATCTACTCGCTGACCGAACGTGGGCGAGTGCGGTTCGTTGAGCTGCTTCGCCAGGGCTTGGGCGAGCCGGAGCCGTCATACAGCAGTGTGGCGGCAGCGATCATCTTCCTCGACCGTCTGCAGCCCGAAGAGGCCGTGGATCTCCTGGAAGCGCGCAGGGCCGCCACTCAGGAACAGCGGCGTGACGCCGCCGAACAGGGCGAGATATTCCGAGGCCGGCCACTGACCGAGGTGGCGATCGACCACCTGCTATCGCTCATGGATGCCGATCTGGCCTGGACGGAGCGCACGCTGGATAAGCTGCGAGCGGGTCTCCTGTTCGGAAGCGAAGACGGCAGCGAGAAGTCGGGGCTCGACACCGCGCATTCAGCCTGATCCCGGTCCTCGCTCGGCTTTGGGAAGCTTCGTGTCAGACGGCGGCGCCTTGAGCGACCGCGGTTACGCGTCCTGCCCCTTCCAGCACCCGTTGCCAATGCAGTGCGGGAAGCGCGGCTGCATAGAGGCGGCCATCGTTGGTCACGGCGAAGATTGTTTCCGAAAGCTGGGCGAAGCGCTCGACTATACGATCGGGCCATGGGAGATCTAGTCCGTCCGAGGCTCGACGCCAGCTCTGCCCACGGTCGTGACTCTCTTCAATGCGTCCGTTCTTCCGGCTGACGCTGTCCGCGGGCCCCAGCACTAGGTGATCCGGATCAGCCGGATCCACCCAAACGGCGCGGCAATATGAACCTCGGTGCGAAACCGACCAGGTATCGCCGCCGTCGGACGAGAGGTACAAGCCTTCGGCGGTCGCCGCGAACACGAGTTCGGGCGACACGGGATGCGAAGCCACCCAGTGAACATCGGAGAACACCTCAGTATCCGGCGGAATATCGAAGGTCGGTTCTCCGCTACTTCCGCCGGCTAGGCGCCACGCCTCGCCTCTGTCGTCCGAGCGAAGGACGCCACCCACCTCGACCGCAGCGTACACACGCTCGCCCTGAAAGGCGAAGCCTCGGACGCATCCGGCCTCTGGAGAATATGGAAGGAACCAGCGGTGCTCGTCGCGAAGACTCGCCACCTCCGGGCATGCACGCCAGGTAGCAGCACCGTCATGAGAGACAAAAATCCCGGCCGGCTCGGTACCCGCGAACTCGAGATCGGAGACATCAGGATGGTAAGAGAGCCAACGGACATGGCGGACGCTCAGTCCCGTGCTCGACTCCTGCCAGGTCGCCCCACCGTCTTCAGACCGAAAGACGCCGTCGGTCGTTCCGGCGAGTATGACGCCTTCGCGGCTGACCACAGACGTGACGTGACGGCCCTCAAGAGCGCGGGTGCTCTCTTGCCAGCCGTCACCTGCTCGCGTTGCGACGATGAGGCCAACTTCGGTTGCAACCAATAGTGCGTGGTCCACGATTGTCGTCCTGAGTGGCTGCCGAGAAGCTGAGATTTTCGGTCCGCGCAGGCCGCCACGCCTCATGGTACGAGGGCGCGGGTGTCACGTCTTGCCGAGAAGCAGCAAGCTCAGGCTCTCGACCAGCCAGCGCTCGTATC
>DHWR01000093.1:0-460 GCA_002413265.1 Chloroflexi bacterium UBA5177
CACCGTGTCGGCTTCTAGTTCCGTGCCCTCAGTCGTCATTCACGCGTGTCTCCAACACGCTACACCCTCGGGATCGAGCCCGGCACGCCGAGCCTCCTCAATCCGAATGTTTGCGGAAATAAGCGACGGCCCTTCGGGCACCTGCCCTCACATTCTGAGGCACACCGTCCATCTCAAGCTCCTCCGGCGTCAGCCAGCTGAACTCAGCCCGTACCTCGGGCGGCCGGCCGGCATCGTCCGCCAGCGCCCGCGCGAAGTAGATGAAATCGATGTGCTGGTGGAACGCGTTGATGTCCTCGACCAGAATGAAGGCCGGCTGGGGCACCACCCCGCATCCCATCTCTGCGGCCAGTTGGGCGGCCTCGGCTTCGCTGTCCAGCGTCACCCGCAGACCGGTCTCCTCCTCGATCTCCCGCCTCGCGGCGTCCTCTGGCAGCTCGTCCCGCTCGATGTGGCCGCC
>DHWR01000093.1:716-1040 GCA_002413265.1 Chloroflexi bacterium UBA5177
TGGCTCGACCACTCCAATGTCCTGAAGGCATTCCACCAGGGCAGATCTCGGCACCACCATCTGTCGCTTGCTTGACCCGCCACGTGCCTCATCGCCGGCACCGTGAATTTGGATGACGACGTCGTCCCCGTTCCGCCTCAAGGTAAGCACGTCGTTCGCCAGAGACGTGACGGTCAGCACACCCTCGTCCGCGTCTAGCGCACTGTAGATCGTGTGCGGATCCAGCTTTTCGTCCTCGTCCGTCTCGTCGAATTCATCCGCCAGGATCTCTGGGCCCATGGCTCGTCCCCCTCGTGAAACACTCCTTCATGCTATGTGACCGGT
>DHWR01000093.1:1242-6068 GCA_002413265.1 Chloroflexi bacterium UBA5177
CACTTCCTGACACTTACGGAGGCGAGAGGATATGGTGCTCGATGCCCGGGTGCCGACGCTGGCCGAGTACATCCAGAGCCAGTCCGCAAGCCATCTCAATGGACCGGACGGCACGCCACTCTATGCGCATCCGGTCGATGAGTGGATCTTGCGCAGCCTCAACTCCGCGCCCGTCAGACACATGCTCGACAAAGCCATCGATACCATCATCTCGATCGAGTTCGGGCAGTATCTGGCCAACGGCATCTTCATCGACCAGAAGACCTTCCCGGATCTGTACGAGCTCCTGAACGAGTGCGCGAAGACGCTGGGCATTCCCCTACCCCATACCCTCGCTCACGACAGCTTCGTCCTCTTCCAGGCCTTCACCGCCGGCACCGACGAATACTCCTTCATCAGCATCTCGGCCGGCCTCACCAAGTTCTTTTCGCCGCAGGAAGCGAAGTTCGTCATCGGTCATGAGTGCGGCCACATTGCAGCCAAGCACCTCGTCTACCACACGCTCGTCTGGGTCTTGGCCAACACCACGTCCCGCTATCTGGGCCCCCTGGGCCGGCTTATCAGCAGCACCGCCGGCTTCCCGCTCCGCGCCTGGGCTCGCCGCTCGGAGATCACCTGCGATCGTGCCGGTCACCTGTGCTGCGGCGATCTGAAGACCAGCGAGCGCGCACTCTTGCGCCTGGTCGCGGGCTTCGCCGACGTCGATCAGATCGACGTGGACGATTACCTGGAGAAGTATCGAGAGATGCAGGAATATCACAGCGTCTCCAGCTGGCAGCAAGCCTTCTTCACCCACCCGGCAATCCCCAAGCGGATCGAAGCTCTGCGGCTCTTCGACCGCTCCGAGCTGTATTACGATCTCACCGGCAAGCCACGACCAGAAGGAGAAACGCTCCTGCCCCAGCAGGAGTTGAACCGGTTGGTGGAGCAGATGGTCAAGCCGTGACCGCCACAGTCGACGCCGTTGACATCACCACGGTGCTCGAGCATCTGCGTCAATCCGCGACATCCCTGAACGACCAGCGACTGAACGCGCTCCTCGACGTCCTTGCCGAACATAGCCGGACTCCACGCCCGCAGCTCCTCATCGCCGGCACCACCGGGTCAGGGCGAGCTTCTCTCGTTAATCTCATCACCCGCCAGCCCGATCTCCTTCCTCGTTCGAGCCTCCGCAAGCTCCCCATTCCTCTTGCCTTGAAGCTGGGAGCAGCGCCACGCGTGGAGATCGAAGCTGTAAGTGGAACCCGCCTCTCGATCCCCTTTAGAAATCTCGGTGCCGTCCTCTCGGGCGATCTCGACGACATCCCACAACCCCAGATGGCCCAGGTGTACGCACCCGGCGACCTGCTCTCCCTCTGTGATCTTCGCGTAGAGGCGATAGACGTGGAACGCGACGAAACCTACTGGCGCGCCTTGCTCGCCGGCAGCGACTTCCTGTTGCTCGTGCTGAACGCCACCTCTCCCCTATCGCACGCCGAGCGCTCGTTTGTCCGCGATCACCTCGCGGAAGGCTTCGGCTTGCAGCGGGTCGCCATCATCATCAACCAGATTGACCGCGTGCCGGAAGAAGAGCGCGAGACGATAGCCGAACACGTGAAGGCCTTCCTCGGCAGCTTTGCGGCCCAGCCCGCGATCCTTTCAGTTTCCCTCGAAGCGCTGCTTCACGAGGCTGGAAGCGACGAGCCGCCTTCGGCCGAGCGAGAAGCCATCGATCGCCTGGTTGGCGACGTGACGGAGCACGGCGCTGCAGTCAAAGACCGGTCGCTTGTGGCCGGTATTCGAATGGCGTTGGAGGAGCTGGAACGCAGCGTCATCGCGACCGAAGCAATTCTCTCGCTCGACTCCGCCCGAGTCGAGGAGCTCAAAGACACCTTGAAGGCACGAGAGACCGAGCTGACGGAGCGCGCGCACCGCCTCGACCAGCGTATCCACACCTTCATCGGAACCCTTATCCGAGAACAGCTGCTGCGTGAGATTGCGTCGTTCGGCGACATGCTACGACGACGCATGCCTGAAGAGATCCGGGCCGTAGAGGAAGTAGGCACCGCTCGGAAGTACCTCCCTGGTTATCTCGAAAGGGTATGGACCGACCTCCTGGAGCGTCAGATGGTGGCGACCCGAGGGAAGCTCGCGGACGAGGCCATGTCGGTGAGCCGCATGATCGAAGCCGATCTGCACGAGGTGTTGGGTGATGAGCTGGCCGGCCTCGACGCCGGCGTCGCCGATTTCGGTCCCATAGAGGAATCGCTGCGCACCGTCGTCATGCCCAAGCGAAGCAAGCACTACGCTTCAGGCATTGCCAAAGGGCTCAGCCTCCACGGGTACATCATGCTGTACTTCAACCCTCCGCTTGGCGTCCTCTCACTGCTCGCCAGCCAGGGCGTTCAGCGCGCCTATCGTTCACAGATCACCGGATCCGAGATGGAAGGCCTGGTCGCCTCCGCTCTCGTCGCCGAGCACACGCTTGAGGACGAGATAGCCAAGCGCATCAACAGCCAGTTCGACGAGCTTCTGGCCGATGTGCGCGAGGAAATCCTCTTTGCCTACCGCCGCACGGTCGCGGTCGCCGAGAACGCCTTGGCCAACGACTTCCCGAGCGAGGAGAACGCCGAAGCTCGGCGAGAGGTGCTTAGATCTCTCCGCGAAGAGGGCATTCCACAGCTCCGAGCCGAGCTGGAGCGTATCACGGAACCGATGCCGGCGTGAGCGTGCTCGACTATCGAGACATCCGAGATCAAACCGACCGAGTGGTCAGCCTGCTCCAGGACCTGGCCACCCTGCTGGGTGCCACTGGCGGAGGGACGACGACCCTTGAAACCGGCGGGGAGATCGTACCGGGGCTTGGATTTCGAAGCGAGGCCGAAGCCTTGCGACAGCGGGCGAGCGAGATCCGGCAGGGCGTCTTCAAGATCATCGTTCTCGGAGAGTTCAAGACCGGCAAGAGCACGCTGCTGAACGGCATGCTCGGCGGCAAGAAGCTGCCGGCAAAGGCCACCCCGGCCACCGCCATCATCACCGTGCTGGTGCATGGCGATAGCGACCAGGTGGCGATCCACGAAGAGGGCAAGGCTGAGCCGAGACGCATCTCATGGGAGGAGTTTGTCCGCGACTTCCAGCTTTCACATGCGGACATCGAGACCCTGGACTCGGAAGGCAGCATCGACCGCTTTCGACAGGTGGAGTACGCGCAGGTCGAGGTTACGCACGAGATCTGTGCCGGCGGCGTCCGCTTCATCGACTCTCCGGGTCTCGGGGAGCACCTGAGCCGCACCCGCGTTGCCTTGGGCTTCCTCAAGCAGTCGCACGCGGTGATCTTCGTGCTCAACGCTACCCGGCTGCTCGGCCCCGAGGAACGCGAATTCATCGAGCACACGCTTGGAGAGGGCGCTCTGCAAAACGTGTTTTTCGCCGTAAATCGAGTGAACCAGGTGAATGAGAGCGACCTCGGCGCGATTCGCGGTTGGCTGCAAAGCCGGCTCGGGCATCACTTCGTCTCTGACCGCGGAGACTTTGATCCAGCTCTCTACGCGAGTCGCGTGCACTTCGTAAATGCCAAAGGTGCCTCCGACGCCGCTTCGACGGGCGATGAAGACCTGCGTGAAGCCAGCGGCGTCCCCGCTCTAGAACGTGAGCTCCAAAGCTTCCTCGCCACCGGAGGTCGCGCCGCCGCTTCCTTCGGTTCAACCATTCGGCTCGCGGAGCAGATGGCCGAGGCGGCCGTTTCGCGAATCGCGACCGAAAAAGCAGCCCTCGATCAGCCTTTACAAGATCTGCAGGCTCGCTTCGCCGGCACCGAGGCCAGACTCCAGAGCCTCCAGGCGCGCCGCGTCGACATCGAACGCACCATTCGCCTGTTCGGAGAAACCATCAGGCAAAAGGTCTACGGCGATCTCTCTCGGTTCGTGGATCGAATGCGGGCCGATTGGGCGCAGGACTCTCGCACGCTCATCGATCTGGACAAGGCGCTTTCGCTGAGAAGCGTTCTCACGGCCTACGCCCAGCACGAGGCCAGAGAGCAGCTCGTGGCCTCTCTAAGCGTCGAGGTGCAGCGCTATCTCCAGATCAAGTTCGGCGAGTGGGCGGAGCAGATTCCGGCAGCCATTCGTGAAGATGTGGAGAGCATGATGGACGAGGTGGAGGCACAGGTAGAAGAGCTCCAGCTCGAGCTCAATCGCATCGCCAGCATGTTCGCCGGGACCGATCTTTCCACCACCAGCGTCGCCGCCGGAGGCTCACTTCAGCAGGTGCTGCTGTCGGCAGGCGATATCGGCAGCATGACCGACAACATCATGGACATGGGAGACATGTCCGAGGTGGTTGGCAGGCTAGCCCAGCAGGCGATCGCCGTGCTTCTGGTCGGCACCTTTCTAACCGGCGGGAACTTCCTCCTCGCCATCGTTCTGGTGGAAGCAATCCACCTCGGAATGCACGAGAGCGAGGTCAAGAAGCGCATCCGGGAAGGTTTGGGAGAGAAGCTCTACGAGAATCTGCGCGAGCAGGTCACCGCCCGCCGCCGCGTCATCTACGAGACGATCGGCGAGCAGTTCGACCAGTTCGCCGCCAGTGTCACCAAAGCAATCGCTGCCCAGATCGACGGGGTCAGGTCAGAGCATCAGCGAATCATCGAGCGCAGAGGCCAGGAACAATCCTCCATCGACGCCGAAAAAGACCGCCTGGAAGCCGTCGGACAGAAGATCCTCGAACTAGTCGACCAACTCCGGAGCACCGTAGAACTCCAACCCCAACCCATCTCTCCCGCCTCCACTTGACCACCAAACGGTAATCTACCGCCCCATGACAGTGTCCGCGAGGCGGGCACACCTTCG
>DHWR01000256.1 GCA_002413265.1 Chloroflexi bacterium UBA5177
GCGATGATCAGGATTGCTACCAGTACCCATAGCAGACTGCCCATCATTACCTCCTGCCACAACGCCAGTGCTTCCGGCGTCCACGCTTTCGCTTTAGGTTACGCGGCAAGATGTATGCCAATCTTGACGTCGACCACGCGATGAATCGATGCGAACTTTCGTAGGGGCGAGTTGCGCTTCCCCGCATCTTAACTGTCCAACTCTGTCCGACCGACCAGCGTCACCCTACTCGCCGCGCGGAATTCTTCGTAGGGGCGAGTTGCGCTCGCCCGCGTCTCAACCGTCCAACTCTGTCCCCCCGACCAGCATCACCCCACGCGCCGCGCGGAATTCTTCGTAGGGGCGAGTTACGCTCGTCCGCGTCCCAACCGTCCAACGCTGTCCGGCCGACCAGCATCAGTCCAACATGCCGCGCGCGTATCGCGCGCGTATTATGAGGCAAGGAGTTACATCAGTGGCTTCAAAAGAATTCGACGAGCTGTTTGAGCAGGCTGCCGCCGTCGCGCGTGCGTTGCGAGATGCCTACAAAGACGTTTCCGGCGAAGAGTTGGATCTCGAGGCCGCGCTGAAACACTATCCAGTCCTCATCATCGGCGCAGCTATCGGGACCGGAGTGGTCGCGGGCTGGTGGATCGCCCACCGGAGAAAGCCCCCCGAGCCGGCCCCTCCGGCGAAGAAACGAACCATGGAGTACCTGGAAGATCTCTTTCCCAAGCAAGTGAACCGGATGAAAGAGGTGCTCCCGGAGGGCGCTGCCGAGGACGCCGCCACGGCCGCCCGAAACTGGATGGACAGCGTGCTGGAACCGAAGCTCAGGCAGGGCCTCGACAACGCATCCGAAACGCGCCTCGGCTCGTTTGTGCGTGAGACGATCCGGAAGCTGGAACAGAGCGGGGACACCGAGCTCGACGAACCCAAAGACGAGCCGTCCTAGAGAAACCGCCAGGACTTGAAGATCTCGCGGTAGACGGAAGGAAAGGCCGCGAGGGACTTGGGCAGCTTGTTGCCTCTGGTTTCAATTTCGACGCTGTAGATGCGCCGGCCGGCGCTGAGCACGTACAGCCCATCCGCGAGATGGACGCCGCCTTCGGTCGCCGGATACGTGACCGTTCCCTCCGCCGGCCTTCGCGCGAGTGTCGTTCTGACCCATCGATAGTGTGTCACGGCGGGTCCATTGATCGAGCGCGCATATGCCACGTACTTACGCAAGGTGCCTGAGAGCGACGAGCTCGCTTTGACCGGGTATAGCTCGGCGGTTAATGAGTACCGCGTGTCAGTCGAGAAGGCGGTAACTTGTTTGACGTTGCCTGTCGTGGCGGTGGTCAGGTGCCAGGACGAAGGATATCTGAACTTGAAGCCCAGACCACGGTTGGAGAAGTTGTGCCACCCCGCGGCGGCCGTTGCCGATGGTGCGGTGAACAACAGAATGGACGCGAAGACCAGCGCGCGGCGCACGGTTTAGATGCCTCCTCCTTGCTCTTTGGCCAGGACACTATACCATCGTCCCCTCAGCGCAGCTTCTTCCAGAATCCGCCGACATTTGGGGTTGACAAATGCACCATTTGGCCTCATGATGAACCCAATCTGGCAGCGGGTTCACCCGTCAGGTTGGGCTCGCTGCCGCCCTTCCCCACCTCCGGGAAGGGCTTTTTCATTTTTCACGTGGTGCCCGTTGGGGCCTTACACCCCCGAACCTGCCGTCTGCCCTTCAGCAAGCCAAGGCGGATGCCGGAGGCCTCGGTTTAGAGTGACCAAAAGCGCTTGCAGCGTCAGCCAGCCGAGCAGTATCAGAAGCGCTGCCCTGACTCCGACAATCTGTAAGAGCACTCCGCAGAGGGCAAACGCCATTTTGGATGTGGGGTGAGAGCATGGTAGCCCTCACCCCAGCTCAGTCACTAGGCGTGTACGACCTCGTAATTGTGCAGCAGACGCGTGTGTGCCCGTCGCACGGCGATCTCCATGGCACCGGCGCGCGAGGACACTCGTTCGACGATCTGGCGCTGGGCCGCGCCGATCCGTCCTCTCTGCGTGACCACATTCCAACCATGAACATCTGCCGTGACCGCAATGGAGTACGCGCAGTAGCAATTCTCGTCGGGGCGGATCTTCTGGAAGGCGATCACGCGGTCGAACGCCGGTAGCGGGGGCAAATCTCGTCGCGTCATGTCTTCATCTCAGAACAGGTCATGGCCTGAGACAACCGTGTCCGGGAGATCTTCTTCACGCTCGGGACAGTCTGCGTGGCTGATGTCGCAGAAGCGGCATTCGATGATGCTTGGTCGGCGCGGTGGCGCCTCCGGGCCCCCAACCAAATGGACGGTCGAGTGCAAGAGCGACCGGAAGGTAGTGTTCAACTCGCTTGCGCCGACCGTCGCAGCACCATCGCGGTATTGGAGCAATCCTTCCACCTCGCACTCCTTCCACTCGGGGTGGGTGTACGGCAACGCAGCCATGTAGGTTAGGATCTGCGCGCGATAGGCCGGCCTGGCCGTTCCGCTCTTGCAGTCCACGACGAGAATTCGCGAACCACGGACGGCAACAAGGTCGGGCTTCCCGGCGAGCGTGATCTCGCCGCTCCTCAAAACAAACTTGTTCTGGTTCTCGGTGAGGACGGTGAAATCATCGGCTTCGAGGGCGTTCCGTGTGGCGAGGAGGAGTGGCTGATGCTCCGCCTGCCACGCCGAGGCATCGAATGTCGAGAGCTTCGTGTAGGTGTAGTGGGCTTTGAACCAGACCGCCCAGGCGCAGGTCGCATCTCCAGCTAGGAGGGGACTAAGCCACGTGGTCCAGATGTAAGCGCCGTCGCGTCTTCTGGGCGCGTGATGAGGCAGGGACACTGGAACTTCAATCATTGCTCGACCTTCTGGCCGCTGTGCGGCCTGAATGCCGAGGGCCGGCTACCAAAAGCAGTCCGCCACAATCGCTCCAGTGACAGCCCTGCGGAGAGGGATGTACACTCACGCGTAAGGGGCAGCATCCGGAAACAGGTTTGATCTGCTAGGACTGGACCTGGAGCCGGAATAACCCATTGCAGTTTGGACGCTCGTCGACTCTCGGCGGGCGTTCAGATATATGCGGGTGAATCGGATCGGGGCAGTTTGCCTCCTTTCGGTGAAAAGCGTTCATCTTTCTCGACGTGCTCGTCTCGCGTTATCAGCGTCTGGCATGCTCGGCGTGCTGTGTCCCTCCTGTCGTTTCATGTTTTGCCTCAGCGTCCCCGATGCGCCTGTACGCATCCTCATAGCAACGGCGACGATACTCAAGTTCAGCCTTGTCGCCGTGGAAACCAGGGACGCAAGAGTTGTGGTCGAGTATGGCGGCATCGACGTGATCGTCATACAGTTCGTCCTGCCACT
>DHWR01000237.1:0-1866 GCA_002413265.1 Chloroflexi bacterium UBA5177
GAGGCCGTGGCCGTCGACACCGGCTTTCGCGGCGGGGCCCTGAATACCGCAGCGCGACTATGCTCGCTCGCTCGGCCAGGCGAAACCCTTTGCACCGAAGTTGTGAAGCATCTGGCCCGGAAGATCGACGGACTTTCGTACGTAGACCTCGGTGAGGAGCAATTGAAGGGCATCGCGGAGCCTGTTCGCATCGTGGAGGTCCAACGAGAAGGCGGGCAGATCGTCCCGGCCGCACCACTTCCGCTGCGCCGAAGGCAGCCGCCCACGGCGGTACCCTTCGACTATTTGGGTGTGGGCAATGACCTGGGACAGGCGATCAGCGACCGCATTCACTCGGCGCTCGCCGGCAGGCTTGGGAACGTGGCCGATCTAATCTCGGATTCGCATGCACAACCACAGCTGCCACGGGAAAGTCGAAACCCGCTCTCGCCACGCATCCTGCTGCGTGACACGCAGTCCACGCATCAGCTTGTGCTGGTCGCGCTGGTAGTCGCCTGCATCATCGTTCTCGGCATCCTTGTGGCTATCGTCCTGATCGCCGTCCACTTCTAGCCTCGCTCAGGCTCCCCAGAACATCAGATGCAGGGTCGTCTCGCTATCGGGGGACGCCCCTCAGGCGCCTCTGTTCCACGGTCAGCGAGGGAGGCAGCATCGGCAGAAGTAGCCGAGCCACGGCGGGTGCCACGAGAAATGCCACGAGTGCCGCGGCTGCGACGAAGAGTGAGCTGCCGGCCACATCGGCGACGTGGTGGATCCCTGCTCCGACCCTCGCCCAGTCGACAAGTACCGCAAAAACGGCAAGCGGCAGCGCCCACCATACGGAGATGAAGGCCACGGCGCCCACCACCAGAGCTGCCAGCATAGCGTGATCCGAAGGAAACCCGTTGTCGGGTGCATGCGCGAATAGCGGCTTCACGTGATCGACCGTGAACGGTCGCGGGTCCTGATACACGGCGTGACCAACCTGCGCGAAGATCTCGGCAAGCACGAACATCAGGATGCACGCCACCAGCCACTGAACGATGTCGCTGTGTGGCCGCCGGTAGAGAAGGAAGGCGAGGATGATTACGCCGACCACCGCCTCGATGAACACCAGGTATTCAGCGGCGAAGATGGTCAGGGCATTTGGGATGGCTGCTCCCGTCCTTGACTAGATGTGGCAGGCGCCCTGGCCGCGCTTCGCCAGGTATTGCTGGTGGTAGTCCTCGGCACGATAGAACTCCGAGAACGGGATAATCTCCGTGACTACCGGCTTGCGGAATCTACCGGATTGCTCCAGCTGCTCCACAGACCGGTGCGCGGCATCAACCTGCTCGGGAGTGTGCGTGAAGATGACGGACCGGTACTGGCTCCCGATGTCCCACCCCTGCCGGTTGCGGGTCGTGGGGTTGTGGTTGTCCCACAGCACATCCAGGAGCTTCTCGTATGACACCTTCGAAGGATCGAACGTCACCTGCACGACTTCGGCGTGTCCGGTTCGCCCAGTGCACACCTCTTTATAGGAGGGATCCGTGGTCGAGCCCCCCGAGAAGCCGACGGCCGTATCCACTACTCCGTCAACCTGCCGGTATGCCTCTTCCACTCCCCAAAAGCAGCCGGCGCCAAAGGTTGCCGTCTGTAACGTGGTCGGATCGATCCGGCCCCTATCGGAATCGGGTGGAAGTGTCTGGTTTTCAGTCCGTTCCGCTGTCGGGACTGCAGGCGCTTCGACGGCGTCACGAGTTCTGTGGAGTAGCTTCATGGTTTGTCTCCAATTCGTTGGGCGAGCAGTTCACTCGCTACATACGTATGTATCGCGTACCCCCGATACGTTACACGGACGGGCATCCTCGCGTCCTGGAATTTTGCCTCTATCTTCCGTCTACA
>DHWR01000237.1:2175-2642 GCA_002413265.1 Chloroflexi bacterium UBA5177
GCTCCCGGGCCGCATATCACGACCGGCATGTTAAAGCCTGGACCGAGGTGGGCTCCATCGGTAGCATACGCCACGCCGCCTACCTCGGGATCCGCTCCTCGGACGCTGCGCACCGATTTCACGATGTCCAGCACGAGCTCATGGGAGCTGTCGGTCTCCAGTGAAGAGACGTCCGAGATGACGTCGATCTCCATGCGCAAGCCCTCTGTATCCCGAGCCATTTCATCTGCCAGCTTGCGCACGGCGTCGGTCATGGCGGCATGATCCTGTCCGGGGATCGTCCTCATGTCGACTTCGATCTCGCAGAAATCCGGGATCACGTTGATCTTGTTCCCGCCCTGAATGACGTTGACGCTGAGACTGGGCTTACCCAGGAGAGCACTCTCTTCATAAGGGAATGGGTACCCGTTCAAACGTGGAATCAGCGTGGCGATCGCATTGATGGCGTTGATGCCGAGGTGCGGCAT
>DHWR01000024.1:0-1446 GCA_002413265.1 Chloroflexi bacterium UBA5177
CGGTCCATGCCGGCGATGCCGATGGCCGAAAGCAAGCCGCCGATGGTCGTTGGGATCAAACAGACGTACAGCGCAACCAGCGTCGTAATGGCAACCGCGGCGCCGGAATAGATGGCGAAGGGCTGCAGCGTGAATACCGCCAGCAGAAAGATGACGGTGAGCGCCGCCAGCAAAATGTTGAGCGCGATCTCATTGGGCGTCTTCTGTCGTGCGGCCCCTTCCACCAGAGCGATCATCCGGTCGATGAAGGTTTCGCCCGGGTTGGCCGTGATGCGGATCTTCAACCAATCGCTGACGATGGTCGTGCCGCCGGTAACAGATGAGCGGATGTCGGTTCCGGGCTCCTTGATGACCGGTGCGCTCTCACCGGTGATGGCGGCCTCGTTGACCGAGGCGACGCCTTCGATCACGTCACCATCACCAGGAATCAGGTCACCCGCCTCGACCAGCACTAGGTCGCCGCGACGCAGCTCAGTCGCCGAGACGATGTGCGTCTCCCCGTTCGGCAGGAGTTTTTTGGCCGAGGCCTCTGTACGGGTACGACGCAGCGTGTCGGCCTGCGCCTTGCCACGTCCCTCAGCCATGGCTTCCGCGAAGTTAGCGAAGAGTACCGTGAACCACAGCCACACCGAAACCGCGCCCGCGAAGAAGCGGCCGCCTCCCAAGCCCGTGCCGGGGATGAATGATCGAACGAACTCGATGGTCGTGATGATGACGCCGATGCCCACGGTGAACATGACCGGGTTCTTGAGCTGCACCCGTGGGCTGAGCTTTCGGACGCTGTCGATGGTGGCCTGGCGCAGAATGGCGCGGTCAAAGATAGATAGCTCAAGGCTCTGGCGCCGCTCTTCGCCGTGATGTTCCTGCGGATGCAGCGCCGGGTCTTGCTCCTGAACCTGCTCTGCTGAAGTTACGGGCATCAATGACTCTCCTTAGAAGGTCTTGCCGGCGTTCAGCAAGAGCTGCTCGATGATGGGGCCGAGCGAGTAAGCGGGGAAGTACGTCAGTACGGCCACGATGACGATCACGGCGATCAGCAGGATGCTGAAGGTCGGGCCGTCGGTTGGAAACGTGCCCAGGCTCACCGGCACCGTCTTCTTACGCGCCATCGAGCCGCCGATGGCGATAAGGGGTGTGAGGAACAGGAAACGGCCGATCAGCATGGCGATGCCACCGGCCACGTTGTAAAAATTGAACGACGGCTGCAGCGTCGGTGTTGCGGTCCCCAAGCCGGCGAAGGCGGACCCATTGTTGGCGTTCTGCGAGGTAAAGGCGTACAGCACCTCGCTCAGCCCGTGAGGGCCGGGATTGAAGATGGCGGCCGTCCCCCACGTGCCGATGATGGCCAGAGCCGAGAAGAACAGGATGTTGGCCGGTGAGATGAGCAGGGCGAGACTCGCCATCTTGATCTCAAAGCTCTCGACCTTCTTGCCCAGGTATTCGGGC
>DHWR01000024.1:1643-5870 GCA_002413265.1 Chloroflexi bacterium UBA5177
TCCGGCCGACCATGAGACCCGCGATGAAGACGGCCAGAATGGCGTACATCAGCATGCCGTAGAGCCCGGCTCCGACGCCGCCAAAGATGACCTCTCCGGTCGCCATGTTGACCAGCGGCACGGCCCCCGCTAGCGGCATGAAGCTGTCGTGCCAGGCGTTGATGGCGCCGCAAGAGGCATCGGTCGTAATGGTCGCCCACATCGCCGAGTCGACGATGCCGAAGCGGACCTCCTTGCCCTCCATGTTGCCGCCCGGCTGCGACGAGGTTGCCACGGTCTGAACGTGCGCGTGTGAGGCGATCAAGTGGTTGCCGTTCTGCTCGAAGCCGACGGCTGTGAAATAACCGGCCGAGAAGAGGACGAACATGGCCGCCCACAGGGCCCAGCCCTGCTTGGTGTTCCCGACCCACTTGCCGAACATGTAGACGAGGCCGGAGCCGAGCAGGAAGATCGAAAGCATCTCCCCAAAGTTGGAGAGTGGGGTGGGGTTCTCATAAGGGTGGGCGGAGTTGGCGTTCATGAACCCGCCCCCGTTAGTTCCCAGCTCCTTGATGGCCTCCTGGGTGGCTATCGGTCCCTGCGCGATCGTTTGTGTCCCGCCCTCCAGCGTGTGCACAAGCGTGTACGCGCTGAAGTTCTGCGGCACACCCTGCCAGATCAGGAAGAAGGTGAAGATAAACAGGATGGGTAGGAGCAAATAAAGGACGCAGCGCACCACGTCCACCCAGAAGGAGCCGACGCCGACGGCGCTGCGACGAGCCAGGCCACGAACCAGCGCCACGGCGGCCACGATGCCCGTAGCGGCCGACATCCAGTTGTGGGTTGCCAGCCCAGCCATCTGCGTGAGATAGCTCATAGTGGCTTCGCCCGTGTAGTTCTGCCAGTTGGTGTTGGTGGTGAAGCTCACGGCGGTATTCCACGCCAGAACCTGCGTCACGTTGGGCAGGTGCTGAGGATTGAAGAGGCTCCCATGCCATTGCTGGGTCCTCTCGATCAGGTAGGTGATCAGGAGGCCCACGATGCTGAAGGCGAGGATGGCCAGCATGTAGACGTACCAGCGCATCTCCTCCTCTTCGTCGACCCGCGTGATCCGATAGATCCCGACCTCGACCGGCCGGAGAATCGGATGCAGGAAGGTGCGCTGCCCGGTAAAGATCCGGTACATGTGAGTTCCGACGGGTTTGGCGGAGAGCAGCAGGAGAATGCTGTAGAGCGCCCATTGAATAATCGCGTTGCCGATCAGCCAGGAAGGCATAGCTAGAAGACCTCCGGGCGGATGAGCGCCACGAACAGGTAGATCAAAACCAGGACCGTGACGATGGTTAGCAGGATGTTCTCGATCACCGGGAGGCCCCCATCAATGCGTCGCACCCGAAGGCGAAGGCAACGTTGACGGCAAAGTACACGACGGTGACGACGATAAACAGAAGATCGATCATGTGTATTCCTTCTCTAGGTGACGGCCTCATGGGAGGCGCGACCCTTGGCATGCTCAAGAGACTCGACAACGAGACGCAGGAGCGTCTCCATGGGAAATGGCTTTTCCAGGACCGCCGTGCACTGCAGATCCTTCGCGAGTCGGGAATTGGGGCGCAACGCAGATATAACGATCACCGTCGTGTCGGAGCATTTCCCCAGGCGCAGTGAACGCAGGACCTCCCATCCAGAGCCATCGGGCAGCTCGATGTCGAGAAGCAGCAGAGCGGGGCACTCCTCTTCGAGCGCTTCCAATGCCGCTGCCACGGTATCGGCACTCCTGGTCCTGAAAGCGCGTACGGCCAGGTTGCGCACGATCGATCGCAGGAGCGTGGCGTCGTCTTCGACCACGAGAATTGAGCCGGTCAACGGCGATGCAGGTCGCGTGGGGAGTGAGGCGGATCAACAGCCGGAAGGTGCTTCGCACTCTCGATCTGGCTCTGTACGGTGAGACGTGCCGGGGCTGAGTGCAAAGTTTTCGCATGCGTGTATTCCCACTCCGCGACTCGGAGCATGAGGTATGGGTCGGCCAGAACGATCCGCTCCCAGGGCCCGATGCGCCAGGCCGAGATGACCAGGTCTCGAACTTCCGCGTATCGTGCCAGGCGCGGTTCAACAAAGAACTTGACGTCTCGTGCATGCCACTCGACCAGCTCGGGAGGTGGCTCGACACGGGTCCAGCCGATAACGGCGGCGTCCGGAAAGCCGGTCTTCGGAGACAGCCGTTGCACCCGCAGGACGAGGCGGGCATCTTTGCCGCGTGAGCGGCGTCTGTTGACGGCCGCTCGCGCCCTCTCATCAACGACGATCCCCACTCATCCACCCCTCATATGCGTCTCCGTCGTCAATGTGGATGACCCGGCATTAATGCGGCGTAAACGGGATCGCGACGATCGTGAACAGATATAAACGCGTCGAATTTCGCCCCCGTCGATGGGTGTTGAGAGTCGCCAGGGGCACGCGGGCGTGGACGCAGGTGGCGGAGAACGAGTCGAGGATGTAAACGACTGTTTACGCCGCGACGGCCACCGTTTACGTCTGGTTAATGTCATCCCTGGTATTTCATGGCTGCAATGGCAGCAAGTGAAGCACCAACAGGGGCGCGGCAACTCCGTCGCGCCGTCGGAACCTGGGGATCGTATAGCTGGGGATACGCCGATGTGGGGGCGGACATCTACGTCGCGCTCGGTCTCGTGGTCGCCGCCGCCGCGGGACTCGCCAACGTTGCCTTTCTCTTTGCCGGCCTCGTGTACGTCTGTGTCGGCCTGGCGTACACGGAGCTGTCGGCCATGTATCCGCTTGCCGGCGGTGGGCAGCTGTTTGTGCTTCGCGGCCTTGGAGACTTCTGGGGGTTCGTGGCCGGGTGGGCCGTGCTTCTCGACTTCACGATCGACATCGCGCTCTTCGCATACTTCTCAGCGGGTTATTTTGATCATTTCTTTCCCGCACTGAGCCAGCCTCCGTGGATCATCCTCGAGGCGATGGCACTCGTTGTGTGCTTGCTGGTCCTGAACATCATCGGGGTGCGGGAATCCTCCAAGCTCAACGAAATCGTTGCCGGCGCGGACATAGCCGTGGAAGCGTGCCTCATATTTGTCGGGTTCTTCTTCGCGTTCGATCCCGGCTTCTACGCGCACCAGGTGCAGATGACCCTCACCCACTTCGACCCCTCGAAACTGCTCTTTGGGACTTCCCTCGCAATCATTTCTTTCGTGGGTCTGGAGTCGATCGCGCAAGCATCGCAGGAGACGCTGCGCCCGACGACTGTAGTGCCACGCACCTCAGTCGCCTTGATCCTGACCATCATCGCCTACGCGCTCGCGCTCTCGAACCTGGCGCTCGGGTTGATTCCGTGGCAGACCTACGACCCCGCCTCGACGCAACAGGCTTTCTGCCATGGCCTTCACCATCTCGCGTGCTCAAACGAGCATCTGGCCCACGAAAATGCCCCCGTGGCATGGCTCGCTATCCATCTACCGTTGATTGGACAGATCGCGGCCCCGCTGATCGCCGTTCTTGGTGCAGTGCTTCTCCTCATCTCGTCCAACGCCGGAGTCTACGGCTCTTCGCGAATCATGTACTCCATGGCGGTGAATCAGCTGTCCCCGCGCATCTTCACCAAGGTGCATGCTCGGTTTCTGACGCCGGTTCTGTCACTGGTGGTGTTTGCAGTCATCGCGCTGGCGGAGCTGGTTTTTGCCGGGCTCACCTCAAATGCCGCGACTACTCTCGGGGACATGTACGCCTTCGGCGCCGCCTCCAGCTACTCGCTGGTCTTCGTCTCGCTGCTGACGCTGCGCTTCACCGATACCGATACGCCACGAACCTTTCGCGTTCCCTGGAACGTGCCGGTGCGCCGCAAAGGAGTCACCTACGAGATCCCCATCGTCGGCGTCCTGGGTCTCTTCGGAATCCTCAGCGTGCTCGTCGCCACGATTCTCACTCATCCGATAGGCCGGATTGCGGGCCCCGTTTGGATCGCGCTCGGCCTTCTTGGCTTCTTTATCTACCGGCGCAAAAATGGACTTCCATTCCCGCGATCCCTTAAGCGCGACTGGCCGTCGCGGCAGCTGGCCGTATACGAGGAGTCAGGGGAGGTCGAGCTCGCCGAGGAGTATCGCGAGGCTTTGCGCCGCCGCGGGCGCGATTTTTCCAGTCGGGGTCATGCGGGCTAATCGGAACACATCTTCGGGGACTCAGCGGCGCCGTATCCGGATACACAGCGACCGCGTGCTGCCGATTTACTTTCGA
>DHWR01000196.1:0-1363 GCA_002413265.1 Chloroflexi bacterium UBA5177
TCCCACGTTAGAACTCCTTCAAGCGCATTGCAAAGTCGAAGAGGGTCAAAGCGTCGATATCACCGGTAACGCTGAGGCAGCTGCGATAGCCAGCTGGCCAGGTGGACACCCGCACCAGATCTGCGCTCTGTTCCTCTGCGAGACGCGTGACAGCGTCTACCGAGCTATCGGGAGGCAAACACCGATCAAGGTCCAACACGCAGTCTGACGCTTGTTCGCTGCCGTTCTGAGTTATATATCCGGCATCCCGAAGGCCCTGAAGGGTCTCGGGTGGCCAGATGGGTCCTGCGTGGATGACGGGTCTTCGAACTGACTCGATGTGAAGGTGTTTGGGGCCCGTGACCATTTGGTTCCCAACGCGTGTGATCATCCGATCAGAGCCGTTCACTCCCACCGTCCAACGTCCGGTTCCCGAAGGCTCTACAGTCAGACGCCTTCGATCCCGTTCATTCCACCAGGTAGCAATCTCTCCGAGTGTGGCGATCCAGACGTCTCCGCGTTCACGAGCTTCTCTAAGCGTGGCATTAAGTGGCTCGGCGCAGAGTGACACACGCTCGGGATGTAAGCAGATAACGAAGACGTCGCCTCGGTGGCGCGAGTCTTGGAGCATGCGATGCCAGACGCGGATCATCGTCGAGCTGTCGAGATGGAGCCGGTCAACCATATCTTCGTCTTGGGGAATCGACATCGGGATCTGGACCATCCCGTCCACCATAGTCGGCAAGACTTTATTCATGCTCGCATCGCGCACGCCGAACAATTCGCACAGCCGCTCGTAGTCCGCCATCTCTCTGGGCGGCAGTACCAGCCCCTCTTGGGCGTAGGCGGGCCAGGCATAGACAGGAGTTGCATCGTACTCGAACCCCGCTGCCCTCAGCGCGTCAAGAGTGTCTGAGTTCCATCGAGAGTAAGGACAGCGCCATCCGCGCACACTCAAACCCATAGCGGCCAGCTCATCTCGTGCCCGACTGACCTGCTCAAACTGTTCCTCACGCGTGAGCGACGCGTAGTCGTTGTGTACGTAGCCGTGGGCTGCGATCTCGACTCCCCGTTCTTCAAGCTCACGAACTATTTTCGGGTGTCGTCGTGCCGTGACCGCAGTCACCGGCAGAGTAGGTCTTACTCCGTATCGCTCGGTAATTTCGAGCAGCATCCTTAGCTGTGCCTGGCTCTTGCGCGACGTCAGCCCGAAGCGGGTGACAAGTGTAGGCAAACGATCGAACGTGTTCCGCAGCCCACGGGACTTACCGAGGACAAACCTAATCCATCTCACAATGCCTACTCTCGCGCCGCTTAGACCTCGATCATCTTCGCGTCGCTCACGCCGCTGTTCTCTCGGGTGCCGTCAAAGACGCCAATGTAC
>DHWR01000196.1:1541-8531 GCA_002413265.1 Chloroflexi bacterium UBA5177
GTCAAAGACGCCAATGTACTGATGCTTAACTCGATCCCACGCATAGCACTCGCGGTAAACCGCGTGGCCAACCTCTGCCAGTTTCTTTCGCCGATCAGGGTTCCAGTAAAGTTCTAGGATTGCTTCAGCCAGCCCGACAGCGTCTTTCGCCTCCACGTAGCAAACAGCGTCATCGTCGAAGTAATGGCGAACTGCAGCCGAGTCGGTAGTGATCACGGGAAGGCCCAGCATTAGATACTCCATCAGTTTGTTAGGAACAAATGGAGCCCAGACCGGTACCAGGCCGACATCCGCCTGCAAGAGATAGAGCGCGAGCTGGTCGAAGGGGACGCGATCAATGAAGCTGATGTAATCGTTAACGCCCAGTCTGCTCGTCAAGGCCTCTAATTGTGGGCGGTACTCTCCCTCCCCGATAACGTCGAGATGCAGGCCAGGAAGTTGATCCCGCAGAAGCGCGACTGCTTCAATCAAGGTCTCGATCCCGTACCGCTGGAGCAGCGTTCCGTGAGTAACGAGCCGGAACCCAGATTCGGGCGAATTACAGTCACCGCCGGCGATGGCGAGCCTGGTCCGATGCTGCTCATCCACCTCATAGCTGTCCGGTTCGCGAGATACGCGAGCAAGAAACACACGAGGGTCGGGCCCATTTGGCACTACAGCGGCGATCTTCCCCGCGGGGACACCCTGTTCGATCAAAATCCGTCGCGCCATCTCGTGCGGAGCGATGAGACAGTTAGCTAAGCGGGCACAGGCTCGCTGCACTAGGACGAGCGCACGCATTGCCGGATGTGTCATGGCGGTTCCGCGATCCGCCGCGAGGAGTTCCGGCATGTTCTCGAACATGTAAAGCACGACCTTAGCGCCCTGCAATCGCGGAATCACGCCGGCGAGTACCAGCCAGTCAGGCGGATTGTCAATTTCAACATAGCGATACGGTTTCCTCAACGACCGGGCCGCAACGATCAGTGATGCCAAGAAAGGAATGCTCGCGTACTCAAAGGCATAGCGCAAGAGGCCGTGACGCTTGTGTTGGAAGAGCCAGCGGAAAACCATTACACCCTCGAGATTTTCACGCCGAGGTTTCCCGGGCTCATGGTCGCAAATTACATCGACGACAAAGCCCGCGTCCCGGAGCGCATGTACGCTCCTCCGAAGGTGCGGCTCACCGGGAAACCGGTCGTGACGCACGACGGCGACCCGGGGCCCTTCCGCGCCTGATCGTGCTCCGTATCGGTTCATGCTCGTTGTTCGCGGACGGTTGTCGCTCGATGACCTGTAGCTATAGCCTGTTCGTAGACCGAGACGACTTCGTGCGCCACCGCCTCCAGTCCAAACCGGGTCACGCGGGCGCGTCCCTCAGTTCTACGCGGCGGTGTGATAGCCGCCTCAAGGCGGTTCGCGATCTCCTCAGGATCCGCACTGACCCGGTAGCACCCTTCAGTGTCCGCCAGTACGTCCCAGTTGTCGCCGGCGTCCGTCGCCACCACGGGGAGATTGCATGCCATGGACTCTTTGACTACCATGGCCGAGCCCTCGTCGGTCGAAGTCATCGCGAACACATCCGCTGCATTCATATACAGCGGTATGATGTCGTGCGGTTGCCGGGCAACTGTGAGTAATTCGATGTCTGAGTGGTGCTGCTGGAGTAATCTCATTGCCTCTTCGACGAGGTAGAAGCGCTTGCGCGCGTTCAAGTAGTTCCCGGCGAAGAGGACGTAACGTCGATCGGGACGAAGACCGAGGGCTTCCCGTGCTTCCTCCTTCGGCCTGGGACGGAAGAGATCGAAACTGACACCGCAGGGGATGACATGCGCCTCCGGTGCTCTAAGCTCAGGCACCATCCAATCGGCCACGACTATGATCCTGTCAGCCATCCTTTTCGTCGCCCGGCAAAGGGGACCTTGGAAACGGAACCGCAGCTCAGGTCCGTGATGCGTCACCACCAGCGGGGCTTGCCACTGCATTCGAGCGATGAGTGCAGCGAAGATGTAGTGAGCATGGACTACGTCATAGCGTTCACGTCGCAGCATCTGCCACAAGTGGGGGAACCCTAGCACGTACCCCTTGTGTCGGAATTTCCCCTCTTTGGCATTGACGAACAGTACGTCGACGTCCACGCCCAACGCACGAATCGACTCAACCTGTTCTTTGACGAATATGCCAAACTGCGGATTTGTCCCAGTCGGATACATGTTGGTCACGACGAGGACGCGCATCGTCAGACCACCGACTCGACTACATCATGAGTGGATACACTCACACCCGGGTTTCCCCCGTGACGTAGTGCAGCAAGGAGTATGTCGGCGATAGCATCCCATGAGAACGGTAGTGCTTGTGCTCGCATGTCACCAACGCTTAGCTGGGCAGTGTTCTGTTGCATGCGTTCCACAGCGAACACTAGATCGTCGTCATTGTCCGCGAAGACGAACCCAGCGCTTTCAGTGAAGGCACGACGCAGGAACCCAAACGGAGTAGTGACAACGGGAAGATCACACGCGAGGGCTTCGAGAACAGAGAGGGGTGCCTCAATAGCACCCCCTGTAGCGTGGACTGGGAACAGGTAGCAGTCTGCCAACTGGTAGAGCTCCGCAATCTGATCGATGTAGTGATCGATGACATGCGTGCCGCCGGCCCGAAGCGTCTGCGTGACATCGACCTCGACACCACTCGGCGTTGACGTGCTACCAACAACGACAGTTTCGCAATCGATCTCACTCCGTATTCGGTTCAGCAGCAATACGTTGCGCTCCTGCTTCAGGTGACCGACATGCAAGACGGTGTACCGATGGGGCGGTATCTGGTATTTCTTGCGCAGCGTTAGCTTTTCTTCTCGTCCTACGGGTACGAACGTGTTCAGATCGACTCCCGAGGGGATCACGGCAGCCCGAACCCCGAGTGCCGTGAGAGCATCACACGTGTTCGTGCTCTGCACCAGAGTTAGCTTGGGCCCCATATGGCGGATGAATCGGCGTGCCGCGGGTCCGTAAGTTCGAGGTTGCAGTGACACCATGATGACCTGCGCTCCTGGTGCATAGCGCTGCAAGATGGCACAGCGAAGGAAGCTGTTGCGTGTGGCAGCAGCAATGGGGACGTAGATGAGTGCATCGGGCTTGAAGCCGCGTATCGTCTTCCACACGGCCCGACTTAAAAGGAAGCGATTTGCCGGGACCGAGTGTACAGACTCAGGTACGGAGCGATCCCGGCCCACCGAGAGCACCAGGAGCTCCGCCCGCTGAGTGAGAGGGGTCCGAACGGAATCCACGAACTTCTTGATGCCCTCATCTATTGGGAGAGATATGTCTTCACAGATGAGACAGACGCGAAGCCGCTCATAAGTCATGATCTACGCTCCTTAGGTGTGGAGACGACTCCGGATTGAGTGCAAGAACAGTAAGCATCCCCATGAACGACCAAAAAAGTGCGGCCGGCCCGCTCGCTTCGAGGACCGAAGAGAAGAGAGCGCAAAAGACAGTCACGGGAGCGGCGTAAAGGAGGCCAAGAACCGCTGCTTTGCGCTGCGGACTAATCGCAAAACGATAGGCCCTTCGCCCGACCAAAAAGCAGGCGACGATCGCAGCAAGGTACGCAGCCGTACCTAAAAGCCCCGACTCGGCAAGAGTGTGAGTCCAGAACATGTCGATCTGTCCCCCCGTTGCGTACGTGAACTGAGGGATATGGTACTCGGCGTAGAGTGGCGTGTGTGTGGTCAACGCCACGTTGCCTCCAAACCGGCCAGGTCCAGCGCCTAGAGCCAAATGATCCCGAATGACGGGTACCGTGTGCTGCAGTAGCGTGAACCGCAGATTCCCTTGTGCCGTTTCCCGCAGACGGGTCGCTATCGGCGATGCGATGATTCCGATGGGCACCAGGATGGGCATGATGGAAAAGAAGAACACCCGGAGCAGCCGGCGTTCGACGACAGCGCCAAGCAGCAGAGTCGCAAACAGAAGGGCCGCCCAAGCTTCTCGCGTGAAGGTCAAGATCAACGCCGCGGTCATGATGAGCGTTCCGACGATCAGGAGGGTTCGCAGACGTCCTCGGGCGGTGTGGAAGAACAGCATCATTAAAGCAAGGGGCAGAACGGTCGCGAGGAAGTCGCCGAATCCGATAGCGGACTCAAATACTCCGTTTACCCTGGCCAGATGAGCGGCCGTTTGCTCCCTCGTCCCAAGGCTCAAACCCCATAGTGGACTGTGGGGAGCCTCTTGGAGCACGCCGATCAAGCTAATGATGGTCGTGATCACCAGGGTCGCCACGATGAAACGAGAGATGTGCTGCGCGTGGATTCCGATATTCACTACAACAAGAAAAATAATCATTGAATGAATGGGCGAGAGAACCCCCAGTAGTGCCACCGTCGGTGGGACATCGTTTGCGATGGCCGATGCCACACCTAAAGCAACAAACGCCGCCAACGGCGCGCCGACCTGCTGAAAGGTGAAGAGCGGCACGTGCCGGCGGATCAGGTTGACCAGGAACGTCCAGGCCAGGGTGACTAGAAGGAATCCGTTGCTCGCCTGGGCAATTTGCCCGGCGTGCTGCCCTGCATGGCCTTCGACCACTTTCTCGAATACCAGCCACCCGATGGCAAAGTAGGCAATGGTAGGGGGCCATCGCGCCACCATATAAAGGAACGTGGAGATTCCCAGAAGCGCCAGCAGTGCCAGGCCCAGCGCTTGATACGCATTTAGGGCAACGAGGCCCAACGCGGCGACCAGCCCGGCAGTAGCAATGAGTACGGGAGGGACGTCGGGTACGCGCAGAGGGTCGCGTCGCAGAGCCGGAACCATCTCAACTCGCACTCTCGTCCCTCACATCCTGTTCCATTGCGGGCTTCCGGTCTGAGTTCGCGTCGCGCCCCGTCTCCTCGGAACCACCGGTCGGCCCCGAGTTGGCGCCTGCAGACGATGTCGGCGTCGAACCTCGGCGCCGCAAACCCATAGCAAGGCGCGATAGTCCAGGCGTGGGAACGTCGAGGGCGTAGTCCAGGAGAGCGGCGAGTCCGATACTGAAGAGGAGACCTAAAATGGCAGCCGGAACAAGCCACGAAACGGCCGAAGGATAGATTGTATTAAGCTTTTTAGCTCGACCGGGAGCGGAGGTAACCGGGGAAACTGGATTGTTTCGCAGAGTCAGGTAGCGACTCTCATCAGCAAGGTAATCAGCTTGAAGAATGTCTAGGTTCGCCTTCAGACGGGCCAGAGTGGCCACGCTTGCCTTCGGAGCACGTTGATGGGGCAAGCAGCCGCACTGGGCGTAGTACCGGGCTTGGCTTGCCAGCCACTTGGCCCGCGCAGAACTCGTCTGTGTTGCCAGGGAGTGCAAGAGGGCGATTGTTTCGGCGCCGACCTTGCGAGATTCCTGGGCAGCTAAGTAACGCGCCATTGCCTCGGCATAGATGGCGACTGCGCGGGAATTGTCACCGAATGCTTGAACTGTTATCACAGGCCTCTCTGGATCCACGGCGGTCGTAACTTTGTGGACCTGGCGGGTGTCAATGTGATACCGGTTGCGGATGGCCTTATCCGCGCCAGAATCACTGGCATGCCCACTCAGGACCTGCGTTTCATCGTGAACTGACAGGGTCGTAATGTATGGCGAACCAGGCGGCGTAACGTAGGTCACGAAAACGAGCGCAGTTCCCTCGTAGACCGGCTTCGTGCTGGCCGAGTGCCTCATGGAGCCATATCCGACCATAGTGGCCAACACGGTACCAATCACGATCAAGGCCTTCCAGCCTCGGATCACTCGCCAGTAATCCTTTAACTCCATGTCTCTCCTTAGCTATTCAGCCGGCTTCATCCCGTCGGCTCCGAGGCGGCGCCCCCGCACCTATCAATTCATTTCGATTTTTCTAAGCGCGCCCGTTGTTCCGTCATTCAAATCCCTCGACAGGATTTGCTTGCGGCTCGAGTGATATCGAACGCGCTCGGGGCGATGACAGTCGCGAAATGACAAGTCGGCCATTTCTCCCCGCCCCGTCCAAGGAAAGGATTGGCAGAGCGCCGTTCACGATCGATTGAACACCTGTGGATGTTCGGAGCATCGCCTCTCGAGTGGCAACCTGTTTCAGGCACCACCCTTGTATGGTTCGCCGGCGGTGACAGGGCGGTAATGGAGGCATTGGACTCTCGAGGGCCGTCTCTGCGAGGTGCAAAGCATGGCGAAGCGCGACGCAGAGGCCTGCGTCATGGGCCTGTCTATGCAGAAGCAGCCAATCGATGCTTCCTCCCTGGATTCGAAGAAGCCGATCAATGTCACAGAGCGTCTTCAGACGCCGGAAGCGATGCTGGCGCAAGTTGAGAACAAGGAGGAGCAGGGTATCCATTGCGCTGGGGGTGCGTACCGGATACTCGTCGACCATGAGCGTGCACGCGCGATCCCATATGCCGTTTTCGTCCAGCATCTCGGGTAGTGGGCCTCCCAGCTGCCAATGAACCTCTACGGATCGCGACATCTCTGTGCCCGGAGGAGGTTGGAAAGATGCATCTCGGGCGGCAGACTGTTGGTGCCGCTCATCGACAGAAGATGGTGGGCGGTAACCATTCGCGACCAAACGCTCACGAACAGCTCCATAGTCAGACGCTCGTACCCCGAGATCCAGATCGTGGTAGGAGCGAGAGCCTTTCTCGTACAAACGCTCCGCGAGGACGGGGCCTTTCAACACCAAAATGTCAAAATCGCCAAGTACTTGCGACACGGCGATGAGCTCCGACGTGCTGCGCCGGTGCTCTTCGAGAGTTAGCTCGAGCAACGAGGACAATGTGTGCTGGACGTGGGCGGGTACACCGAGCTGGCTACCCGAGCTGAGCGCAGAATCCGAGGCAAGTCTAAGCGCAACAGCGATCTGCGGCGCTACTTCGTGCCGTTGTGCCAGATCGGCCACACTCTGCCAGTCGCTTGCACTGCCCGGAACAACTTCCCCGGTACACGCACGAAGCAGCAACTCTTCGGACGTGTTCATTGGGACGTCTCGCTCTGTCGTCTCCT
>DHWR01000196.1:8719-9007 GCA_002413265.1 Chloroflexi bacterium UBA5177
ACGTCTCGCTCTGTCGTCTCCTGCCGATCGCCAGACGAGATCGACACTTCGGGTTATGTGACAGACCTGCGATTCGGTGGCGCAGCTTGGGAACCCTATGCTGTTCCCGGGCCATTCGTGCATTCAAGGACTTGGACGTGGGAGCCGCCCTCGCATAGCGAATCATGAGCCGAGCGTCGCGAGTTACGAAGCTTCTGAAGATTCCAGGAAGCCTCTCAGGCACCATTGGCATTGGTCAGCACATCGTCAAGATAGAGGTGTCCCGCAATGCTGCTGTTCGTCGGGGCG
>DHWR01000016.1:0-2534 GCA_002413265.1 Chloroflexi bacterium UBA5177
CTAAAACCAGCGCGACGACCACAAGCCAAGCGCCCCGCCAGGTAGAGAGTCGCCGGATCGATAAGGTCTCCATTTTTCCCTCCAGGTTGTGAACCACTCCCTGTGCGCGGACCCCGGAATGAGCCTGACAAGCGCCCCAGTTTCACCGATAGTACTATCGGCGAATGGCCATGGCAAGAAGAGAATTAGGCCTGGCTCTCGAATAATGGCGCCGGCGCTGACTCGCCGGGCGGCCAAGGAGCGCACGCGTAAGCGTCTGATCACCGCCGCTCGCGACTTGATTCTGTCAGGCCATGAGACCCGCCTGGCCGCGAGCGCGGTGGCGAAGCGAGCGCGCGTCGCGGGCGCAACCTTCTATGAGCATTTTCGAAGTCGGGACGACCTTCTGAAAGCGCTTGCAGACGACCTTTTCGACGAGCTGCGGGAAAAGCTGGCAAAGAGCCGGCGGGAAGCCCTGGCGGCTCCCAGCAACGAAGAGAAGTTGCGCCAGGAGTTCCAGACTCCGCTCGATGTGTTGGCCGCCAATCCGGACCTCTTTCGACTCTCCCTTCGGGTCCGACACTATCCTGCGTCGCCACTCGGCGACTCCAGCCGCCGCCTGTCAGGCAATACCCGCGGTGATGTGGTCGAGGAGCTCGTTGCCCGAGGTTACCCGCACGATAGCCCGGAGGAGCGGCGGCGACTCGAGATGATCGCGGATGTCCATATCGCCGCCACCGAAGTGCTCGCGCTTGGCTACCTTTCGGGACGATATCCCGATCTCAATGAGGTCGCGGACATGCTGGTCTTGGTCACACATGGCACCCGGCTGGCTAGAGGATGGCGGGGCTGACAGCTCTCGGACCGGACGCCAAGGCAATCCAGGATCGCGATTCCTGAACCTCCGAGCGCGCTTGATCACCGGTGATCATGTCGTGCCGATCGCCGGCTCAGAAGTGCCGGTCTTGCGACGACTGGCCCTCAACCGCCACAGACGGACAAGGCCACCCTGTATACCGTGCGGGAACGCCAGCATTGCCACTACGAAGACGCCTCCGAACAACGCCAGCGGCAGCTGGTCCCGCACCGCGCTGGGCAGGTGCACGGCGTCATTGACAGAGCCGATCCAATCGGGAACGAACACCACGACCAACGCACCCCAGACCGCTCCGGGCAGCGTGCCAAGTCCGCCGATAACGATCGCGGCCAAGAGCAGCAACGAAAGGGTCAGAGGAAAGCTGCCGGGCGCGGCCAAGTTTGAGGTGTATGCGAGAAGCGATCCGGCCAATCCGGCACATGCTCCACTGAGGACGAATGCGACCACCTGTGTGCGAGCGACACGAATTCCATAGAGAGCCGCCGCGACCTCGTCCTCGCGGATGGCGCGGAAATCCCTTCCGTACCGCGTGCGCACGAGGTTAGCGAGCACCACGAACGTGACGACTGTCGGTACGAGGCCGATCCACGCGAGCCACACCTCCGGCGCGACCGAGCTGAGCGCGTCGGGAGGAGTCAGCGCAGGGACTGAAGTACCGGCGTCGCCGCCGAAAATGTTGGAGAACCTCACCGCGACGCCGGGCAAGCCGACCGCGAGACCCAGTGTCGCGCCGGCGAGGTATGGGCCCCGGAGTCGGGCTGCCGCAGCACCAACGATGATCGAAGCCACGGACGTGACGACAGTCGCAACAGACATAACCAGCGCCGGATTCAGGTCCGTGTGCCCCTTGAGCACCACAGCCGTCGTATACGCACCGATTCCCATCAACGCGCCGTGGCCGAGCGAGAGCTGTCCGTTCAGGCCCGTGAGGACGGTGAGGCCGGCGGCCGCGATGGCGAAGTAGCAGACGCTGGAGAGTTGGTAGACGAGGAATGGGTTGTATGGATCGATTGCCCAGACTGCCAGCGCTGCTCCGAGTCCGAAGCCCAGCCCCACCATCGAATGGCGCAGCAGAGCGGGACGAACAGATCCCAAACCCTTCATCAAATGCCTCATGCGCTCACACCCGCCTTTCCGCTGCATGCACGAACAGGCCCTGCGGTCGAACCATGAGGATCGCGATCAGGATTGCGAGCGCACCCGCAGTCTCGAGGTCGGGTCCGAGGTAACCGCCGATGAATGAGAGTGCGAGTCCCATCGCCAACCCGCCCACCAGCGCTCCGATTGGACTGTCGAGCCCCCCGAGCACGGCGGCCGTAAAGCCGTAAACGAGAATCGCGTCCATATTGTTCGGGTAGAGCAGCAGAGTGGGCGCGACGAGCAGGCCGGCCAGAGCACCGGCCACGGTTGCCAGGCCCCATCCGAAGGTGAGCAGCCGACCCACGCGCACGCCAAGAAGTCGCGCAATCTCAGGCGCGAAAGCGGCCGCGCGCATGCTGAGCCCGAGGCCGGTGAATCGGAACAACACGAGCAGGGCCACCATGACGAGCAGCACGACGCCGATGGTGAAGATGTTGAAGGGCGACACCGGGATGAAGACCCCGCCCACCTGCATGGCTGCGATTGAGAAGGGAGCAGGGAAGGACCGGATCTGAGCACCCCAGATCATTGGCACGAC
>DHWR01000016.1:2688-4354 GCA_002413265.1 Chloroflexi bacterium UBA5177
CCAGCGGACGATTCCTCGCTCGGCAACGGCTCCAATAACAAAGCCCGCCGCGAGGGCCGCGACGAATCCGAACCAGTAGTTGCCGGTTAGCTGGACGACGGCCAGCGCGATGTAGGTGGTCGCCATCGCCATTGCGCCCTGGGCAAAGTTCACGACCCGGGTGGCACGCCATACCAGCACGAGGGCAAGCGCCAGAGCTGCATAGATCATCCCTGCCGCGAGGCCGGTGAGGGTCAGAACCAGGAAATAATTCATGAGCCGGCCCGACGGTCAGTAGCCGAGATACGCATGCCAGAGCTCCTCCTCGTGGGCGAGCTCCCCCGCCCGACGCGAAGCGACAGTTCGGCCCGATGAAAGAAGCAACGCCTCATCAGCGATCGCGAGCGCGCTGCGGGCGTTCTGCTCGACAAGCAGCACGCTGAGCCCGCGCTGGCCGCGAAGTTCGTGGATCGTGCGCATGATCAAGCTCACAATCTTGGGGGCGAGGCCCAGGGATGGCTCGTCGAGTAGCAGGAGCTCCGCTCGCGACATGAGCGCGCGACCGACCGCAAGCATCTGGCGCTCTCCACCCGATAACGAGTTGGCCGGCAGGTGGCGGCGAGCCGCCAGCGGAGGAAACAGCGCCATCACCTCGTCCAGCGCTTTGCGGAGGTCGGCCCGATCGCGACGCCAGAGGTGTGCCAGTCGCAGGTTTTCGTCGACCGTGAGCTCGCGAATGATTCCGCCGCCTTCAGGGACCATGCTGATTCCCAAACGCACGATGGCCTCGGGCGACATCCCGGTGAGCAGGCGGCGCCCATACGAAACCGTTCCGGCGCGCGGACGGACCAGACCTGCGATCGCGCGGATCAGGGTCGACTTACCGGCCCCATTTGGGCCCAGCACGGCAGTGATGCTGTTGTCGGGTATGCGCAGGCTGACGCAGTCGAGCGCCGCGACGCCCCCGTACGAAACGCTGAGCCCATCAACCTCGAGCATCCGCCCCTTCTTCCGCGACATTCAGCGTGAGCTCCTCGCCGAGGTAGGCATCGGTCACCGCCTTGTCCTTCTGCACGCGCTCGGGAGGACCAGAGGCGATGAGACGGCCGAAGTCAAGGACGTGAACCCGCTCGCAGACGCTCATGATGAGGTCCAATCGATGCTCGACCAGAGCCACCGACATCTGCGCGCGGAGGGAACGCAGCAGGTCGGCGAGTTCCTTGATCTCGGTCGATGTGAGGCCGCTCGCGGGCTCGTCGAGCAACAGAAGGGAAGGCCGCGACACAAGTGCACGGGCCAGTGAAACCCACTTCTGGGCGCCGTATGGCAAGACGCCTGGATACCAGTCGGCGAAATGCTCGATGCCAAGCAAGCGGAGCTGGTCGCGGGCAAGATCCGCGGTCTCGGCCTCGTATCGATCTGAGCGACTCAGACCAGTAACTGCGGACACGAACCCAGGACGTGCCGCACGGCGCGCCCCCACCATGACGTTTTCGAGCACTGTCAGGCCGCGCCAGAGACCGAGCCCTTGCAGAGTTCTAGCGATACCGAGGGCGTTCAGCTCGTGGGGCCGCACGCCGTTGATGCGCCGGCCGTCGTACAGGATCTCGCCCGCCTGCGGTTTCAGAAAACCGGAGACGACGTTGAACAAGCTGGTCTTACCAGCGCCGTTCGGGCCGATGATGCC
>DHWR01000020.1:0-436 GCA_002413265.1 Chloroflexi bacterium UBA5177
TTCCCGTCGGAAGCTACCAGTTGACGCCGTGCTCGCCCTTGGGCTCGGTCCACTCGATCTCCGAGTGGGACCAGTTCACACCATGCTCTGAGTGGGACCAGTTGACCCCGTGCTCGGAGTGGCTCCAGTTGACGCCGTGCTCGCTCTTGGGCTCAGTCCATTCGATTTCGTATGCCTTCATCTCTAAGTCCTTGCTTCTCTCGGTTGGTTGTGATTGCTTGCGGGGGTGCACCCCTGAAGGGGTGCGGCTACGGGGGTTAGGTCTCTCTTGTGTTTGTTGTTTAGGTCTCTCGTGTGTGTAGTGGGGTTACCAGTTGACGCCGTGCTCGCCCTTGGGCTCGGTCCACTCGATCTCCGAGTGGGCCCAGTTCACGCCGTGCTCTGAGTGGGACCAGTTGACCCCGTGCTCGGAATGGCTCCAGTTGACGCCGTGCTC
>DHWR01000020.1:569-17201 GCA_002413265.1 Chloroflexi bacterium UBA5177
TGCCATCTGCTGCTCCTTCGCGGTATCCGGATTGGTGTTGGGGGATTACTTTTTGGGCTCAGTCCACTCGATTTCGGAATGGACGATGCTGATTCCTTTTCCCGGTCTCGGCTCGCTCCACTCAAATTCTTTCTTCGGTTCGTTCCAGTCGACTTCGTATGAGCTCATCGATTTACTCCTTGTTTAAAAAAGGACGGCCCGACAGACCCCCTTGCGGAGGGTTATCCGGCCGGTTGCACCACTCACTCGACCTGACTGCGGTGCCCAAACACAGTCAAGGTGTCTACGTGTCCGATGTCACTTATTCGGTTGTGCGCCTCGCGCTTGGATTTTTCCTTCCCTGAGTCTCTATCCGCTGCCCTGAAAAACAAGAAACCGACCTGAACATCCGTCTGGATACTCGGTCGGTTGCACCACTCACTCGGCTCATACCTCGGTGCCCAATCTCGGTATGAGTGTCATAGTCTCCGGGTTCGCTGATTCGGTTGTTTTCGGCCGCGCACCTCGAAGGGTAGCGCTCCATTTGTTACGAGCTTCTTTGGATTGAGTACTCCTGCCTGTATATAGGCCCTACTCTGCCTGAGAATCTTCCAATTGTCAAGGTGCAATTTCGGGCAGGCACGGCCTCGTGAAATCAAAGTCCGCACTTGGTACGCTTGCAACGTGAGGGATCGGGAGTCGAGTGGGCGCTCCTAGAGAGCGCATGCGACGTGTCCGCTTGCCCGTAGGGAAGGACTATGGGCCTGATTTCCGATTCTATGCAGCCGGCCAGGCGGTGTCACTGATCGGCGATCGGGTGGCACTGATCGCCCTGGTGTTTCTGGTTATTCACCTCTCGAACGCCTATGCGCCGGCCCTGGCGCTGTTTTACGTCGCGCGAGTTCTTCCTACGCTGGCGGGAGGCCTCTTCGCGGGCTACATCGCGGACGCCATGGACCGCAGGCAGCTCTTGATCGCGTGCGATCTCATTCGCGCCCTGCTAATGGCGGCCGTGCCGGCGCTAACCGCCATTAACTTGCTCTCGGTTTATCCGATCGTGGTGATTCTTTACGGTTTGACCGTTCTCTTTAATACGACCGCACGGGCGATGCTTCCAGATATCGTCCCCGAGGATCGCATCCTTGGAGCCAACGCGATCATGACGCGAATTGAGACCTTGGCGGATCTGGCCTACGCAGCAGGCGGGGCCCTGATCGCGGCAGTGAAGCTATCGATCCCGTTCTACGTCGATGCGGCAACATTCGCCGTGTCCGCGTCTGCCATCGCGGCCATATACATTCCTTCTCCTCGAAGAGCAGTTGCGGCGACTTTGCGAGAAGTCGCGGACAGAATACGTGAGGGCATTCAGTTCCTGATGAGCCAACCGTTTCTAAAGTGGAGCACGATCAGCTCGCTGGTGGCTCCTCTCGCCATCGGCGGAGTTTTCGTCGTATCTCCACTTTTCGCGAGCCAATCACTGGCACATAGCTCCGGCTTGATTGGTCCCCTGCACAGTGGAGCGTTTCGGTTCAGTGTTCTCGAGGTAAGCATCGGGCTGGGCGGAGTCGTTGGAAGCATCGTAGCGCCCCAGCTGGCCCGTCCATTGCCGCGAGGCCAGGTGTTCGCGATCGGGATGACAGGCTTCGGATTGGTCGTCGCCGTCCTCTCGGTCGTCACCAACATTTACGCGGCACTTGTCGTCATGGCGCTCTCGGGCATGTGCAACAGTCTGTTTGCCATTGCCGGGTCCACGCTCGTGCAGACCTTGACTCCAAGTGAGATGCGCGGAAGAGTAATGGCCGCTCGAATCACCGTGATCCAGGGCGGCCTGGCTTTGGGCTCGGCTCTTGGCGGCTACCTGCTGGTGGTCATGCCTGTCTCGAGAGTCTGGCTCGTGCTTGCGGGGCTCATGCTGCTCGCCAGCGCCATGGTCTGGCTGCCGACGGGTGTCCGAACCCAGGCGTAGCTTCCGACGTCTAGCTGGCGCGTCCCCCGCTGGCCCGTCCACCGGCGATTAGGTGGAGCTCGCCGGGAACAGCTTCGGAGGGAGCGTAGATGCCCTCTTCCATGAGTATTTGTATGAAGATGGCGCAGAGCTTGGGATCGTATTGGGTACCCATGCCTGCTTTGAGTCGTTCGACAGCGTCGTCCACGGACAACCCCTTTCGGTAGGGTCTATCCGCGGTCATGGCATCAAAGGAGTCGGCAACCGCAATTATTCGCGCGCCGAGCGGTATGTGGTCGCCAGAGAGGCCTTCGGGATACCCCTTCCCATCCCAGCGTTCGTGGTGATGACGGACAATCGAAACACTACTCTTGAACATTGAATAGCTGTCTAGAATCTCGGCACCAATCACCGGATGCTTCCTCATGATGTCGCCTTCTTCCTCGCTGAGGGGCCCCTGCTTGAGAAGGATCTCGTTACTGATGCCGATCTTGCCGAGGTCATGGACCCGGGACGCGAGCACTATCTCCTCGACGTGCTCGGGCGTGAGCTCGAGCGCGCTTGCCAGACGACGGGTGAGATCGGCGAGCCGCTGCGAGTGCTCATAGGTGCTGGTATCACGAAAGTCGAGATGCTCGGCCATGCGCAGCACCGCCTCGACGGTCTCTCGCCGAAGCGTCGCGACGGACTCGAAGGCGCGGAGGCTGAACATGACCGGAACCACGATAAAGGCGGCCATGATCGGGCTGGAGTGATAGAGCACGGCGAAGACAATGCCGACCAAGGCGAGAGAGATTTCCGGAATGAGAGCGGCGCGAGACAGCCGCCAGAACACGGACCATGGATTCTCCTGGCTGGTCAGAGTAATGGCGCCAACTACCACCAGCTCATTCGTCACGTTGTACAGGAGAATCATCACGAGCAAAAGCGGCAGGGCGAACACTGAGTCAAGCTGGTGGCTCCAGAGGTAGCTCACGCCGTTCAGGCTGGCGAAGACGCCTCCACCAACCGCAACCCCGAGAATCGTGCCTCCGGCATTGACGGTTACGCCCTTCCAGGAGTGACGCTGCTTTTTCGCGAGGAGCGTGGCTTCCGCCAGGCCCTTGGAAGCGGCGACCGCGAGAACGGCCAGCGGGAACGGCAGCAGCACCAGTGTGGCGATGTAGCCCACTGTGCCCATGAGCCATATGTCGGACTCGCTGACGAGAACGCGGCGCTGACTCCCGTACCAACTGACGGCGATCAGTAGTGCCGCCGGGAAAAGGTTCCGAATCAAGGTCTGTGAGCTCAAGTAGGTCACGCCGACCACGCCCACACCAAGAACCCCAAGAGTGAGTGCCGCGATAAGGGCTACGTAAAACCTAAGGACGTGCTGTCGAGTCAATCACAGTCTCCGAAAAAGGTCCTTATACAGTAATGCAGTTTCTTTCGCTTGTCGACAGTTGTCCGCCAGCGGGTCACGAAGACTTCCAGTGGAGAGCCGGGAGTGGAGGAAACATGCCCGCCGCGAAGGCATTCACGATTTCGTCGGCGGAGCTCCTCGCCTGCTCGGCCTGGGCTTCGGTGATCCATCCCGAAACCAAAGCATCCGCGAGCTCATCGGCGTCGAGCACCTCGATTTCTCCGTCCGGAGAGATCCAGACGTCGAGAAACAGATCGGTCACGGTCTCCAGAGTGCTTGCGTCCGATCCTTTCCAACACACCGGCTCCGTGATGTCCGAGTAGAAGCCCGTCCACGTGCCATCACGCAGGTAGAAGCGCCCGACATCGTATCGACGGTTCTTGAAGAGAAACCACACGATGGAAGACCCGTCTTGCAGGATCTCTACACCGCGGTGGAGAACCGGCGCCTGATGGGCGACCGTATGAGTGACGATTATGTGGTCACTCGTTTCCTCTAGAAGCGTGGCGTGGTACACGTCGAGCCGGTCAGGTGGCCGGAGATAGTGGTAGTCAAATGGACGAGGGATCGACACGTTCCCGAGCCTACGGTTGCTCGAAGCCAGTCGCGATTACAGTCACACGCACCTCGTCTCCCATTCGAGGATGGATCACGGCGCCGAAAATGATGTTGGCCTCTTCCGATACCGCGTCGGCGACGATTCGAGCCGCTTCGTTCACCTCGAACAGCGTGAGGTCCGGGCCGCCGGTGATGTTGAGAAGGACGCCGCGTGCTCCATTGATTGACCAGTCGAGAAGTGGACTCGAGATCGCGTTTTGGGTGGCCTTGACGGCGCGGTTCTCGCCGCCTGCTCTTCCCATAGCCATGAGCGCGGGGCCCGAGCGGTGCATGATGGCATTGACGTCCGCGAAGTCCAGATTTATCAGGCCGGGGGTGAGGATGAGGTCTGCTATGCCGTGAATCCCCTGATTGAGAGTCTCGTCGGCCATTCTGAAGGACTCGGCGATCCCGCTGGATGCCGAGGCGATTTGTAAGAGCTTGTCGTTGGAGACAACGATGATGGAATCTAGGTTGGGTTCCAGCTTCGTGAGGCCCTCCATGGCCGTGGCCTTGCGGCGCTGACCCTCGAAGGCAAACGGAAGAGTCACGATGCCAACGGTCAGCGCGCCCTCCTCTTGGGCCACCTGAGCGACCACCGGTGCTGCCCCGGAGCCGGTTCCTCCACCCAAGCCGGCGGTAATGAACACCATGTCGGCTCCGTAAAGCACCTCATGCAGGGCGTCGCGAGCATTTTCCGCGGCCTTCTCGCCCAGCCGAATATCTCCGCCGGTTCCCAAGCCTCGCGTCGATCGATCGCCGATCGTCACCTGCTTTCTGGACAGCGACTGCTCGAGCGCCTGGGCATCGGTGTTGATCGCAATGAAGTCGATGCCTCGAACATTTGCTTCAATCATGCGGTCGACGGTGTTGTTGCCCCCGCCGCCGATGCCCACGACCTTTATCTCGGTGAACCCTTTTGCCAGATCCTGCGACTCGTCCGACAGGATTTGCGGGATTACCGGTTGATCTCTTTTCTGGTGTTCGACCCGTTTGGGATCAAAGCCTCGCTTAGACACGTGTCAATACCTCCCGCGCCAGCGAGCGGTACGTTTCCACGGCTCGTTGCGCTCCACTGAGCTCTACCAACGGAACACCGGCAGAGGCGGCTTCGAGGATCTTGGAGTTCGTTCCGACGCTCGTTTCGAATACCAGATCTCCCCAGTTCTCGCGAAGATATGCGGCCACAGTCTGCTCCTCTCGCAGCCGGCGGTCGAACTTGCTCAGAACGATGCCGAGAATGCGCAAATTCGGGTTGATGTAGAGAATTTCGTCGATGCTCTCCTGGAGCATCTGGAGACCTTGCAAAGAGAAGTAGCGAGCCTCAGTGGGGATCAGCACCAGCTGCGCCGCGACCAGCGAATTGATGGTCAGGAGACCCAGCGACGGCGGAGTGTCTATAAGAATGAACTCGTAGCGATCCGCCACCGTGTTCAGCTGGTCGCGCAAGCGGAACTCTCGTCCCAGCTTGTTCGCGAGAGCCGCCTCGGCGCTCGCCAACGCGACCGACGTGGGAACCAGATCGAAGCCGGAATTGTCCCGCTCATAAACCGGAACGATTGGCAAGGGGAGCTTGCGGTCGAGCAGCGCATCGGCGACTGTGGACCGCGTTCCGTTTGACGAGTGGAGGCTGGACGACAGGTTGCCCTGTGGATCCATGTCGACGACCAGCACTCGATGGCCCATCTCGGAGAGAGAGGCACCGAGATTCGTGGTCGTGGCAGTTTTGCCTACCCCGCCCTTCTGGTTAGCTATCGATATGATTCGTGCGGACATATGAAGGAACGAACGGGGAGGCAGCACTCGCGGTGGGGCCGGTGCCTGCGTATTGTACGTGCTGGTGCTCGTCATAACAACACAAAGTCTGGACAGTACCGCGCTGCGTACAATACCGTGTACGCAAAGGAGCCAATCAGTGGGATTGTGGGCCCGGCTTAAATCAGTCTTCGGCGCCAAAATGAGCAGTGCGCTCGACCGCATGGAAAATCCGGGCGAGACGCTCGATTACTCGTATGAGAAGCAGCTCGGCTTGCTTACCGACGTTCGCAGGGGCCTTGCAGAGGTCGCTACCTCGAAGCAGCGGCTGAAGATGCAAGCTGAGAAGCTGCGACAGCAGGACACCAAATTAGGGCAGCAGGCTGAGCAGGCGGTGCTGGCGGGCCGCGACGATCTGGCTCGCGTCGCGCTCGAACGCAAATCGGTGCTCCAGCCGCAAATCCAAAGCCTCGGACAGCAGGTGGTTCAGCTCGACGAGCAGCAGGTCAAGCTTCAGGACGCGTCTCAAAAGCTGCAGACGCGCATCGAGATGTTCCGGACTCAGAAGGAGTCGATCAAAGCGCAGTACGAAGCCTCCAGCGCGCAGGTCAAGATCAACGAGTCCTTCACCGGGATCTCAAAAGAGATGAACGATCTCGGCACGTCATTGCAGCGTGCGCAGGATCGCATCGAACAGATGCAAGCACGCAGCAGCGCGCTCGACGAGCTCATCGATTCCGGGGCTTTGACCGACTACACAGCTCAGCTTGGCGGGGGCGATGACATCGATCGCCAGCTTTCCCTCTCGGCTGGAAACGACGTTGACCGGCAGCTGGCGGCGATGAAGTTACAGCTCTCGGATAACGGCCAGTCCCAGCTCGAGTCGAAAGAATAGCGCTTAGTGCTCCGGCGCGTTGCGCGCCTGCGGAACGTTTGCTCCTCGCAAATAGCCGGCCAGGCACACCAGTAGGCCCACGGCGCCTGCGATGTCCGCAACGTTGGTCAGCCAACCCGCGACCGGTATCCAGTCCGTTGCGTAGCCCTGCAGCAGGAGCTGCCCCGCGTTGGACACGAGTGCGCCAAACATGAGACCGCCTCCCACGGCCAGGAGCGGCGACCTCCACGCGACCAACGAGACCAGGAAGCAGCCGACGACGACATAGACACCGGTCGCGGTGTGAGCATGGTTGGCTGCCATCACATCGTGAGGGGACGCTTTTGTGATGACGTCCAGAGCGACAACCAGCACCGCGCATGATGTCCAGATACCAAGTCGGCGGACTAATCCCATGGATTTATTGTCGTCGTTTGGCGCGTAGAGATACAGGGTCGTGAAGCAGGGTGGCTTGTTCACCTGGTTGCGTAACTACACGGCTGCCTCGAGAGTTTCTATAGTGGTTGCACGAACTTCGCGGCAGACTTTGGCGCGCTAGAGCGTGGAGAATTCATGGGAACGAGAGATCGCGCGAGCTTGATAGGCTTCGCACTCTTCTGGGTGGTTCTCGGCGCAGGCTGCTGGATTGGCATCATGGTCGCTCGCTCCGCCGGTTTGGGGAACGGTCCGGCAACCGGCGTGCACGCGTCGTCGACGCGCTCGCGCACACACCACCACGCGGCCGTCCCATCGTCAGGCGCGCTCAGCATTTCGTCGATCTTCGCGAGCTCGGCCCGGTCACTACGCGGATATGACCCTCACAAGCTACGCACGCTGATCGCCACCGGCGATGTCATCCCAGCGCGGACTGTGAATTACATGATGGTCACGCGTAACGACTTTCTCTATCCCTTCAGACCGACCGCTGCGTACTTAAGAACCAGTGACATCACTCTGGTCAACCTCGAATCTCCGCTGATTGCGGGCTGCGCCGTGACCGTGGAAGGAATGAGCTTCTGCGGGGATCCGAGAGCCACCCAAGGTCTGAAATTTGCCGGAGTGGATGTCGCCTGCACGGCCAACAATCACATTGGTAACTACGGCTGGCCCGCGATACGTGAGACCTGGCAACATCTGGCGGAGGCCGGAATTCAACACTGCGGGCTCGGCGACGTGGCGTACCGAACCGTTCGAGGTCTGCGGTTCGCATTCCTCGCGTTTAACGCCGTCGGCGAGCGTTTCGACTACCCGACCTCGCGGGCCGAGATACGCGAGGCACGGAAGCACGCCGATGTTGTCGTGGTCTCGGTCCACTGGGGCAAAGAATACGTGGCGATGCCTCAGATTGCACCTGGAATCGCGGATGACAACCCACGCAAAATCGCTCATTGGATCGTGGACAGCGGGGCTGATCTGGTGATCGGAAACCACCCACATCACGTGCAAGGCGTAGAGCTTTACCGTGGCCGTCTCATCGCTTACGCGCACGGAAATTTCGCGTTCGATCAAATGTTCACGGTCTCGGGTTGTCCCGGAGACGCGAACTATTTCTGCACGACGCGTGAGGGGGTTGTCGGCACTTACACCTTCTACGGCAAGAAGCTGATTGCGGTACGGTACCGGTCCGTGGTCATCTACAACTACGCGCAGCCGCGCTGGGCGGGGCCGAAAATATCCGCCGCCATCATGTCGGGGATGAAGGCGGCCAGCATCTCTCTGTCGAAGCTGGGCTGAGAAGGCGACACGAGCCGAGGAAAGGCCGGCTACCCGGGAACGGTCTGCGATCGCAGCCTGTCGCGAAACGTTGCAACGTCCCCGGTCACGACGAATGCCACTCGCTCGGCGATGTTCGTGACTCGATCCGCCATGCGCTCTATGTTGTGTGCCACCCATAAGAGATAGGTTCGGCTGCGGATCGTAGAACGGTCGGCAATCATGCCGGCGATCATCGAGCGGAAAACCTGTTCGTACAGGTCATCGACGTTGTCGTCCTCCGTCCAGACCTCGCCGGCCATCTCGACGTTGCGATCGCGATACGCCTCCAGCGACTGTCGCAAAAGGGTCTGAGTGATAAGAGCCATCGATCGGACGTCGGTTCCTGTAATCGCGACGGGTTCGGCAGCCATGCGAAGGGTGAGCTCGGCGATACCCTCGCAGTAGTCGCCAATGCGCTCCAACTCCGTCGCGATAGTAAGGATGGCAGCGACCACGCGCAGATCCCCGGCCAGAGGCTGCTGAGTGGCAATGAGCACCAGGGCTTGGTTCTCGATGTCGTAGCGCTTCTGATCGATCTGGTTGTCGGCCTCGATCAGCTGCTGCGCCGAGTCGACGTCGAGCGACTCCAGCGTGTCGACGCATTGTGCAATGGTCTGGGCAACGCTCTCGCCCATCTCGAGCAGCTGCCCGTCCAGTTCCTTTAACAGAGCGTCATAGTGCTCGCGTGTCATGATCCCTCCGGCCGCTGTCTTCAAAGGTATAGCCGACTCCGTACACCGTACGAATGAGCCGGGGGTCTGATGGGTCTTGTTCGATCTTGACCCGTAGTCGCCTGACGTGAACGTCGACGGTCCGCGCCTCACCGAGATAGTCATGGCCCCAAATCGTCTCCAGGAGCTGCTCGCGAGTCAGAACCAGGCCGCGGTTTCGCATCAGGTGAAGCAAAAGGTCGAATTCACGAGGCAGCAGGTGCACCGAGACCCCTTCGCGATATACGCTGCGCGAGCCCGGCCGGATCTCAATCGAGTCGGCCTCGATCGGCTCGATCGACGCACCTGCGTTGTTGTTGAGCTCGACACGCCGCAGCGCCGCGCGAATGCGCGCCAGGAGCTCCCGAAGGCTGAATGGCTTTACCACGTAGTCATCGGCGCCCAGCTCGAGGCCGAGGACCCGATCGACCTCATCATCCCGCGCAGTCAGCATGATGATCGGCACGGAGGATGAGGAACGCACGGTCCGGCAGACCTCGAAGCCGTCCATCTCGGGGAGCATGATGTCCAACAGGAGGAGATCCGGTTCCTGCGATCTCGCGAGTGTGATGGCATCGAGCCCCGTGCGCGCAATGCTGGCCTCGTAGCCTTCAGACTTCAGGTTGTAGGCGAGCGTTTCGGCCAGCGTTCGGTCGTCTTCCGCCACCAGGATTCGTCGCGTCTCCATGAGCTACCCAAACCGCCCGGTGATGTAGTCTTCAGTTCTCTTGTCCTTTGGAGTGCTGAAGATGGTTTTCGTGTCCGCGTACTCGATTAGCTCGCCGACGAAGTCCTCACCGGCCAGCATGAACGCCGTGAAATCCGCTATGCGAGCTGCCTGCTGCATGTTGTGAGTAACAATGATCACGGTGTACTCCTCCTTGAGGTCGTTCATGAGCTCTTCGATCTTGTAAGAGGCGATGGGGTCGAGAGCTGACGTGGGTTCGTCGAGGAGCACGACTCCGGGCTCCATGGCGAGAGCGCGAGCAATACAGATGCGCTGCTGCTGGCCGCCCGACAGCCCGGTCGCGGGCTCTTTGAGCCGGTCTTTGACCTCGTGCCAGAGTGCCGCCCGGCGCAGGCTGCGTTCCACCAGTGCGTCGAGCTCTTTCTTGTTGCGCGTCTTGCCGGAGAGCCTCGGGCCAGCCGCCACGTTGTCATAGATCGACATTGTTGGGAACGGATTGGGTCGCTGGAAGACCATCCCGGTTTGGGCACGGACCTTCACGGGGTCGACTCCCCGGCTGTAGACGTTCTGATCTCCGACCCACATGTCGCCACCGACCCGCGCTGCGGGGATGACCTCATGCATGCGATTGATGCATCGAAGAAAGGTGGATTTTCCGCAGCCGGACGGACCGATGAGAGCGGTGACCTTGTTCGGCTTCATCTCCAGGTTCATGTCTCGTATAGCTAGCTTTTTGCCGTACCAGGCCGAAATATCCTCTGCGCGGACGGTGGCTCCCATGGTTTCGATAGCTCTCCTTGGCCTACCCGGTTCCGACGCGCGCGGTCAGTCGGAGGGTGAGCAGCCGGGCGATCAAGTTCAAAATGACAATGATGGCGAAAAGGACGAAGGCTCCGGCCCATGCTTGCCGGTGAAGATCCTCCGACGGGGAGGTCGCGTACTTCCAAATCTCGAGGGGAAGTGCGCCGACGGCGTTGCTGGGGGCGAAGCTCAGATTGGGGTTTCCAAAGGCCGTGAACAGCAGGGGCGCGGTTTCTCCGGCCACGCGAGCTATGCCAAGCATGACCGCGGTGACTATGCCGTTGGCGGCGGCAGGGAGGATAATTCGGGCCATGGCTTGCCACTCGGGCAAACCCAGCGCAAGCGCCGCCTCCCGGATCGAGGTCGGCACCAGCTTAATGGTCTCCTCCGTCGCTCGGGTCACGGTAGGAAACATCAATAGGCCCAGGGCAGCGCCGCCCGAATATGCGGAGAAGTGGCCGGTCGGGATGACGACCAGGGCGTAGGCCACTACTCCGGCCACGATCGACGGAGTGCCGGCCACGACATCGGTAAAGAACCGCACGGTGTTGGCAAAGCGGTAGTTTGTCGATCTGGACAGGTAGATGCCGCTGAGAATGCCGATCGGCAGCCCGACGCACGACGCGAGCAGAATGAGATACCCCGTACCCTCGATGTCGTTCAGCATGCCGCCGCCGGATTCGCCGTATGGAGCCGGCAGGTGAGTAAAGAAGTTGAGGTTCAGCGAGGTGCCGCCCTGCCCGAGCACGTAGGCAAGCATTGCGCCGAGCGGCAGGATGGCCAGCATCACGCACAGAAGCGCCAAACCCGAGCCGAAGTAGTTGACCAGCTTGCGAGCTCTGTATCTACGCATCACGATCCCGCCACCCGAGTCACGCGCCAGACGAGCAGCCGGGCAATTGCGTTCAGGATGATGGTGACGATCATCAGGATCAGAGCGAGCTCGATCAGTGCCGATAGGTAGGTCTCGCCGGTCGCCTCCGTGAACTGATTCACGATGGTCGCCGGCATGGTCGTGCCGAAATTGAAGAGTGAGAGATTGAAGCTCTGCGTGTTGCCGATGACCATTTGCACCGCCATGGTTTCGCCAACGGCCCTGCCCAGCGCCAGCACGATGGCTCCGATAATGCCGCTTCTCGCGTAAGGAACTACCACCTTCCAGGTGGTCTCCCAGCGAGTCGCGCCGAGCGCGAGCATGGCGTCACGCTGGCTGTTCGGGACAGCCAGCATGACGTCTCGGGAGATCGAGGCGATGGTCGGAAGAATCATGATCGACAGAATCAGGGACGCGGTGAATACGCCCAAACCGATGGGATATCCGCTGAAGAACGGAGTGTTCCCAAAGTGATCGATGAGTGGCGGCTGGATGTGGTCTCGAACCAATGGAACCAGCACGATGAGCGCCCACAATCCGTACACGATGCTGGGTACAGCGGCCAGAAGCTCGACCACAAAACCCAGACTCGTTCGAACCCGTCTCGGCGCCATCTCGACCAGGAAGATCGCGACCATCACGCCGATCGGCGCGGCGAGCAGCAGTGCCAGAAGGGACGTGTAAACGGTCCCCAGAATGGCCGGAGCCGCGCCAAAGACGTTGTGAACCGGGTCCCAGGTCGAGGTGTAAAGGAACGACAGGCCGTAAAGCTGAATGGTCACTCGGCTCTGCCACGCCAGCGTCGCGATCATGACGGCAATCACAGCCAGGATCAGCCCGGCGAAAGCAGCGGTCAGCCAGCTGAAGAGTCGATCACCCACGTTAAAGGAGCGGGCCGGTGGGTGCGGCTCGCGCAACGGTTGGCGGATTTCAGCCGGCCACGCTGCAATAGAACCGGCCGGCGACACGGCTAGCGAGCGATCGCGACCAATCGTTACGGCATGTGTCCGAGGGACTTCCGTGGCGGTGTGCGGATCGGTGGTATCGCGCACTTCCTCAGCCGAGGGGACCGTCCCAGCCGCGTCGGGTTCCATGGCTCTCCGTTCGCCGTTTCGGGCTCACTTCATCCCGGTAGACAAGAAGGGCGCCCTCAAGTATGGGGAGAGACATGTTTCCAAAATGTTACGTGCTTGTGAGCGGACTGTTACGACATTCCGCGCGAAAAAGTCCGTGGCAACCTCCTGCCGCAGTAACAAGGCCTTAACTCGGCTGTAACAGCGCTGAAACATCTCGTCTCGAAAATGGGGTGCACGAGGACGAGAAGGTTTTTTGAAAGGAGCCCTTGACTTGTACAAACGAATCCTTGCCTCAGGTGCCCTGGCGGTTCTGTGCGCGGCCTCCCTAATGACTGCCTCGCAGGCCACCCCTGCACGAGCAAGCGTCAGTCTAACGGGGGCCGGTTCCAGCTTCGATTTCCCGTTTTTCGACAAGGCATTCAGCGTCTATCAGAGCTCGCACTCGGTGTCCATCAACTACCAGCCCATAGGGAGCGGGGCCGGCATTCAGCAGTTCACAGCCAAGACCGTGGACTTCGGTGCTAGCGACGTGCCGATGAACCCGGTCTCGGAGCTTCCCGCGGCGGTCAAGGCCGGCGGCGCTGTCCTGCAGATCCCGGTTGCTCTTGGTGGCGTGTCGGTCGCCTATAACGTTCCAGGAGTCAAGACGGGCCTGCATCTCAACGGAACCGTGCTGGCTAAGATTTTCCTTGGAACCATCAGTAAGTGGAACGACCGGGCAATCAAGGCCTTGAACAAGAAGGTAAGCCTGCCCGATACCCAGATCACCGTCGTTCACCGCTCCGATGGAAGCGGAACGAGCTACATCTTCACTGACTATCTCAGCAAGGTCAGCGATCAGTGGCGCGGCCTTGCCGGCACCGGCAAGCTGCCGAACTGGCCAACCGGTATCGGGGAGAAGGGGAACCCCGGAGTCGCCGACTTGATTCGTTCGACACCCGGCACCATCGGATACGTCGAGCTCGCCTACGTCATCCAGACCCACATGCACCAAGCGATGCTGGAGAACCGGAAGCACAACTTCCTGGTGCCCAATCTAAAGACGGTTGCGGCCGCTGCCGCCTCCTTCCCGAAGGTCACCTCCGAGAAGTTCAGCATCGTCAACGGCTCAGGCAAAAATGCCTATCCAATCGCCGGCTACTCCTGGGCGCTGGTATTCAAGCACCAGACCGACAGTACCAAGGGGAAGGCGTTGGTAAATCTCATGAAGTGGACGGTCACGACCGGCCAGAAATACGCAAAGAACCTGCAGTACGTGCCGCTTCCCTCCGGTGTGCAGAAGCTGGGCACTTCACTCCTGAAAACCGCAACGTTCTAAATACCCCTCACCTGATCCCCTCTTCCGCCTACCGGGAAGAGGGGATCAGTTCTTTAAAGCGGGCGATGCGGAGGGACGAAACGCGTGTAGCATGTGGGCGGGAGGAAAGGTGTGTCTACGATCCTGGTCGTCGAGGACGACCCCACTCTGAGCGAGACCCTCGCCTATAACCTTCGTGCCGAGGAGCATGTTCCAGTCCTCGCCGCGGACGCGCCCTCCGCCATTCGCCTCGCACGGGAGCGCCCGCCTGACCTTGTGCTCCTCGACCTCATGCTTCCCGGCGGAAGTGGATTGGAAGTTCTGAAGGATCTGCGCAGCTTCAGCTCGGCGCCGGTCATTATCCTGACTGCTCGGGACGATGACCTCGACCGTGTCCTCGGGCTGGAGATTGGGGCCGATGACTACATGACGAAGCCTTTCAGCCTGCGAGTCCTGCTCGCACGCATCAAGGCCAATTTGCGACGAGTCGAGCTCGACCGTTTGGGCCAAGGCACGCAGGTGCTCCGACATGGTCCCGTCAACGTCGACGTGGGAAGCAGGACCGTCTACGTGGGTTCGCACACGGTGACGCTGCAGCCCAAGGAGTTTGACCTGCTGGTCCATCTCCTTCGTAATCCTGCACGAGTTCTGACGCGCGAGCAGATCCTGCATTCGGTGTGGGGCCACGAATTCGTCGGAGAGCGGACGGTCGATGTCCACGTACGGAGACTTCGAGCGAAGCTGGAAGCCGCGGGAGCATCCAACCCAGTCCGAACCGTTCACGGCGTTGGCTACGCGCTGGGTTCGGACCGCGACTCCTTGGAGGAAAGAGTGGTCGAGCCCGTTTCATGAGCGAAGCAGCGAGCCGAAAGGAAGAGCGCTTTCCCTGGCATGCGATGAACCTCGAGCGCGCTCTTTCGAGCGGTTCGGAAACGGAGGATGTCGGGCTCGAAAAGCTGTTCGAGCAGTTCGCGGATGCCGATCATCGGGGCTTGATGCTGGTCGGCGACCGACGACGAATCCTGGCGATGAACCCGGCTGCTCGGAGCCTCGTCGCTTATGACGGCCCTCTGCCCCGACCGGCTGCCGAAATTTCTCACGACGTCGAGCTCGAATTTGCAGTTGGCGATGCCATCCACGACCGCCATCCGGTCTGGCATGAATCCTATGCGCCAGGACCGGACCGATTGCTGAGCTTCCACCTGGTTCCGATCATGTCTTCGAGCGGCGAGCCGTTGCTGGTGGCCGTAACCGTGGAGGACGTCACGCGGCTGAGGCATCTCGAGACCGTCCGACGTGACTTTGTCGCCAACGTCTCTCATGAGCTTCGGACGCCCATCGCGTCTATCAATCTGCTGGTTGAGACCCTGCAGCGAGGCGCGCTGAACGATCCGGACGCGGCTCTGCAGTTTTTACATCGCATCGAAGTCGAGACGCAGGCGATGGCCCATCTGGTCGAGGAGCTCTTGGAGCTCTCTCGCCTGGAGACGGGAGCACTCACGCTCGACGTTGCGTGCACCGATCTCGAACAGCTGATTCGAGACGTGCTTGCAAGGCTGGCGCCAACCGCGGAAGAGAAGGATGTATCTCTCATGGCCGACATCCGGCATGAGCTTCCGAATGTGCGTGCGGATCGCAAGCGCATCGAGCAGGTGCTGATGAACCTGGTTCACAACGGCATCAAATTCACGCCGGCCGGGGGTCGGGTCACCGTCCGAGCCGTCAGGCAGGGCCTGGCTGTATCGGTAGACGTTGTCGACACCGGGATCGGGATGGATGCCGATCAGGCGGCCAGGATTTTTGAGCGCTTCTACAAGCTGGACAAGGGTCGAAACCGCAGTGGAGGGTCCGGACTCGGTCTAGCGATTTCGAAGCACCTTTTAGAGCTGCACAGGAGTGGCCTTCAAGTCGTGAGCGAGGCTGGCCGAGGGTCGAAGTTTTCCTTTTCGCTGCCGGTCGAATAGCGCCTACGCGGCCGAGCTTCGCGCTCTGCGGACGGCTCGTTTCACCAGAACATGATCGTGTGCCGCGCTGATCACGTACACCACGCCAAGGATGGTTAAGGCGAGAATGACCGCGTCGACGCTCGTTCTCCCCTGCTTGGCCCAATACACGTCTTTCACATAGAGCCACAGTGCAAATTCGTCGAGCGTCAAAGCAGCGCCGACCCCGTAGAGAACCGCCATTGCCAGCCTGAGGCGTTTGCGACTCCAGAAAGCGATGCCGACGTTGCCGGCGATCAGGACCGAAATGATGCCTGGGACCATGTGATGGATGTGAACTGGGCCGTGCTGGTCGGGCAGAATGTTCGCCTTCTGTAGATGAGTGACCGTGCGGATGAAGGCAAAGGTAAGGATGAAGCTGACGAGGATGAACAGCCGCTCTCGAAGGTTGCGGTCCTTGATGCGGACGTACGTGGAACGAAGGAAGTCTGACACGTGCGGAGTATAGCCCCTGAGTCCGCGGAGGATTTTCGCGTCCGTCTGCTGTTGCTTTGGCTCGGTGGGGTGGCGCTTCGCATGACGGTTCTGGCCGTGCCGCCCCTGTTGCCGCGGATCCACCGTGACCTCGCTCTGAGCGAGACGGCCGTGGGAGCGCTGTCCAGTCTCCCTGTCCTCCTACTGGCCGCGGCTTCAGTGTTTGGCTCGCTTCTCATTGCCCGCTTGGGACCGCGGAGAGCGATCATCGCCGGCTTACTTCTCGTCGCGGTTGCCGGCGGAGCCCGAGGAGCGGGCACCTCTACGCCCGTGGTATTTGTGCTGACGTTTCTCATGGGAATCGGCATCGCCGTTAGCCAGCCGGCGTTGCCCTCGCTGGCACGACTCTGGTTTCCGGCGCGGACTGCCCTTGCTACGGCCATCTACTCGAACGGCTTCCTT
>DHWR01000271.1:0-2977 GCA_002413265.1 Chloroflexi bacterium UBA5177
GGTCTGTCTCTGAGATCGAAATCGGCCCAAAAGGGCCTTATGACCAGCTGTTTAAAAACAACTGAACAGCACTTTGTGCCGCAGCGATAAGGATACCCGCCGGCACTGATCTTGCGATTACAGCCTAACTTATGGCTGGAGCCCATGCAGTAAGGCCAGGGACCGAGGTGACTGCCGCGTACCGGTGGCTCGTTCGGGCCGTCCGCTTGAATGAGAACCTTCTCATCTCCATCTCATGGTGGCCGTAAGACCGCGTTGTAAGTTCGTCCAGGAATGGCCGGGGTACCCGCACTCAGCTTCATCGTCCTGGGTCCGGAGGGCCGCGACGGTCAGCACCGTCTGAGCCAACTGGCCAGCAACCTTCGCACGCTCAAGAGGCGTACGGAGGTGTTGGTTACGAGTCCAGACCCTCAATTGCTGCGCCGCGCACTACGTTCGGCGAGCGCAGATTTCGTCTGCATATGGGATCCCGACCAATGCTCGCTCGAGGCGCCCCAAATCGAGAAGTTTATTCAGAACCTGCCGACTGTCTGGGAAGTCGCTGTGCAATCCCCACGCAATCGACAACCTTTCGTGCCACTCCTTGTCCTGCGAAAACACACAGCAATCGAAGTCTTCGCTCGGCTGCAGGCTACGGCCAGCCCGCTGTTGGCCGCGTTGTTGGTTGCTCGAGCGTGGGGGTATCGCGAGGTAGCGCTCTCGCTCGATCCAGGGGCGCCAAGCGGCAATCACGTACGACGCCTCACGCGGTGGGGTGCGCGGGCCCTGTACACAAGGGCCGGCGACTGGGCGCAGCAGAAGGATGTCCAAGCCGCTCGCAAAGCCACACGGCGTCGACGTGCGACCCTAAGGGTTCTGATTCTTGCCGGCACCGCTGCCCTCGGTTGGTGGTTGGTCTGGTTGGTCAACTTCACGCACGCAGCCTCACTTCCCTTATACGGCCTTCTGGTGCTGGCGCAACTGATCAACATCTTCCAGGTCGTCGGCTACTGGCACGCGGTGTGGCGCCTGCGCGAACCGAGCCGTCGCAACGGAGACATCGAAGGCGATGTCGATGTTTTGATCACGACATACAACGAGCCAATCGAAATCGTCGAGTCAACGCTGGCGGCGGCGGTCGCTATGCACAGGCCACACCGCACGTACTTGCTCGATGACGGGCGACGGCCCGAAATGGAGCAGCTGGCGCATCGCTATGGAGCTGAGTGGTTGACGCGACCTGACAACCGCGGTCACAAAGCAGGGAATCTCAACGAGGCTCTCAAGCGCACCGATGGCGACTTCTTCGCCGTGTTTGACGCCGACCATGTTCCGGACGCGACGTTCCTCGAGCGCCTGCTGCCGTGGTTTCGCGATGCGGAAATCGCCTGGGTTCAGGCACCCCAGTTCTATGCCAATCAGGATGTGTCATTCACCGCAGGTGGCGCGATGGACCAGCAGGCGATTTTCTTCGGCCCGGTCTGCGAGGGGATGGACGGACTCGATGCTGTCATCTGCTGCGGCACCAATTTCGTGATGCGGCGTGCCGCGGTCGATGAGATTGGCGGATTCAAGGAGGACTCGGTGACCGAGGATGCAGCCACCGGCCTCGCGCTGCATGCACGCGGCTGGCGATCGCGCTACATCAACGAACGTCTGGCCGATGGCCTTGCTCCAGAAGACCTCCCTTCGTTTCTCAAGCAGCAGCGTCGCTGGGCCCAGGGCAACCTCGAGATGCTGGTTCGCGGTCTGCATACCATGAACAGGCTTCGACCCGCGCTCGGAATTCAATACGCGTGGGCCGCTTCCAACTATCTGAGCGGCGTCTCGGTGCTCATCTACATAACCCTGCCCTGCATTTTCTTGCTCGTCGGTGTGCAAACGGTGAAGTTGACCTCCTCCGACGATTTCATCGCTCACTTTCTGCCCTACATCTTCCTGACGGTGTTCATCTTTGTGCGGTCTCTCGACGGCCAGCTGAGGCTGCGTTCAGTACAGGTTTCGTTCGGTCTCTTTCCGGTCCATCTTTCGGCGTTGGCCTCAGCGATCGTTGGACGTCGGATTGCTTTTGCCGTCACTCCAAAGGTCGCTAAGGGCGGCTCTGCCTACATGTTGGTCATCCCTCAGCTGGCTGCGATCGCGCTGAGCCTGATCTCAATCCCGGTCGGTCTGCACCGCGTCGTCGATGCGAGTGCGATCACCAACTCGTGCTGGGCGTTGTTCAACATCGCGATGCTGGCCGGCATCGTGCGGGCAGCGAGCGGCCACCGCGCAGCCGAGCCAGTCTTATCCAGGGCTCAGGAGGCTGCCTGATGGCGGTCATCGCTCTCGACTTCCGTATTCGCACACGCGCTTTCATGAACGTGTCGACCGTGACCAAGTGGGCGAACCGCCTTGCGTTGCCCTGCATGGTCGTTGTCGCCGCGGCGCTTCGCCTCTACGACGCAGGTCGACTCAGCCTTCGCCTCGACGAGGGCCAGAGCCTGCACTTTGCGCTCCTGCCGCTGAAGCCTTACGACGCCACATACCAGCACACCGCATCCTTGTTCCAGGCCGCGGCCGCAGACGTCCACCCGCCTGGTTACCTGCTGCTGCTCCACGAATGGATTGCTCGATTTGGCACGGACACGGTGGTACTTCGCCTACCGAGTGAGCTGGCCGCGATCGCGACGATTCCGCTCCTCTATCTGTTGGCCAGACGGCTCTACAGCCACCACATCGGGCTTCTGGCCTCAGCGCTTGGTGCCGCGTCGCCATTCTGGATATGGCATGCACAGGAAGCTCGCATGTACAGCTTTTTGGTCCTTTTCGGAACTGCAGCCACGCTCGGACTGGTGTATGCGGTCGAGGACCGCCGCATTTGGGGATGGGTCCTGTTCACGCTCGCCACCGGCCTCGGAATCTACTTCCACTACTTCGCCTTCGCCGTGCTGGCGGCGCATCTGGTGTACGTCGTGATACGTGCGTCGCGCTTGGGCCTGGCCGTGCTGAAGCCGGC
>DHWR01000271.1:3125-5295 GCA_002413265.1 Chloroflexi bacterium UBA5177
CCACTTCTATCGCGGAGCTGGCGACCCCAATCTGGCGCCGCCCGACGCCTACACACCCCTCCTGCTGCTGTCCGACTTCCTGCTCGGCTATCTAAATGTCGCGGCAACGTCACAGGTGATGGCTGCGTGGCCATTGCTCGTGTTTCTGGCCCTGGCTGCGGGAAGTTTCGGTGCTCATCCGAGCTGGCGTGGACTCTTGCTGTGGACTCTCTTTCTCGTGCCGACCATCGGCGTTTTCGCGCTGTCCCTGACCTGGAAGCCGATGGTCTCGGCCCGCTACCTCATCGTCGTGACGCCGGCCCTCTTCATTCTTCTGGCGGTCGCGGTGGAAAGGATCGTTCGCGGGCCGATCCATCTGGCCGCCATCGCATTGATAGCAACCCTGATGCTGCTCGGCCTGGGCGTTGAACGAACCAGCCCGTACAACCCGGCCGCGGAGGACTTCAGTCAGGTCGCCGACTATATCCACGCGCATTCTGCAGCCGGCGATGTGGTCGGTATCGACGCAGGCTTTAATCGATACACGTACGAGTACTACTCCAACGACAACCTACCGACGTACCTCATTCCTGCTCCTACGGCCACGGCCCAGACAAAGCTGGACGAAGCCGCCATCGACGGCTATGTGCGCAGCCTTGCTGCGGGGTACAAGCGGCTGTGGATGGTCTACTACCTCGAGGACGAGGGCTCGGCCTCCGTCCGGCACTACCTCGACTACCACTTTCCCGGCCGGAACGTGGTGATTGGCGGCCTTTACGGCCGTAACCAGCCAGGCGATCCCGGAAGCTTCGTCAATGTGCAGCTGGTCTTGTATCAGATTCCTGATCTGCCACAGCAACCCGTCCAGGCCAGGCCGCTTACCTTGGCTCAGCTGGACTGGCTCACCGGATTGTCTTCGACCACCCGATATCCGGATGCCGCAGTGCTGGGCAGCCAGGGCGAGATTGTGCGACCGATTGGGTGGTCAACTCCCGAGCCGGAGCCGCTGCCTCGTTGGGGATTCGGTGCATTGTCCCCGCCGGCGCCGGACGACATCATCACCGTCTTCAACCCAAACCGCAGCGCGGTCAAGATCCAGATTCAGGCGCACTGGAGGCTGGGTGACATCGTCACCCAGATCGCAGTCCCCGCACTGTCCGCCCTCGAATACAGCCTTGATCACTGGGACAGCCGGGCTGCGGGCCTCGCGCTCACCGTTGTCTCATCGCTTCCCGTGACCGTGAACCGAACGGAGTTGTCGGGTAAGCAAGTCATCAAGCGATACGGGTGGGACGCCCGAGTTCCCTCCGGTCAGGCATACGACGGTCAGGTCTGGGTCGGCGGGTCTCAGCCGCCTAAGCCTGCCCAACTTGTGCAACTTCCGTGCGGCGGCGCTGAGATATGGGCCTCGCACATGCAAAGGGGCTCGGGCAGTTTTACCGTCAGCCGCTATCTGGCCAGCGGTCAGCAGCTTGCGGTGCGGGGCGGGTGGAGTTACGACATTCGCAAGGGCGGCATTCAACGAATTGCCTCGATTCCAGCTCGGCAGCTCGGCTATGGCAATTACGAGCTCCGTGTGGTCAGGGCCGGAGGTGGGCAACCGACCTCCGAGCGAATCGCATATTTCGGTATCGGCTGCACGCCGCCATGGTTGATCCCGCGACTGTTTCCGAAGCACGGAGGCGGCGATTGAGGCGGCTCAGACTGACATATCTAGCGTTGGGCATCGTGATCACGCTCGGCGCGAGCGCACTGGTCTATCAATTCGGGTTCGGCGCAGGCAAGCTCCATGCGAGCCGCCCCCAAGCCTCCGCAACCCAAGTAGCACCGTCGCCTGTCGAGTCGCCACGTCCCGCGCTGTTGGCGGCAGCATGGAGCGGCTACAAGGATCGCTTCATTCAGCCCGACGGTCGCGTTATCGATTTACAGCGCGACCAGGTGACCACGTCCGAAGGCCAGTCCTACGCCATGCTGCGCGCGGTCTGGATGAATGACCGGCCCACTTTCGACATGACCTGGCGGTGGACACAGGATAACTTGGGCGACCCCGCACGCAGCCGTATCGGCTGGTTATGGGGCAAGGCTCCCGATGGGAGCTGGCGCGTGTTGGATTCAAACAGCGCGAGCGACGCCGATGAAGATATCGCCCTCGCGTTGCTTTTCGCAGCCCATCAGTGGAGCTCCGCCTACC
>DHWR01000271.1:5548-6422 GCA_002413265.1 Chloroflexi bacterium UBA5177
GCCCTATCTCGCGGCCGGCAATTGGGCACCAGGAGCAGCCGGGGGCCCCGTCTTGAACCCTTCTTATTTCGCTCCTTATGAGTATCGGATCTTTGCGCAGGAAGACCACGCGCATCCGTGGGGAGAGCTCGTCGATTCCTCGTATAAGGCCTTGCAAGCGTGCACCGACTCACCCCTGGACAGCGGCGCCGGCCGCCTGCCCCCCAACTGGTGCGCTCTCGACGTCGCCACCGGGGCTGTGCACGCTGCGCCCGGCATGTCTCAAGGCAGCGACTACGGATACGACGCCTTCCGCGTAATGTGGCGAGTGGCTCTGGACGCCAATTGGAACCTCGAGCCGCGAGCGGTGCGATACCTCAACTCTCACAGCATGGTCCTGCTCGATTCATGGCGCCAGCAGGGCAAGCTCGCAGCGGTATACACACATGACGGCGCGGTCCGCAATCCAAACGAAGACCCGACCGTTTACGGCGGCGCCATCGCCTCCTTCCTCGTCGTCGACAGGAGTGCTGCGGATCAAATGACGTCTCGCCTAGAGGCGACCGCGACGAGTGGTGGCCAGGACGGCACGTACTTCGGAACGTCGACCAATTACTACGAGCAGAACTGGATTTGGTTCGGCCTCGCGTTCGCCTACGGCAGCCTTCGCAACCTGGATCGCTGAGAGCAGTCAGGCGAGAGGCAACTCGATCGTGAAGCGGGCTCCAGCGCCCGGTTTGCTCTCGACGTGCACGGCGCCTCCGTGGGTGCGCGCAACTTCATAGACAACTGTCAGGCCGAGACCGCCGTCGGAGCGGCTCCGTCCGTCTTTGAACCAGGGTTCGAACACGTGCGGCAGATGCTCGGGCGCGATCCCGTTGCCAGAGTCCGCCAC
>DHWR01000271.1:6613-6801 GCA_002413265.1 Chloroflexi bacterium UBA5177
GTAATCAATGCGTGGCTTCCGGACGACTGGCAGCTCAGGTGGATTTCGCCGCTCTCGGGAGTATGGCGGGCGGCGTTGACGACGAGGTTGAGGAGGGCACGGGCCAGTTGCTCACGATTACCTCGCACGATGACGGCTTTGGGTGCGTAGACAACCCAATGTTGGGTCGAGGCGCCCCGAGCTCGGCG
>DHWR01000129.1 GCA_002413265.1 Chloroflexi bacterium UBA5177
CGATGAGGTGCTGCATGAGACGACGTCCGATACCGTGCCCCTGGTAGGCATCCTCTACTACAAACGCCACTTCCGCAGAATTGGGGCCGATGCGAAAGAAACGGGCCACCCCCACAATGCGGCCCCGTGTCCCGGTTGTGGCGGCGACAGCCACGTTGTTTCGACCATCAAGCTCCGTGAAGTAATGCGCGAGTGGTTCGGATAACTCGCGCTTGGCACCGTGAAAGCGGAGGCGGACGCTGGAAGCGCTCAATCGTTGGTGGAAGAGCTGAAGTCTGTGCCAGTCGTCAGGTCGTATGAGTCGAAAGTGGATGTCGTGCAGCGAGGATTCTGGGCTAGACAAACTGTGGTGTTGCTGAACCGTTTGCCTCGCAATACTCGTCCCCGGCGGTGCTGACTGTCTCACTGTCATTTCCGCGGCCAGTCGCCGGGCTCCAAGACTTTTAGCTCGGACGGAAGGAGGAAGCCAGGCATTACACGATCCAGCCATAGCAGGGAGGTTTCACGCACAAATCGGTGGTATTCGCCAGCACTCGTCCACTCGCTGAGAACGATGATGTGGCCCATGTCACCACCGTTTCGCAGGATCCTAAAATCCTTGCACTCAGGCCTAGCCAGAGCGAGTTGCGCGAGCCGTTGCCACGTCTCTGTCCATAAGGTCTGGCGCGCGGCCGGCACGGTGAACGAAGAGACGACAGTTACAACTCGTGACGTCTCAGGTCTCTTGACCGATCGGTCACCGAAGATCTTCGTCTTGGACTGATTGCCTTCTGTGGCACTCGCCAGTGTTGACGTCGTCATGTCCGATCTCCTTGAAACTGGGCGTGGCGAGATTCGCTCCGGGCTCCCGGGAACGCCGGCTCTGCGGAGCCCCTCGCGCTTCACCGTATCGCCTCTCGCCACATGGACGCATCGGCTAGACACCCGATATTTGGCTCATCCTGGCCCGAACCCAATCCAGACGTTGAGAGCCATCTCAGACGTCTGGGTGTGGTCTATCGGTTCCGGACCCGATGTAGAAAACCCTGCTGTTCAATAAGCTCGTGGGGGTCGAGCCGGTTATCCGTCGTGATGTTGGGGGGCAGTGACTGTGATTTCTTTGCACAGTGCGCGGTCTGCGCTCCGAGCATATCCGCTGCCTATCGTGGCGCTGGCGGGTCTGAGCCTTGGTTTGCTTGCTGCTGCTGTACGGTCCGACACGTCTCACGCTGTGCTCGGAGCCACGCTCGCCATCGGAGGCCTGCCGGTGGTCTTCCGCACAGTCAAAGGCATGATCCGTGGAAACTTCGCCAGCGACGTCGTAGCGAGTCTTGCCATCGTTGGAGCTGCGGCGACCGACGAATATCTTGCAGGCTGCGTGATCGTGCTGATGCAGACAGGCGGCGAAGCACTCGACGACTATGCGATCCGCCGTGCGTCGGCGTCGCTGGACGCGTTGATGTCGCGTGCGCCCCACGTCGCTCACCGACTTAGCGGCGCGAAGGTAGAGGACCTTCCGGTGAGCGAGATCATCACCGGCGACACGCTCTTGGTACGCCCGGGTGAGATCGTTCCGGTGGACGGTCTCGTCATCTCCGGCAACACAGCGCTTGACGAGTCAGCGATCACCGGTGAGCCCATACCCGTCGCCGCGGGACCCGGCCGAGAAGTGATGAGTGGATCAATCTCTCAGGACGGCGCGCTGGAGATCCGAGCCCTTCGTCCGAGTAGTGAGAGCCAGTATGAGCAGATCGTGGCGTTGGTGCGCGCTGCCGAACAGGACAAGGCTCCCATCGGACGCCTGGCGGACCGCTATGCCATCTTCTTCACGCCGTTCACGCTTGCGATGTGCGGCCTGGCCTGGCTCTTCACCCGGGAGGCTCAGTCGGTGGTGGCGGTACTTGTGGTCGCTACACCGTGTCCGTTGATCCTGGCCACGCCCGTAGCGATCATCTCCGGCATCAATCGCGCCGCGCGACGCGGTATCGTCGTCAAAGGTGGCGCCGCGATTGAACAGATCGGACGGGCGGACGTCGTCGTATTCGACAAAACCGGAACTCTGACAACCGGCTCTCCGGTGGTCGAACGGGCGGTCCCACTCGACGGGTACGAGCCTCGAGAAGTCGTGCGATTGGCAGCAGGTCTGGAGCAGCTTTCGAGCCATCCGATGGCTCGGGCGCTCGTCGCCGAGGGCAAGCTAGCGAGCGGTTCACTTCCGATGCCAACCGAGGTGATCGAGGAGGCCGGTCTGGGCGTTTCCGGCAAGGTTGAAGGCCACGTGATCGACGTAGGATCCATCGCTTTTGCCGCGCAAAAGAGTTTGGCGAGTCTCGATGCTCTTCGAGGAATGCGAACCGAGAGATTCATGCAAGACGAAGCCACCGCGGTTGTCGGAATCGATGGACGCGCCGCCGGACTTGTTCTCTACTCTGACCCCTTGCGTTCCAACGTGGCGCAGACGCTTGCTCGGCTCAAGGGATTGGGCGTGAGGGACACGGTGATGTTGACGGGGGACGACGTGCAAACGGCGGCCGCAATCGCCACCCAAGCGGGAATCGACGATGTGAGAGCGGATCTGCTGCCGGGTGGCAAGGTTCAGGCCGTACGCGAGCTGATGCTGCGGCACGAGACCATTGTCATGGTGGGTGACGGTATCAACGACGCCCCGGCGCTCGCCACCGCCACGGTGGGAGTCGCGTTGGGCGCTCGCGGAGCCGCGGTGTCGGCGGAAGCGGCCGATATCGTGGTTATGACCGATGATCTGGGGAAGGTCGCCGATTCGGTAGAGATCGGCAAGCGAACCCTGAGCATAGCGAAGCAAAGCATCTGGGCGGGGTTAGGGGCGAGTGGGGCGATGATGGTTGCCGCGGCCCTTGGATACATTCCCCCGACGGTGGGCGCCTTCCTGCAAGAAGGGCTTGACGTAGCGGTCATTCTCAACGCCTTGAGAGCCAGGTAGACAGAGTGAGGAAAGCATGGGACGACTAGCGCCACACGTGGAACGTCACTTTTCCGGATCAGCCAGCGTCAGAGACGTGGTCATTGGGATGTCTGACGGGCTTACAGTTCCTTTTGCCCTGGCCGCCGGGTTGGCAGGTGCCGTCTCCAACCATTGGCTGATAGTCATCGGTGGCCTTTCAGAGGTGGCAGCCGGTTCTATTGCGATGGGGATGGGAGGCTATCTGGCAGCAAAAAGTGACGCAGACTCCTACAGGGCGGAGATGCAGCGGGAGCGGCAGGAGGTGCTAGAGGTCCCGGACGTCGAACGCCAGGAAGTGGCACAGATCTTCTCGCAGTACGGTTTGCGCGGGCAGCCTTTACAGGCAGCAGTGGCGGCCATCTCGGCGGACAACGAAGTATGGGTGCAATTCATGATGCGAGAAGAGCTAGGCCTAGAAGAGCCCGATCCCAAGCGTGCTCTTCGCTCCTCCTTGACGATTGCCGGATCGTACATCGGTGGCGGCATCCTCCCTCTCCTGCCGTATTTCTGGCCGACTTCAATCACCACCTCCCTAATACTGTCGGCCGTCATTACCGCCATCGCTCTCGCGATCTTCGGCTGGGTGAAAGGGAAGTTTACGGGCGTGGCGCCGGCTCGCAGCGCATTTCAAACCGTCCTGGTCGGCGGCTTGGCAGCAGGCTCGGCCTATCTAATAGCACGTCTTATCTCAGGAGTAGCCGGCTAAAGCCCGACGTGAAGGCGATTCTGCGAACTCAGCCGTACCGTGCGGGCATCTCAGGTCTGTGACCGATACCAACTCATCCGCCAGCGCCATATGCTGCGGACGCAGAGAGATGCTGAAGGCCAGCGCTCTCCCGCAAACAAGGAGGCTAAACATGAGACGAGTTGTCGTAGCCCTCGACGGGACGGCCCTCGCGGCGGCAATCCTGCCCGACGCCCGACACTTGGCGCGGCCAGATGGAGAGCTGGTGCTCGTGCGCGACGCGAGCCTGGTTCCTAGCTACACCGGCGCCGACCCCGATGACCAGACTCAAGCGGTAGACGCGTCCCGAACGTATCTCAATGAAGTGGCCGGCAGCCTTCGTGAGGACGGTGTGCGAGTGCAGGTCCAGACGATGGTTTCCGGCGATGCAGCGCTGGCGATCGACGAAGCGGCCAGAATCTTCGACGCCGATTTTGTCGCCGTGGCCACGCACGGGCGTGGAGGCATCGGGAGAATATTGCGTGGCAGTGTCGCCTGGCGCGCACTCGCCGGTAGCCCTGTCCCGATTCTTATTCGACACATCGGCCCGAACGAGCAGAAAGCTTTGACGTTCCGCGCCTTTGCGCGGCGCATCCTCGTGCCGTTAGACGGGTCTCCCTTGGCCGAGACCGCCTTGCCGTTGGCACAGGAGCTTGCGCTTCAATGGAACGCACAACTACGAGTTACCCAGGTGCTACCCGCCTTCCCCGTCGTGCACGCAACGGGCGCGTTTGGTATGGGAATGGCGGCGTATGACGACACGCGGCCGGCCCGGCACCAGGCCGAAGAGTACCTTCGGAAGGTGACGGCTGGACTCGATGGCGACGTGCACACACACGTGTTCGTCGGCTCGCCGGTGAACGATCTGGTGACGGCTGCCGAGGAGTGGCTCATCTCCGATATTGTGATGGCCAGCCACGGACGCACGGGCCTTTCGCGCGCCATTGTTGGGAGCGTGACCGAGGCACTCATCCACCGACTCAACCTGCCCATCATCGTGGTTCCGGCTATGGCGACCGTACCGCTCCACAAGAGCGCCGGAAGAGTTGTTCGTCCCGTCAGCCTCGCTTCAAAGGTCTAGGACCACGTGAACGCCGGAAAGCTGCGCGAGTCATGGTGACCGACGTAGCCGCGCCGCCGGCGACCTCGAAGTGGAAGAGATGGTCGAGCACCGAGGAGGCCGTCGAGGTCGTTCGCTCTGGGGACCGGGTGTTCGTCCAGGGTGCCAGCGCATTCCCACAGATCCTCATCGATGCGCTTGTCAAGCGCGGCGAGGAGGGAGCTAGCTCGGCCCTGGAGAACGTCGAAATAGTGCATCTCCACACCAACGGTCAGACGCGGTATGTGGGCAAGGAGTTCGAAGGGCGCTTCCATCACAGAGCGCTCTTCGTCGGCCCAAACGTGCGGGAAGCTGTTGACGCGGGGCGTGCGAGCTATGTGCCGATATTCTTGTCCGACGTGCCGGACCTCCTACGCAGCGGCCGCTTCCCCATAGATGTGGCACTGCTGCATGTATCTCCGCCCGACGAGCACGGCTATTGCTCGCTGGGCACGTCAGTGGCTGTCTCTTATACACATCT
>DHWR01000238.1:0-185 GCA_002413265.1 Chloroflexi bacterium UBA5177
GGGCTCCGGTCGCCGTGCACGATGTCGATCTCCACGTCGCGACACTGCACGAACTCGCCTTCGAAGGTCACCGTCTCCATCGCCAGCAGGCGTCGCACCACCTCGATGACCTCGCGCATCGCCTTGAGCGGCTTGCGCCGGTCCACGCCGACCTTGCTGGCCAGCGGCTCCCACCACGCGCCGAT
>DHWR01000238.1:439-3899 GCA_002413265.1 Chloroflexi bacterium UBA5177
GTCACCGCCGCGAAGGCGGCCATGGGCACGATGGCGTCGCGCACCAGTCTCGACTCCGCCTGCCAGACTGCGTCGAAACCCACCTGCTCCGCGTACCGCGCGTACTCCATCCCTTCGCGGATGGGGTGCTTGTCCTGCAGATAAAGCCCTACCCTGTCTAAAGGCATGTGAACCCTCCGGCATCGGGAGATGGGGCACCGCAGTATAATCCCGACTTTTATGGCGTCGGCGGACTCAGTTCGCGGCCGCCACCTCGGGCAGGTACTGCATCTCCTCGAAACCGTCGCGCGTAATGGTCATGCGTACTTCCTGGTGATAGCCGGCTCGCGGAGAGTAGCGCCGCCGCTTCTCTTCCATCTGAAAACCGGCATGCAGGTAGCTGCGCTGGGCCCGCGTGTTTGACTCGTAAGTGTGCAGATACAGCCAGTCAAAATCGAGGTCGTGGAAGAGGTGGCTCAGAAAGGTGCTCATGGCATCGGTGCCGAAGCCTTTCCCCCACAGCTCCCGTTCGCCCAGATAGATCCCCAGCTCCCCGGATCGCCGCCTGCGATCGATGTTGTAGCAGCTGACCATGCCGATCAGCTCGTCGTCCCGCATATAGATGCCATAGCTCACTCGCTTGCCGTCCGAGGGCCAGTCCCGTTCAGTTATGGTGTCGCGAAACGCCGCAAAGCTCCGGCCGCTTGGAATGCTGCCGCTCCAGTACTGCAGCACGTCGTCCAGGCTCCAGCGATACCGGCGGCGCAGCTCTTCCTCGGTGAAACCCCAGATGGCAGGGCGCAACCGAACTCGCTCGCCTTCAACCAGCCTGTATTCAGGGGTCATGTTTGTTCTTCCACTGTCATATTCTATGTGGGGTAGTGGCGCTGGCGTCGTCTGAGTCGCGTGGGCGCCAGGGAGGAAACATTGTGATCACCTGTCAAGCGTGCGGCACCGAGAACGCCGACGATGCGAAGTATTGCACGAAATGCGCCCGAAAGCTCGATCCGGAGACCCAGAAAGCCGTGGTCCAGAAGCGCGCCTCGTACAGCGCTACCGGGCTCAATCTCTCCAAGCTCGTCCTCACCGCTGTTGTCACGATCGTGCTTGTAGTCGTTGTGATCGTCCTGCTCGTCCACATCCTCTAGAGTCACTATCTTCCCCGTACGCGGGCCGTTACAGCTTCCCTCGAGCTCGTGAAAGCGCTGACAGCTCCGAACTCAGAGTCTCGACGAGGCCGTCTTCGCGGAGGCCGGCTCGTCGCACATTCGCTTCACGTACGGCAGCAGCTCGGGCAGCGCAGAGATGACGTGATCCGGCTGCGTGCCCCCGGGCTCAGGCTCCTCGCGCCGGAACTCCTGGGTGAGCACGCCTCGCATGCCGATTTGCTGCGCTCCCCACACATCGTCGTGAATTCGGTCGCCGACGAAGATGGCCTCCGAAGCAGACGCGCCGAGCATCTCCAACATGTGACGGTAGATGCCCGGATGCGGCTTACGCAGACCAAAAGCCGCGGAGAAGACGAACTCGTCGACATATGCTCCAATGCCGAAACGGTCCATGTCCGCCCGGAAGAGCTCCGGCAGAAAGGTGATGTTCGAAACGATCCCCAGCTTCAGGCCCCACTTCTTGAGCGTGTGCAGAACCTCGAGGTTGGGCTCGGTCATTGCCAGCTTCCCGGTCAGCGCCCGATGTTCCATCTCCACGATCTGACGGACCAGCTCGGCCGGCAAGGGATACCCGAGCACACGCAGCGTGGCGTCGAACAGCTCGACCAGATCGAGCTCCTCCAGCTCCTGACTGCGGTACGACTCCTCCACGATCGCTTCGACACGCTTCGAGAGGTCGTTGACCAGGTCGGTGGCTGCCGGGACATTCTTGTACGCCTGGCCCTCGAGAATCCCCTTCACCTGCTCGTAACAGGCCAGGAGATCCTCTTCACCAGGGGTGAAGTCGAGAAGCGTGTGACCCCAGTCAAAAACAACGGCGCGCAGCACAGGCAAGACCCCATCCCGTGGATTTGTGAAGCGACCGTCAGCGTGCTACGCCGGATCGGCTCCGGTCCAGTATACGTTCAGCGCAGCCGGGTGTAAGCGAAATACGCGGCAAGCAGCAGCGGAAGGGCCACGTAGAGGCCGCCGTACCCTCCGCCACTGGTAACAAAGCCGATATCGCCTCCCGACCGGATAGCGGTCGCGATCAGCCAGCCGAGCGCCACGTTCACAACGGCACCCGCTGCCAGGATGGTGTGCGTGCGACGCTTCGCCAACCTGCTCATCACGTTTCCTATAGCAATGCCGACGAACACCGAAGCGAAAAACCGGAAAAATGGAATAAAGCTGAGGATGTACCATCCGGCCGCGCTCGTACCGAGCCCGCCCAGCAGCGAATAGGGGAGGATGCGCAGATCCATCTGGTACTGCGGCAGACGTCTGAGCTGCGCGCACTCGCGACACCTCGCTCCAACCGGCGTGGTAATGGTGCATCTGGGGCAGATGGGACGTTCGCATTTCCCGCAGCGCAGGTAGGTCTCGCGATTGGGATGATTGATGCAGTACAGAGTCTCGCCTGCATCATCGTCGTCGATCATGTCAGTGGTGCTGGATGCAGCTCGGCTCGTATCCGGTCGAGGTCCCAGTCTCGATACAGGCGCGGCAGCATGTCGTACGGCGTCCACTCGTCGGCCTGTCCGTACTTGCCCGCGTACTCCTTCAGCGTCTCACCCACGTAATCGAACTTGATCTGACAGATGCGAAGCCCGACCGGCAGAACGATGCTGCAGGTGGTGTGGTTGCTGATCTCCATCGTCCAGCGCGAGATATATCCGACGTCGCCGACACCTGCGCATTTGCAGACCGAGAGCCCGGACCGTCCGATGCTGCTCCTCGCGTGCATGGTAGTCGTGTAGCCATTGGTGGCGCCCACCACTTCCTGGGTGTGAGCCAGAATCGTGGTTCCCGGCTTCACCATGAGGGTCTCATCCGCCCTTTTGGGCTCTCCCCAGAAGCTTCGCGCCTGCTCTTCGTCGGTGAAATCTATGACCTCGGCGTACTTGGTTGGTTCGAAATACCAGTCCCCCAGTCTGCAGTCGTACGAGTTGGTCCCGAGCTGGCGGGGATCGAATGGACTGATCACCACGTTGCCGCGATCACGCTCTTCTACTATTCGCTTGTCGGAAAGGAGCACTACCGCCTCCGGTCTGATGTACGCGAATTGTAGTCCATGAACGAAAGGAGAGCCGGGGAATTCTCCCCCGGCCCTCCTGCATTCTTGGCTGAGCTAGTGCCCTAGCGCAGTTGTCTCGTTACGCGGTCGCCGGAACTCCGATGGTCTTCGCGACCAGCGTGTTGTTCGTGGTGTCGCGGGAGTAAACGACCACTACTTTCTCACCCACGCTGAGGGTCGGAGCCGTAGTCTGCACGGTCTTGCCGGCGCGGTACTTCGTGGTCGAGGTGACGACGAAGGTCAGCGTCTTGCCTGC
>DHWR01000238.1:4117-7577 GCA_002413265.1 Chloroflexi bacterium UBA5177
GTGAAGTTCGTCTTGCTGCGCGAGCCCACGACCAGCGCGTAATCACCGTTGACCAGCGCGCCGGTGGTTCCCTTTAGGGCTCGCTCCTTGGCGTTGGTCGCGAGCGTCACCGAAAACACTCTGGCTGCCGGGGTCGCTCCGGTCGTTGCTTTCGCCGGTGCGGCAGTCAGCGTAAACCCGGTCGCCGAGAGGTTGGAGACGAGTCCGGCCACGTGGGCCGGATGCTTTGCGCCGGCGTTCGGCGCTTTGGCCGCAAACACGGCTGAGGCGGTGCCCAGTAGTAGCGATCCGGCAACCAAGCCGGGGAGCAGAGACTTGCGAATGTGCATGGATTCAATGGCTCCTTTGTACTAACGTTCTTTGTCCGGCCACATCCGGTACAAGCACAAGTGTAGGGAGCAAAGCTGTACCCGCCTTTTCCCGGCGGTGAACAATTGTTTTCGAATTCCTGTACTCATTGCCCACGGCTTACACGTTGACACACCTCGTCGTCGTCGCTACAGTGAGCCAGGGGACACCCAGGTCGTGAAAGGTAGAACATCGTGGCAATGGTCCGCACCAAACAACAGCAAATGGTACGCCGCATCGTCGGATACTCGTTCCTCACCGACGTCATCGCCAGCGGCGCCGTGTGGCTCTTGTTCAGTCATTTCATCGGGTTCGTGCTCTTCGTCATCGGTCTGTTTCTGACGGGCCTGACGTACGCGAACCTTCGGCAGGTTCTGCGCGTCAGAGGCGTCCGGTAGAGAGCTCACCAACCTACGACCCGCTCGCCGACTTCGATCAGGAAATCCTGGCGTTTCTGCGTGACTCGGGCCTGGTCTCCGACGACCTAAAGCTCGAGGTCCCGAAACGGCCCGAGCACGGCGAGCGCGCGGTGAACGTCTTCGCGCTCGCCAAGAGACAGGGGAGGAATCCCAACGAGCTTGCCTCGGCGATTGCCGGAAGTTTTTCAGCCGACGAAGGGGGCGCCCCTAAAGGGGCGGGGCTACAAGGGGTTGGGCAAGACCGATTCATCGAGTCCGTCGAAGCCGTAACCGGCTTCGTGAACTTCCGTCTCCGCTACCCGACCTTCATCCCGCACGTGATCGAGTCAATACGCGGAGCCGGAAACACGTACGGCCGGAGGCAGGGCACGCGGTCTCGCGTGGTCGTGGAGCACAGCTCGGTCAACCCCAATAAGGAATGGCATATCGGCCACGTCCGCAACGCGGTGCTCGGAGATACTGTCACCCGGGTGCTGCGGCTCTCCGGCGACGAAGTCGAGGTCCAGAACTACATCGACGACACCGGCCTGCAGGCGGCCACCTCGGTCTACGCCCTCCTCAACTTCCCGGAACCCGAAAAAGAAGGAGAGAAGTACGACCACTACGTAGGGCGCCTCTACGTGAAGATCTCTCAGGAGTTCGCGGAAGAGGATCGGCTGCAGGAACAGCGAGCCTCCATGCTGCTGGATGATGAGCGATCCGACGACGATCCGGAGCTGCAGCGCATCGACGCTCGCTTGCAAAACATTCAGCAGAGGCTCCAGCCTGGCACCGTGCGGGTCATGCACGAAATCGAGGCCGGGCAGCACAGCGACATCATCAACATGGTGCTCAAATCCCAGCTGCAGACGCCCTTTCGGCTGCGTGTCTACTACGACCTTCTCAACTGGGAAAGCCATCTGGTCCGCTCTCATCTCTTCAAGTCGGCGATGGACCTGGTCGAGAAATCGCCACACTCGGGGCATCCGAAAGATGGCCGCTACGAGGGAGCCTTCGTCATCTACACCGGTGGGACCACCAGCGAAGGTGAGGAAAAGGCGGAGGTGCTGGTCCGTTCCAACGGCATTCCCACCTATGTGGGCAAGGACATCGCCTACCACATGTGGAAGCTGCACCTGCTTCCCGACCCGCTTTCCTACGTCGCCTATCTGGAGCAGCCCAACGGCGCCATCCTCTGGTCGACTTCCCTCCACGGCGAAAAGCGGCCCCCTGTGGCGCCGGATCGGGTGATCAACATCATCGCCGTGCATCAGAGCCAGGCCCAGGAGGCGGTGAAGCAGGGACTTCAGGCAGCCGGCTTCGAGACCGAAGCCGAGAAGTTGTTTCACCTGGCCTACGGGATGGTGCGGACCAAGGAAGGCTTGATCAGCGGACGCAAGGGAACCGCCGCCGCGGGTGACGACGTCATCCAGGGCGCCGTCGACGCGGCGTTGGAACGCATCCGCGAAAAGCAGAGCCAGGATCTGGACGAGGATGAGATGAAGCAGATCGCGGAGGCGGTGGGAGTCGCCGCCGTTCGCTACTTCATGGTGCAGTACAACCCGCTTCGAGAAATCGTCTTCGACCCGGCCGACGTGGTCTCCTTTGATGGAAACACCGGGCTGTACGTCCAGTACGCGCTGGTGCGCATGTACGCGATTTTGCGAAAGGCCGCGGAAGCCGGCATCGCCGACGCCGAGGTCGACGCCGCCGACGCTTCGCTGCTCCAGCACGAGCAGGAACGCAGGCTCGCCTTCCACCTGGTCAAGTGGCCGGAGACCGTCAGCACCGTCTCACGTACCCTCGGGGTCAATCTGATAGCGGAGTGGGCGTTCGACCTGGCGACGATATTCAGCGAGTTCTACCGAGACTGCGGTGTACTCAATGCTGAACCAGGCTTGAGAGAGTCGCGGCTACTCCTGGTGCGGACCGTGCGCGATGCCCTCGTTCATGCCTGCGATACCCTGGGCATGCCCGTCATCGAACGTCTGTAACCGTCCTCAGCGGCTGGGCTCGAGGTGATGGCAGCCGCATTCCTAGTCGTCCAACCCCCAACCCCCAACCCCGTAACCCGGGTAGGGGCGAGTCGTGCTCGCCCGCTCCGCCCCGCAGGGCGGACCTTCTCGTGGCGGAACCTTCCAGGTGCCAACGCCGGCAACCGCGGTCGTTTCGACGCTTCGGATCACCCTCTCTTAACCTCGGTAGGGGCGAGTCGCGCTCGCCCACTCCGCCCCGCAGGGCGGCCTGGCAATTCGTGACGGCGTTCTCACTGCTTACTGCCTGTCTACGCGCTCGCTGGAGGACCACGAAATCGCTACTCTGCGCGATCCGAAAAGCTTGGCATCCGTCCCCTCACAAGAGAGCAACGGGAAGAGGCGGTGGCTGTCTTCACTGCAGCTCGATCATTCATGGAGGAGCTGCGTAAGCAGTACGGCACGAATGTGCCCACATCCGCTGAGCTGCTTCACGAAACGCGTGACGAGCGCACCGAGCAGCTCAGGTGCGCTACTAAGACTTGATCTGCCTCGATGCTCTCAACAGCTATCAAGGGACCAGTTAGGGACTCGAGCCTCTGGACTCACCTAATACAAACAGAGCACGGCACCGAATGCCGTGCTCTGTCTTCGCAGCCTCGTTTCTAATTATTCGTCTACTCGAACCGGCACCGGTATGGCGCGACCTGGCTGCATTGCCACTCTCTCGGCCGGCTCACG
>DHWR01000238.1:7837-8507 GCA_002413265.1 Chloroflexi bacterium UBA5177
GCCGGACGGCTGGTCGTAGGCGGCTCAATAGTCAGTCTTGGCAAAATCCGATCGAGCCACCTCGGCATGTACCATGCGCGGCCATCGAGCAGATGCATGACGGCCGGCACCAGCGCGAGCCGCACGACAAACGCGTCGGCCGCGATGGCAACTCCAAGAGCCAGTCCGAATTCCTTGATGGAGCGGTTGTTGCCGAGCAGGAAGGAGAAGAAAACGGTCGCCATGATGGCCGCCGCCGCCACCACCACCCGGCCGATGGACGACATGCCCTGCGTGATAGCCGCACGGGGCGTGTGACCCTTGACGTACTCCTCGCGGATGCGGCTAACCAGGAACACCTCGTAGTCCATCGAGAGTCCGAAGAGGATCGCGAGCATGATGACGGGCAGGAACGACTCGATTGGCGCGGTGCGGTCGAGACCTATCAGGCTGAGCCCGTAGCCGTGTTGGAACACCAGCACCAGCGCCCCGAAGGAGGCCAGCCCAGAGAAGACGGTGCCAAGCGCTGCCTTCAAGGCAATGACAATCGAGCGGAAGGCCATGCTGAGAACGAGGAAGGTGATGCCGACCACCACCAGCAGGAAGAGCGGCAGGCGGGAAGCGATCTGGGCGGCAATGTCGTCGAAGGCTGCCGTCTGTCCGCCGATGTAGGCATGCGCCTTCGTGCCGC
>DHWR01000238.1:8559-10067 GCA_002413265.1 Chloroflexi bacterium UBA5177
GGTGATGCCGACCACCACCAGCAGGAAGAGCGGCAGGCGGGAAGCGATCTGGGCGGCAATGTCGTCGAAGGCTGCCGTCTGTCCGCCGACGTAGGCATGCGCCTTCGTGCCGCGCAGGATGGCTGGGACGACTTGTCCCCGGAGCCTCGTGACGAGATCCGACGTGGCGGTCGACTGCGGCTGGGTGGTTGGAAACACCGTGATCAAGGCCGTATTGCCGGCAGGATTGAAGACCGGGAGCGGTACAGAGGCGACACCACGATCGTGACGGAACGCCGTGGCGAGCTCCGCGCCCACCGCCTTGTTTCCGCCCGTGTCGACAGCCACCAGCAGCGGCCCGTTGAAGCCCGGTCCAAAGCCCTTGCCGAGCAGATCGTATGCCTGACGGAAAGTCGATCCCTTGGCATCGGAACCGGCGTCGGAAGAGCCCAGATGCAGCGTCGTTACCGGGATGGCAAGCCCGACCAGCAAGAGCAGGGCAGCCACCGTTACGGAACGTGCATGGCTGGTGACGAAACGGCCCCAACGGGCGACCAGCGTGTTCTCACGTCCCGCCTCCGAGTCGTCCCGCGCGCGAACGAACGGCACCCGCAGCCGGTCGATCCGGTGCCCAAAGAGCCGGAGCACCGCCGGCAGCAGCGTAACCGCCGTCACCACCGTGGTGAGAACGGTGATGGCTGCGCCCAGACCGAGCTTGGTCACAAAGTCGAGTCCGATCACGGCCAGTCCCGAGATGGAAATCGCAACCGTGACCCCGGCGAAGACCACCGCGCGACCGGCCGTGGCGCCCGCCGTGGCCGCCGCGTCCTCCGGCGACATGCCCTCATGCAACGCCTGGCGGAAGCGCGTCACGATGAAGAGGGAGTAATCGATGCCCACGCCGAGGCCGATCATGGTGGCGAGGATCGGGGTGATGGTATTGAAGCGGGTCAGGGCCGCGGCGAGCGTCAGCAGTGAAAGGCCGAGCCCAAGCGACATCAGAGCGACGATGATGGGCAGGCCGGCGGCGACGATTGTCCCGAAGACGATGAGCAGGATGATGATGGCGGCGGCGATGCCGATTAGCTCGCTCGAGCCTGTCGAGACCGGCTGCGCCGCCTGAATGACCTGGCCCGAGTATGCCACCGTGATCCCGTGACCGGCGGTCGCGTTATTGATTCGTTGCTGCAGTTCGGTCACGCTGGTCTTGGGTACGTTGAAGGCTTGCTGTCGGAACTGAACGAAGGCGTAGCCGATCGTCCCCGACGCGCTGACTGCGCCGCTTGCGCCCGTGTACGGATTGCCCGAGCTCGTCACGCCAGGGATGCGTGCGGCCGAAGACAGCGCGGCAGTGATTGCGCTCTTGGTTTCTGGAGATCGGAGTCCACCTGGAGCACTGAAGATGATCTGGGCGGAGTCGCCCGCCTGAGCCGGGAAGCGACTCTGGAGCAGGTCGCTTGCACGCTGCGCGTCGGAGTTGGGGATGCTGAAATCGTCGACCAGCTTGCCCCCGAAGGTCTGGCTGGAGG
>DHWR01000238.1:10308-10924 GCA_002413265.1 Chloroflexi bacterium UBA5177
GCCGATCGGTAGTAGAGGTACTCATGAGTCAGACCTTTCTCCGTGGGACTTGTGACAATTCTGTTACACTAACGTCGTGCAAGTGCCGTGTGAGACACACTAGCACAGAACGGAACAAAAATGTACCAAGAGAAATCCGAGAGTACTCGCACTGAGCGTCGGATCATCGAGCAGGCGGCCCACGTCTTGGCGGAGGGCCGTGGCCGCACCATGCAGGAGATCGCCGATATCTCCGGTATCGGCCGCACCACCCTCTACCGGCATTTCCGCACGCGGGAGGACCTGATCCGGGCCATCAAAAGTCAGGCGATGGAAGATGCTTGCGCGGCCGTCGTCGACAGCCGACCGGAGGAAGGAAACGCGGAAGATGCGATGAGGCGCGTCATCGCCGGCCTCATCAGCGTGGGCGATCGTTACCGGATTCTCGCCGAGGAGGGCTTCTCCAAGGAGGAAATGCGCCACGACGAGAAAGACGAGCTGGCATTAGAGCTGTACGGGCTCATAGCCCGTGGACAGCGCGACGGTAGCTTCACCTCGGCCCTATCGGCTCGGTGGGTCCTCACCCCCATGGGAAAACTCACCATGGCAGCTATCCAGCAAGTCCAGGCCGGCGAGC
>DHWR01000316.1:0-1831 GCA_002413265.1 Chloroflexi bacterium UBA5177
CCACCCTTCATATCCGCGGAGCCTCGTCCGTAGATGCGTCCATCGACCAGCTCTGCATCGAATGGCGGATGCTCCCACTTCTGGTTTCCTGGTGGCACCACGTCGACGTGGCCCGTGAATACGAGGGGCGGAGCCGAGCCGCCGGGCAAACGGCCGATGACGTTCGACCGGCCCTCCTGGACGGTCTGGGTCTCCGCTTCGAGGCCCAGTTCGCGCATCCGCCCGGCAAGAAACGAGGCAACCTCGGCCTCGTTTCCCGGAGGGTTCACCGACGGAAAACGAACCAGTTCTCGCGTTAGTTCGATAACCATCGCGGAGTCGACCACCCCTTGACCTTTCGACACGCTTTTCCTTTCGGCCCTCTTCGCCGATGCAGTATCATTCGGCGCCATGAAACGGTGGCTCTTCTGCGCCATTCTAAGTTTTCTTCTGCCGGTGCACGCCTCTGCCGCCGGTTCCTTCCCGCATTCCAACTGGCCCTCGCTCGACGCCGATGCCGCGCATTCGGACAGTAACCTCCAGGAGAAGACGCTCACGGCCGCCAACGTGCTGAGGCTCAAGGTGAAGTGGGCGCTGCCGATTCCCACGCAGTCGTATCCGGTCGTATCGAATGGCAAGGTGTACCTGCCGATCACGGCCAGGCACAAGATACACGCGCGGGCGGTGGATGCGCTTTCCGGAAAGACGGTTCATACCTTCCCCCAAGACGCGATGGGCGGCTTATCGGTGATCTCTGATGGGTTGGTCGTCGCTGGCCACCTGCTTCAGCTGCTCGATCCGTTATCAGGAGAGAAGCTCCAGCAGATGCCCGCCCCCTTAGGTCTGAGTGGAGGAACCTATCTGGATCCGACGTCCGACACCAAGGTGCTGCTGGTTGGTTACGCGACCACGACTCGATCGAGCACCTCTAACCTTTACACCGTCGACCCAACGACCGGTACCATCCTCCACACGTTCAGCTCGGCAACCGCCCAAGGAACGATCGGGAGTCACGGGAGGGTCTTGACCGTCACCAGGGCCGGCGCAGCCTTCTATGACGAGGTCAGTGGACGCACGGTGGCACAGCAGGCATCGGTTTTCGGCCCCTGGTTTGCAGGATCCACGCTCTCCTACACGGTGGCCTCCATCGGCAAGAAGTCCGTGTATCTGCTTGCCTATGACGGCACCGGTCAGCGGGTCTGGAAGCGGGCGATCGGTCCGCCATACGCCGTCGACAGCTGGCCTCATGCCGTCACGCCGACCCAAGTTTTCGTCGAGCGAGTCAGGCCGGCCGTCGGCGTTGAGTCCCTCGACGCCCTTACCGGAGCGATCATCTGGAACCGGTCCATCCCAAACGTTCAGCGCATGGCCGAGGCCAACGGCGTCCTGTACGTGCTGACGTATGCCCTCGGGGAGCCGGTGAAGGTCGTCGCCCTGAAAGCGGCGACCGGTAAGGTCATAGGTGTCATAGGACTGTCATCCGCTTATTACGCCTACCCGGAGCAGAATGACCTCATGGTCGCCAACGGGATGCTCTTCATCAGAGCCGTTGGACCAAATAATGTTCAGGAGCTCGTAGCCCTGGGCCTTTAGAGGTGAACTTAGGGACTGTACCTACATCGACGCATTGGGTAAGGGCGGTAGCAGAAGCCACGCCACGCCCAGGCCCTACCCGTTGTAGCCGCACCCCTTTAGGGGTGCCACCCTTGTAGCTAGAGCTTTGACTCCGCTTCCTCGAGACCTTCTTGCTGGTAGTTACAAGGAGGTCAGAGAATCAGGCGACCGCCGAAGCGCTTCGTCCGGAAATATTCACCAACCAATTAACGCCGAATTTCTCAGAGCACATTCCGAA
>DHWR01000316.1:2088-2638 GCA_002413265.1 Chloroflexi bacterium UBA5177
TGCGGTTCGGGACGTCCGCCGCCATGAAGCTGATGCCTCCGGGAGCCTCCAGCGCTGAGTGCATGACCAGCTCGTCCTCGGACGGGTCCGACGACGCATGGAATTCGGCGAAGGTCGACGTAGTCAGCTTTCCGCCAAATACGCCGCGGTAAAACTCCATTGCCTCTCGCGTATTGCCTCGGAAATTCAAGTACGGGTTGAGAGCGATTTGCCATGGCCTTCTCCCCTTCTCAGAGACTGTGGCAGCGATATGTTTGCGCGAGTCGCGACCTCGCAGCCATGTACTTCGCGCGATGCTCAAATGATAGACCCGCTAAGCACGCGAGCGAGAAACTCGCCTTTGACAGGCTCTCACATAAATTCGCGGTTATCGGGCCCCTGTCGAGCGATCTGTGCGCGCAGAGCCCGAACAGAGTCGCTTGTCAGTAGAACGCCGCAACCTCTCCTAAGACGCTGAAGTCCCGCTTCTTCAATGGGCTATGCAGGACTAGCGAGCCAACTCCGGCGGAGTACATTCGAACATGACCCGGACGCTGGCAAGCGGCATGAC
>DHWR01000030.1 GCA_002413265.1 Chloroflexi bacterium UBA5177
TTCTCCGCCCGAAAATTGTGCTCGATGTAGTACAGCTTTACCGGCTGTGGCAGCTTGTGCATGCCGTGCTGTAAGTAGGCCCGCATCACCGGAGCGGTCGTTTCGGGACGAAGCGAAATCTCGTCTCCGCTGCGATCCAGGAAGCTGTACATCTCTTTCTCGACGATGTCGGTTGCCTGGCCGCTCGTTCTCGAGAAGAGGGACGTTTCGGCGATGGTTGGGGTCTCGATGCGGAGGTATCCGAACAGGCGAGCCACTTCTTCGGCGTGGCTAATCACGAAATTCCAGTAGGGCCAGTCCTCAGGCAGGATGTCCTGAGTCCCTTTGGGCGTAGAAAACGTCGTCACGCCGCTCGCTGCCTCGTCGAAATGTGGTGCATAAGTCTACCGTCGAGTCCGGGTTGGCTCGCCGGATTCACCGGCCGGAGTTTGACCCACTAGTCTCCAAAGCCAAGCCGGCGCATCACTTCCTGCAGGTCCAATTCGGCGATCTGAACGACTTTATGCCGGCTGCTGTCACCGCGCAAGATGGTGACGTCTGACGGCGCGATGCGCAGCCTCTTGGCGAGGTACTTCAGCATGTCGCGGTTCGCCTTCCCGTCAACTGGTACGGACTGGACGCGAACCTGCAGCTCGTTTCCGTCGAACGCGATGTCGTTGTCTCGTGCCTTTGGCGACACCCTGACGCGCAGGACCGCGTGCGCCATCTCAGGTGGTGCTCTGAATAGCCTGCACCAGGAGATTTGCGATGAGCTGTACCAGGATTATGGCTACGAGCGGTGAGAGGTCGAGACCGCCCATGGGCGGGAGGACTCGCCGTATCGGCCTGAGGACCGGCTCGGTTATCTCGGTCAGCATCCGACCGAATGGGCTCGAATCCGCGGGCATGAACCAGCTGAGAAGCGCCCGCACGATGATCGCGATCATCAGCACGTACCCAAGGATGGTCACAAAGTTCGCCAAGAAAATACCCATGGCTAATTCACGGATTCCCCGCCCGCTCTCCAAAAACGGCTCTTCCAAGCCGCACTATTGTAGCGCCTTGCCGGATCGCCTCCTGATAGTCGTTGCTCATTCCCATGGAGAGCTCGGAGAAGCTACCGAGTGCAAAGCGCTCCCGGATTTCATCGCGCAGATCCCGCAGACGGGAAAAAATCGGCCGAACCTCGATCGGATCGTCAACCAGGGGAGCGATGGTCATCAGGCCACACGGCTCGATATTAGAAAGTTCGAGGAGCTCCGACACCTGGCGGCAAAGATCGTCGGGTTCAAAGCCACTCTTCGACGTCTCTCCCGCGACGTTGACCTCGAAGAGCGCGGGTACCTTGATGTCGAGCTGGTTCGCTCGCAGGTTCACCGCGTCGGCAATCCTTTTGCTGTCCAGTGACTGGATCATTTGGAAGGACGTCACCGCGGCCCTTGCCTTGTTGGTTTGCAAGTGTCCGATGAGATGCCAGCGGATGTTCGGCGTAAAGCTCTTGAGCTCTTCGCGCTTCGCTGCCGCCTCCTGAACCCTGTTTTCGCCAAAATCTCGCTGTCCCGCGCGGTAAGCATCTAGCAGCGACTCCGCTGGAAACGACTTGGAGACGGCTACGAGCGTCACCGCGTCCGTTCGGCCGGCTGCGCTCAGCGTTTCCTCGATGGAGAGCCGCACGCTCGCCAGTCTGCCGGCGACGTCCACCTCAGCCCTTGGATGCGAGACCGATGCAGGCGCCAAACCGACCGGTCTGGCCGTGTTCGGCTCGATGTGAGAAGTAGTCGGCTACGTGGCAGCTCGTGCAGATGTTTAGCATCTCGATATGCTCGTCCCTCACTCCAACCGAGGCAAGCTGGCATCGGTTCGTGTTCCAGAGATCGAGCATGCACTTCTCGCCGGCTGGCCGCACGGATGCGTAAGTCCCGTTCTCCGCGAAATTCTCAAGCACCTGTGGGCCAACGTCATAACAGCATGGACCTATCGACGGCCCAATCGAGACGAGAATATCTGACGGCCGGCAGCCAAATTCTGCCTGCACGGTCTCGATCATCGCTTCCGAAATGCGCAGAGCCGTCCCGCGCCAGCCGGCATGGGCCAGTCCAATCACTCGGCGATACGGGTCCCAGAACAACAGCGGCACGCAGTCCGCGAACGTCATCAAGAATGAGGTGCCTGGCGAATTGCTGACCACGCCGTCGCCGCGAAAAAAGTCCTCCTGCGTGGCAGGTGTGCCGTCAACGCCATCCCTGAAGACGGAGACGTGACGGCCGTGCTCAAGGCGCGCCGAGAAGACCTGTCCTGGCGCGCCGCAGGCTTCGAGAAGAAGGCGGCGATTTTCGAGCACGTTGGCTTCCGAGTCAGGCGTACTCAGGCCCACGTTCAAGGTTGCGTATGGAGCCGGGCTGACCCCTCCATGCCGAGTTCCAACCGCATGAGTGACTCCGTGAAGAAGGCGCGAACGTCGGACGAAAGGTCTTACCGTTTGCTGCGTCGTAACGGGCGGCATGACGCCCGCATCTTAGCCGACGCGTGCCTTCTCGCCGGCTTCCGACGAGGCCAGACGCTCCATCTCCCGCCGCATGTCGTCCAGATCTGCAAATGATTTGTAAACGCTGGCGAACCGGATATATGCGACCTGGTCGAGCTCACGGAGCGCTTCCATGGCGTACTCGCCGATTAAGGTGCTCTGTATCTCCGGCGTTCCTAGGCGATGAATTCGGTGCTCGATGTTTCTGGCAAGCGCCTCCACGGTTTCGACCGGAAGATCGCGTTTCTCGCAGGCCTTCCACATGTTCTTGACCAATTTGTGGCGATCGAATTCTTCGCGCCGTCCGTCGCGCTTCACGACCTGAAGGCTGAGGGCGACGCGTTCGTAGGTGCTGAAACGTTGTCCGCACGAGGTGCACTCGCGCCTGCGACGGATGCTTTCGCCTGCCTCGATGTCCCGCGAGTCAACGACCCGGGAGTCGTTGTGTCCACAAAACGGGCACTTCATCTGCATCTCCCCGAAGCCCGGTTATGTAAAATTCCATACAGTATAACGCAATCTCTGGGAATTTCGCCCGATTGAGGTAGCAGATGATGTGTTATCGGGAGGGTCACGGTGGGTCAGGAGACATTGCAGAGGCTGTTCGAAGCCGGCTCCGTACCGCACGCTCTCGCTCAACACTTCAGAGCTCATGGAGAGGAGCTGTATCTGGCGGGCGGAGCCATCCGAGACGCTCTTTTTGGTGCTGAAGAATCGGAGGTGAATTTCGACTTCGCAACTTCGGCCCTTCCAGACGTCAGCTTTGAGCTTCTCTCGAGCTACCCGAGAGCGCGTCCCTTTCGAGTTGGCGAAAAATACGGGACCATTGGCGCAAGGCTGGATACAGGGCTGATCGAGGTCACGACCTACCGCGTAGACGAGCAGTACGATCTTGGTTCGAGGAAGCCAACGGTCGAATTCGGGCGGAGTCTTGAAGCGGATCTGGCTCGCCGCGATTTCACCATCAACTCTATGGCCCTCGACCCTCTAAACGGCTCTCTGATCGATCCGTTCGGGGGAGTTCAGGACATCTCGAAGAGACTGGTGCGGGCCGTGGGGGATCCGCGGCGCCGATTTGCAGAGGATCCGCTACGCCTGCTGCGGGCAGTACGGTTTGCCGCACGATTCGACGGCGTGATCGAGCGGGGAACCTGGAGCGCCATCCTTGGGTCGGCCGAAGGTGTGAGGTCGATATCCAGAGAGCGGGTACGCGACGAATACTCGAGAATGCTCGTTGGCAACCGCCCGTCTCGTGCCCTGGCGGCGCTGAGGGACAGCGGTTTGATACTGAGCTCAGTTCCCCAACTGCTCGAACTGACTCGCATGCACGATCATGGCCCGCGTCACCCATTGGGACTGTGGGAGCACGAAATGCGAGTGGTCGAGGCGGTCTCTCCGAGGCCCAACCTTCGCTGGGCAGCTCTGCTGCACGACATTGCGAAGCCCAGAACACGCAGCCACGAGCCGGATGGCCGGCCTCGGTTTTTCCATCACGAGGAGATCGGCGCCGAAATGGCGCGACACATCCTCAGTGGACTTCGATATTCAAACAATTTCATCGAAGAGGTGGCTCGGGTCGTGGAGACTCACATGCAGCTCCACGCATACGCCGATGACTGGTCAGACGGCGCCGTGCGAAGGCTTATGATGCGCCTCGGCCCTCAGCTTGGAAATGCCATCGAGCTGGCTCGCGCAGATGCGGCGGCTCACGGGGAGATGGGGCGATCCGACAACGCTTGGAAGTTTGATGCCCTGGAAGCGCGCCTCAGTGAGCTGAATCAGGTATCGACTAGCAATCTGAAGAGCCCTTTGAGCGGCGATGAGCTGATGCAGCGCTACGATCGGCCTCCAGGCCCATGGATCGCAAAGATCAAGAATGAGCTCGAGGACGAGGTCGTCGAGGGCCGCCTCTCACCCAACGATCGGGAGCAAGCGTGGTCGATCGCGGATACGCTCGTCGATCAAGCTTAAAGAGCGCTGATAGAATCGCCAATGTCTGACATGGCCGCCCCGTCTTCAGAAACGGATCGTGTAAAGCTTCGCTACGGGGATGAAGATCTCGTTTCGCGGCGAGGACAGCGTCTCCTCGATGCCATACTGTCCGCCGGAATCGATCACCGACACGTGTGTGGCGGCCATGGCTTCTGCACATCCTGCCGAGTCGAAGTCGTCGCAGGGTCTGAGGCTCTGTCGCCCGTCTCGTCTCTTGAGCGGGAACGGTTGGGGCTCGAAGCCGGCCGCTTGAGACTGGCATGCCAAACCGTCATTCAAGGCAACGCTTCGATTCGGGTGCCTGAGGTCGCAGCCCCGCGCTTCTCTCCCTTCGAGGACGACTAGAACCCGGGATGAGCCAACCCTACAGGCTCGAGGAGGAACCCTCAGAGTTCCAGGAGAATCTCGGTTGCGTCGACGTCGCCGCGGCCAGCATGGGTATGGGCTGTGCGATGGCAGTGCGAACGGTCATTCTCGTAGCGGCCCTGGTGATTCTGTTTCTGGCCCTACACTTCGCTAGCGGCAGCGGTGGCGGGGTTCAAACGATTCAATTGGGGCCCGGAGGCACGGCTCGCATACTCAACCAGGGAGTTAATGGGTGGGCGCTCATACTCGCGTATCTCCCTCTCCTCCAGGTAGAGCTCTTCGGGGGAGTAATGAATGAGCTTCATCGTCGTACTCACGTCCTCGAGGAGGTGAAGCCGCTCCTTCTCTCCCAATCGCTTGATCACCACTTGAACGATGGCGAATGCCATCTTGCTCAAATCCAGCAGTGACTGATTTCTGTGGATTCGCTCTTCGAGATCGGTTTGAGCAATGCTGCGAAGGCCGAACTGGTCCAGAATGTCGATCAAGAGCCCGGTCTCAACACCATAGCCCGTGAAGAACGGGACAGATTCCAGCACCTCTCGCCGCCCCGCCATCTCGCCCGCCAGCGGCTGAACCAAACCGGACAGCTGCGGGTAGAAGAGGTTGAATAAGGGCCTAGAGGTGAGCTCGGTCACACGGCCGCCACCGGTGGTGGCGAGCTTGCCTCCCAAATTCAAGGGGCGACGGTAAAACCCCTTGACAAAGCCGAGGTGCGGCTGCGTGAGCAAGGGTCCTATCAACCCATACACGAACTTCGGGTGAATGCCGGTGATGTCGGAGTCGATCCACACCACGATGTCTCCCTTCGTGACGTAGAGGCTCTTCCACAGCCCTTCTCCTTTGCCCACGTGGGAGCCATATTCCGGCAAGATCTCCGGGTGCCTGTGAACCGGCACGCCCAGAGATGTGGCTATTTCGGCAGTCCGATCCTCGGAATTGCTATCGATAACAATGAACTCATCGAGGAGCGGATACCTATCCACTAGCGCCGACTTGATAGTCGAAATGATGTTGCCTACAGTTTTTTCCTCGTTGAGCGTCGGCAGCACGAGACTGATCGTGAGCCCCTGGCGCTCTTTGAGATCAATGAGGTAGCGAAGCGAGCGAAATTCGCGGCTGTGGAAGGTGTTTTCGGCGAACCAGCGATCCACCAGCTCGGATATATTCCCGGCGGCAACCTCGGCTAGGCCCTTTCGACCAAAAGTACTCATGGTCACCGGTTCGCGGGTTTTCACAACGATTACCTGCGCATTGAGTCCCTCGGCAACGGCCGTGGGGATGCGGCCGAAGAGGTACGGCGAGGTCTCGTCCCGACCAGACGATCCCATGACGATGACATCCTGGTCGGCGCCATAAGAAAGGAGAGCGGTCTCGACTGAATCCGCCTCGATCTGAAGGAGCTGGATCCGGGAATATTGAACGCCCTGCCGAATGATCTGGAAATAGCGCTCTTCAATCTCTCTTCGGCGAGGGCTCCAGTGAGACGCGCTGATGTGCATGAGCGTCAAGACTGCCTCGTGGCGCTCAGCCATTGCTTCGGCCAGTTTAAGAGCGAGGCGAGCGTGCGGCCCGCCTCGGGCTGGGATCAGCACCCGAGACACGCGGCGGGAGGAGCCTTCCTTCACGACGGCGATGTCACATGGAGGGTCGTCGACCAGGGTCTCGAGCATGTCATTCTCGGTCCGATGCTTTCCCGGCTTCCAACCGAGCAGAAGGAGGTCTGCAGACGAGTCTTCAGCGGCCTCGCGTATCCCGCTCTCCAGAGAATGGGAGGTGCGCACCTCGGCCCTGTATTCGCGACCAGGATGCATGGATGCAACGCGGCGAAGCAGCTCACGACGGCGGCGAGCGAGTAGTGCCGCCTCGCTCAGTGAACGTTCACTGGGCACCTCCACGACGCTGAGAACAGTTCCGTGGCCTCCGTACGAGTCGAGGAGCGCGGTCGCTACGTCCAACAAGCTGCGTGAGGTAGAGAGCTTTGCCGCGGGTACGAGTACATTCAGTCGGCCGTCACCCGAGGAGGCTTGCTTGTCCAACGTCGGCCTTATGCCTTCCCCACGCTTGGGCCTTCGAGGAGCGGCAGAAGGCGGCCCTCAATGATGCTGTCCCATGAGTACTCCCGAAGCACGCGGCGATAGAGGCGTGACTGTGCCCCTTCCAGCACGCCCAAAATCTTCGCGGCAATTGTATCAGGGTCGTCCTGGAGGTCGAAACGATGAACATGTTCCCCTCCGACCTCACGGAACACGGGGATGTCGGTGAGAATGACCGGCACGCGTGCCAAGCCGGCTTCGAGGATCGGTAACCCGAATCCTTCCTGAGTACTTGGGAGGAGCAGGGCGTCGGACAGCGCGTAAAGCTCGGAGACGGTCTGGGTGGTTAGGTTCGCGTCTCGCGTGTCGGCCAAAAAGATCACCCTCTCCTCCACCTCGAGAGAAGCGCACAACTGCTTCAGCTCGTCGAGATAGGACATCGATCGGACCGGGTGGTGTGGCGCAGTGGGTCCGGAGACGAGGAAAAGGACATCGACTCCGCGGTTGGCGAGTGCCTTCACTGCACGAATCGCGAGCTCGACGTTTTTCCTACGGGTTATCCTGACGGGCAGAAGAAGCACCATGTCTCGGTCGGCCAGTTGGTGACGGCTCGCGATGTCACGAGCAGTCGGAGATAGCCGAAGAAAGGCCATGGGGTCGATCCCATTGGGAACGACTATGACATCCTCGACTTGATCTCCCCAGAGCGCCAGTAGCTCGCCGCGGCGTTCGGAGCTCACGGTCACGTATTGGACGCCAGGAGCGGGATATCTCAGGAGGTCCCAGGGGTGCCCGGGGTGCATGGTCGACACATAGAGAGGATTGGTCCACGAGAGATCGTGGCACCACGCGATGACACGACGTCGAGCGACGGTGGCCGCAAGATGCCACGCAACCGAGGTGAGAGGGAGACTGAAGTGAAGAGTCAGAGCGTTGTGCACGATAACGCGATGCGCGCCTGAAGCGAGGGGAACAAGCCGCTCCAGTATGCGGCCCCGCATGTGCCAGAACCGTGGGCCGACCAGTCCCTGCGCGAGCTCGTTTTCCAGGGCGACAGCTTCCGGTGCGGCAACGTTGAGCTCGGGGACCACGTGCACGCGCATCCCACCGGAGCCCTCTTGGCCAGCCACGATCTGGACCTCGAAGCCTCGTTCAGTGAGCAGGCGCGCATGTTCGAGGATGACGCTCTCTACGCCTCCGACTACTCCCGGAGGTGTGTAATGCACCACCAGGATGCGCCGGCTCATCGCTGTCCGGCGGCAGCGCCGGCGCGATTCTCCTCCAACGAAGTAACGGCTGCTCGATAGCCTTGAGCATCAAATTCGACATCGAGGCGCTGTTCTCCGACTCGCAAGTGTTCCAGTCTGATACGGCGAAAGGTCTCAGGGAGTAACGGAGCCGCGTTGACCGTGCCGTTGTCGAAATCGGGCTCCAGGCCGAGAATTGTTTGCAGAAGCATGAACACGCAACCGGCTGCCCAGGCCTGGGGGCTGCACGAGACAATGTAGGCCGCCGGACTAGAGTTGAACCGCTTGTCGCGCTCGAACCCACAGAACAGCTCGGGTAACCGCGCATCAGAGAACCGGAAGCCGGCTTCAGTTATCCCCGTGGCGATCTTAATCGCCTGCTCGGCGAATCCGCTTCGTCGAAGGCCAAGAGCAATGAGAATGGTGTCGTGCGGCCAGACCGAGCCGTTGTGGTAGCTCATGGGGTTGTAATTTGGCGAGTCAGCCGACAGGGTGCGTACACCCCAGCCAGAAAACATGTCTCGGTTTACGAGTCGGTCGGCGACTATCCGCGCCTTGTCGGGCTCGCAGATGCCTGACCACAAGCAGTGGGCGGCGTTCGACGTGACGGATGGCACCTGGCGCTTCTCTCGATCAAGCGCCAACGCGTAATACCCTTCGTCTTCCATCCAGAAATCGCGGTTGAAGCGGTGTCGAAGCTGGGCGGCCTCGAGTTCTAGCTTCTCGGCGAGCTCGGTCCCGACTCCTTGCCTCTTGAGCAGCCGGGCCATTCCGAGCTTCGCCTGGTACACGTAGCCCTGGACTTCCACAAGTGCGATAGGGGCTTCTGCAATTGCGCCGTCGGGAAACTGTACCGAGTCGACGGAATCTTTCCAACCCTGGTTTGCCACGCCGCCGGGTCGGTGCGAAATATATTCAACGTAGCCGTCCCCGTCCAGATCGCCATACTGGTCGATCCACTCGAGTGCCGAGATGGCGGACGGGTACAGGTCGTTGAAGAGTTCGGTCGACCCGAGCCAATTCATGGTCTCCTCGAGGAGCACCAAGAATAGCGGCGTGGCGTCGACCGTTCCGTAATACGGGGTGTGCGGCACCTCCTTCAAGCTGGCCAGCTCACCCCGGCGGATTTCGTGGAATATTTTGCCGGGCTCTTCCTCCCGGTAGGCGTCCACTTCGGTCCCTTGGTGAGCCGCCAGGAATCGGAGCGTGCCCTCCGCAATCGACGGGTTGTACATCAGCGTTTGAAGCGAGGTGATGATTGCATCACGGCCGAACGGCACCGCGTACCAAGGGATACCGGCATCGGGTACGAGACCCTGAGGCGTCCTCTCAATCAGCTTTCGCGTGTCGTAGCGACTGGCGCGTAGCAAATGGCGGTCAAACAGCTCGTTGTTGGTCGTGATGCGGGTCGACGTATCGTCCCACTCTTTGTACGAGCGGGCCAGGGCTTCGAGTCCATGCTCGAAATTCGGTTCGTGTTCTACTTTCTCGTCGGTCATCCAGGGTTGGACGTGGATGACTATTGAGTCCGGGCGGTTGGGCTCGAGGTGCAGCTCGAAGCGCACTTCCTGGCTCGAAGTCGCTTCCGCTTCCCGATTGAAGCCCACGTGCGTGCGGCGCTCCACGCCATCGCGGCCACGGTACGAAAAGTCTATCCGTCCCTCGCCGAAGGAAACCGTGATGCGGCCCGCTACCCTCTGCGTCTTGAAGCCTCTAACGGCAAAGATGTCTCGAAAATCCGCGTCGACGGCCAGGCGCACCTCGAGATCCACAGGAAACTGATTGCAATTAAGAAATCCAAGTCTTTCGAAAAGGCCCTCACCGGTCACAAACCGGCTCCGTCTGATGCTGACCGTCTGCTGCTTTACTCGGCGGCCCTCTGAGGTCGTTAGCGGCGGATTGACCGATTGGAAGGTAGCGATGTACTGCTTGTCGGTTGAATGAGAGAGAGCGACCGGTTTGAGGCCGTTCACTGTCAGCTCGAATCGATTCAGGAAGCGCGTGTCCCGAAAGTACATTCCGAGGCCGCCGGGATTTTCGGTAGGAACATCCCCGGCCGCGTTACTAATGAACTGGAGATCGTCCTCTTTGAGTGTTACGGTGCCGCTTAGCATGCGCTCTTCGAGCTAAAGAATTGACGTTCCCTGATTCGTAGGGTTGACACGCATGATTATACGGGGCTGTCCTTCAGCACTATCTCGAGATGGGCACGAGCTACAGCCTCATTGATCGGATTCTGAGCCACTGCCTTCTCCGGCCCTTCATGTGGATCCGCCTTGGCCATGGAGTCTCCGAGGAACAATACCCCGATCTCAACGTAGTCTTCGGGATGCGAGGCTTGCGTGTTGAGCGCGAACTCTCGAAATTCTTTCGATCGGGGAAAATCCAGCGTGAAGCTGCCGAGCTGGCGAGCCTTCTTTCGTGCCAATGCCAGAACGAAATGATCCTGTGCTGCGAGCGCCACATATGCCACCTGGTCCGGAGACAGGCCGAATCTTTCCAGATGCAACTCGTTGCGGATTATCTCCCCGGACAGCTTCTCGTGCCCGGCAAAGTGGAAGCCTCCGCTCCCGACAGTTCGCGAGCCGAATTTACCGATGTCGTGCAGCAGGATCGCGATCTTGAGAAGGTCCCAGCGTTCGACGTCATCTATGGTTTGAGCCAGCCAAGCACGGGTCTGCTCCCACAAATCCCAGCCCTTCAATCGATCGGGGACTATTGACTCGTAGAGGTGCAGGAATACTCTGGTGTGGGTGAGTATCCCCCATTGGTGCCACTGCATCTGGTGCTGATCACGTTGGTCCGGCTGATCGAGGAAGGTGCGGTTGTAGGTCTCAGCCGTATCCAGATGCGTCCGAATGACGTCTCGCGCGAATGCAGGGAGCTGTTCTTCAACGTCTTCAACGATTTTGGATATGTCGCGCACGCGCCCTGCCTTCTCGCCCACTCGATCTCGCTCTTCATCTTAAGCACGGCTGCCGGGACACTCCTGATAAACTCCAAAGCCGTACAGCACATCGTTGTGACGGCGTTCGGGCCGTCCGCAGAGCGACTTTGTGGAGTGATTAGGAAGCTTGCGACTACTTGTTTTGACGCCGGTCATCCTGCTGGTTGCTGGGTGCGGCTCCGCAGCGCAGTCCCCGGGGCCGACGCCGACTCACTCACCGCATCTCTATTCGGCGCCTCCGCGGATGTCGATCAACACGAGGGGTTTGTACACGGCGACAGTGAGAACGAGCGACGGAACAATGGTCATCCAACTGGCACCGCGACTGGCTCCGCTCGCCGTGAACAACTTCATCTTTCTCGCGCGGCACCACTTCTACGACCGGAACATATTTCATCGCATCATCAAGGGACGATACATCCAGTCCGGCGATCCAACCGGGACGGGTTTCGGTGGCCCCGGATATACCTTCAGAGTCGAGAAGCCGGCCCGGCCGTACGCGATCGGTGACGTCACTATGGCCCGCACCAGTCAACCGAATTCGAACGGATCTCAGTTCTTCGTCATAGTGGGGCACGCCGGCACGCTTCTGGCGCCGAACTTCACAATCATCGGAAAGGTGACGTCGGGCATGAATGTGGCTGAAAAGATCGCCTCCACTCCTGTGGGAGTGAATCCAGGTAGTAACGAACTCTCCGACCCGCTGGAGGACGTATTCATCAACTCGATCTCGATCCATTAGGTCGGATACCGTCGAGCTGTCTTGCGAGGGCCGCCGGCTCAGTAACAGGAAATTGGCAGGAGAAGTGTTCGCAGACGTAAGCCGTCGTCTTCCCTTCGATCGGCTGGCGCCCGACCAACAGTGGAGACGCTTCCGAGGCGCCGACCGAGAGAACGGCATTTGGGCGATATCGTTTGAACACTTCGTCAAGCATCCCGTCCAGCTCATCCCGATTGCCGACATCCGTGACAGCTATCTGTATGGGAGTAGCAAGGGCGAGATCCGCTGCGCAGAGCAGGTAAGGAACTCCCAGCGGCGCTTTCTCGACTAGAGAGCCCGCCGCCCGGAGAACTGAAAGCGCCTTCCTTCGAGGCTCTGCTTCTCCCGTGAGGGCTTCAAGGAGCAGCAGAACGCGCGCCGCCGACGCATTGCCTGACGGGATGGGATTGTCGAAGAGACTTCGAGGGCGGACTACCAGGCTCTCGCCGTCTCGTGGGGTGTCGAAGAATGAGCCGGCGTCCTCATCCCAGAAGCGCTCTATCATCTCCTGCGAAATCTCACGAGCTGTACGAAGATGGGCCGGATCGGCGGCGGCTTGTGAGAGCGCGATCAGCGCCTCGGCCAGGAACGCGTAGTCGTCGAGAAAGGCGGGAACTGAGCCGGGCCCGCTCCTGAAGCTCCGAACAAGCTTCCCGGCCGGCCGCATTTCTCTGAAAATGAACTCCGTCGCAGTGAGCGCAGCATCGATGTAGTCCTGGCGTTTGAGAACGCTACCCGCTTCCGCGAGTGCCCGTATTGCCAGTGCATTCCACGATACGAGCGTCTTCGAATCGGTTTGCGGCCGAACACGACATCGACGTGCGGCCAGCATCCGCACGTCGATGTCGCGCAGCGACGCTTCTGCGTCGGCCACGTCGAGGCCGAATGCCTCTGCAAGCTCCTCGGCACCGGACCGAACAGTAAGTACCGTCTTTCCCTCGAAGTTGCCCCCCTCGGTGACTCCATACCGCGCGCGGGCCAGAGCGGCGAGCTCCGGGCCGACTGCCTGAGCGACGGATTGCGGGTTCCAGACGTAGTAGACGCCTTCTTTTCCCTCACTGTCGGCGTCCTCCGAGCAGTAGAAAGAACCTTCGGACGCTCTGAGGTCTCGAAGCAGATAGTCGAGAGTCTCCTCTACTACTCGCCTGAGTCGCGGGTTGCCTGTTATCTGGAAAGCGTAGAGGTAGACGCGTGCGAGAAGGGCGTTATCGTACAACATCTTCTCGAAGTGCGGAACCAACCACACGGAATCCACTGCATACCTGTGAAAGCCACCTCCGAGATGGTCGTAAATCCCACCTTCACTCATACGGGCAAGCGTGAGCAGTGCAAGGTCGAGAGAGTCCTGGCGGCCGAATCTGTGGTGTGCCTGTAGGAGAAACTCGATGGCAAGGGGCTGCGGAAATTTCGGAGCTCCACCAAACCCGCCATGCTGCCAGTCACCCTGACCAATCGCGGTGTCGACAGCGCCCAGCAAGTGCTTCTCTTCCAGATCTCCAAAAGCGACGTTGGAACCCTGGGACTGACGAACGGCGTTCGTCAGTACCTCGGCGTTGTGCTCGACATCGTCTGGACTTTCCTGAAAGACAGCCGACACGCCCTCCAGCACCTGAGTCCAGCTGGGGAGCCCATGTCGTGGCTCGGGCGGGAAGTACGTGCCGCCAAAGAATGGCTTGCCGGCTGACGTGAGGAAGACGTTGAGGGGCCAACCGCCCTGTCCGGACAGCGCTTGAACGGCGGACATGTAAATGGAGTCCACATCCGGGCGTTCCTCTCGATCGACCTTGATATTCACGAAATGCTGGTTCATGAAACGCGCGACGTCCGCATCTTCGAATGACTCATGGGCCATGACGTGGCACCAGTGACAGGCCGAATAGCCAATGCTCACGAGCACCGGCAGATGCTGATTTCTGGCATGCTCGAGAGCTTCCATGCCCCAGGGATACCAGTCGACAGGGTTTCCGGCATGCTGGAGCAGATACGGGCTCTTCTCGTTTTCGAGTCGATTGGGCACAGTCGATCCCCTTCCCGGCGGCTCGGCGCTCACATTCTAGGGGGTGGTATACTGTGCCGATTTTCCGGAGTTCTGGAGGCAGCTATGGCCCATGAAACGCCCTGGTCGGGACCCGAAACTCCCCCGGCAGGCGGCAGGCCAGGAGGCGGCCTCGGGGTCGCCGTTCTTTTGGCGGCGCTTGCAGCTATTGGAGCCGGCCTCGCGATCCAGCAGATTATTCAACGGCGGTTGAGTAAGCCGGAAATCGCGAGACTTAAGTTCTATCGATATCTACGCGAACGGGGCCACCTAGAGTCCTAAATGCGTCTACGTCGTCTTATTGCCGCCGCCCTCGTGGCGGCGGTGCTGTTTCCAAACTCGGTCTCGGCCGGAAGCGCTTCAAAAGGGGCTCGTCTCGGTCTAGTCCTGCACGACGGCGTCTCTCTGCGCTCTGGACCTTCCACTCATGCTTCGGTAGTGGCCGTGCTGGTGGAACAGACACAGGTGGAACTGCTGAAAACGACCCAGCAGTGGAGACACGTTCGCATCTGGGCGAGCGTGAAGGGCTGGCTTCCAGCTCGCGAAGTCGTATTCCGAAAGCCATGGAAGACGGTTTCAACCTATCGCGCTCCTGAAGTTCACTACCACGTCCAGGTCCACGGCGCTCTTGCTCTGGACCAAGCGGCCGTGTTGACATCGCCGACGCCACTGTTTTCAGGCCCCGGAGGGCACCGCTTGTCGGTCCTTCCCGCGGGTTCGGTCGCGGTGACGGCCTGGAGGCAAGATGCGACGGGAAGCATCTGGTACGGGATGCGCGGCGGATGGGTCAGAGCGGACTCTGTGGTCTTTGCCGGACCGGACCCAACCCGCACGACGGTGGGAGGACTGCTCCTCTGGCAGGGAGCGGCCGGCAAGGGAATGTGGATCACGTTGGGCCCAATAGCCGATAGCAATCCGAAGGCAATCGTGCAAGCCGCTCTCGACTCCGGCATCCGCCATCTCTACCTCGAGAGCGCGATTTCGCCGCTAGGTTTCCATGGGAAGCAGTCGGTAGGCCCGCTCCTCGAGGAGGCTCACCGGCACGGACTCATCGTTCTGGCGTGGGTCTACCCCTACCTCTATGACATTGCGTCGGACGTTGCACTGACGCGAGAGGTCGCCGCGTACCGATCAAAGACTGGAGAGCAATTTGACGGCATCGCAGCCGATCTCGAAAGAAACATGGCCGGCCCTGCGATCTCTGCCTACTCGCAACTGATACGCGCCTATCTGGGCCAGCACTATCTGCTTGTTGGAGTGACCTATCCAGCTCAGTCACTAGCCTCGTATCCGTTCGGGGCCGTGGCTCGGTCCTACAATGTTGTGGCCCCAATGGACTATTGGCATCAGACGGCTACAAGCCGCGGGCTCAATTACGGGGGAATGGGATACGGGGCCGATTATTCACAGCGGTACGCGGAGGACTCGATTCTCGCGATTAGACGAGCGGCACCGGGCGCAAAGATCGAGCCCATTGGACAGGCATTCGATAACTTCGGCCACGAAGAAATGGGCCCGAATGCTCCCTCAGCGGAAGAGATCAAAGGATTTCTGCGGGGAAGCAAGCTGAGTGGCGCGATCGGCGTCTCGTTCTTCCAATGGATGACTGCAACCGACGCCGAGTGGAGAGCAATCCGTGCATTTCGGTACTGAGAAGGGCTGAACACAATGGCGACCCAGACGACGGACGCCACCGGAGAGCGGCGAGAGGACGACTTTAGCGCCTGGTATATCGATACCGTGCTCAAGTCCCAGCTGGCCGACTACACGGCTGTTCGAGGCTCAATGGTCATACGCCCTTACGGCTATGCAATATGGGAGCGCATCCAGGCCCACGTGGACAAGGAGCTCAAAGCCACCGGCCATCAGAACGCGTATTTCCCTCTCTTCATACCGCTCAGCTTCATACACAAGGAGGCGGAACACGTCGAAGGGTTTGCTCCGCAGCTAGCCGTGGTCACACATGGCGGCGGCGAGGAGCTGACCGAGCCTCTGGTGGTACGACCAACCTCGGAAACGATCATCTATGACATGCTTTCGAAGTGGATCGAGTCGTATCGGGACCTACCGGTCCTGCTCAATCAATGGGCAAATGTAGTCCGTTGGGAAATTCGAACTCGGCCCTTTCTTCGAACCGCCGAGTTTTTATGGCAGGAGGGCCACACTGCTCACGAGACTTTTGAGGAGGCTGACACAGAGGCGCGTCTGATCCTCGATCTTTACGTCAGGTTCATTGAGGAAGAGCTGGCGATCCCTGTGCTCCAGGGCAGGAAAACAGAAAGCGAGAAGTTTGCCGGAGCTCTCTATACCTACACCATGGAGGCCCTCATGGGAGACGCGAAAGCGCTCCAGATGGGAACCAGCCACAACCTCGGCCAGAACTTCTCGAAGGCCTTCGACGTGACCTTTCTAGATAGAGATGGCAGTCGCGAGTTTCCATGGTCGACCAGCTGGGCTGTGACGACTCGCCTGGTGGGTGCAATCGTCATGGTCCACGGGGATGACAAGGGCTTGAGGCTGCCTCCCCGCATTGCTCCGACTCAGGTCGTGATTATTCCCATCTGGCGAAAAGAAGAGGATCGGGACAAGATAGAGCCCTATGTAGCGGAGGTTCAACACGATCTGCTCGAAGCCGATATTCGTGTGCACGTCGATTGGCGAGACCAAGTTACGCCAGGGTTCAAATTCAATGATTGGGAGCTGCGGGGCGTGCCCCTGAGAATTGAGATTGGACCTCGTGACGTGGAGAATGCGCAGGCCGTGTTCGTGCGGAGGGACTCCCGGGAAAAGCGCCCGGTGGATCGAGAGTCGATTCGGGCCTCGGCGCTTGAATGCCTCGACTCTGTCCAGCAGTCTCTATTTGAGCAGGCGAAGAGGTACCGGGAAGTGCACACTGCCTCGGCGAATAGCTGGGAGACCCTTGCGCGGCTGCTGGAAGACAGAGGCGGTTTCGTGTGGGTCGACTGGTGCGACTCACAGCCGTGTACGCAGAAGCTGGCCGCGGAGAAGGCGACAGTGCGAGCGATCCCCCTTGAAGAAGGGGAAGCAATTCCGCTTGGTCCGTGCATTTGCTGCGGCGAAGCGGCCAAATTCCGATGCGTTGTAGCACGCTCGTATTAGGTGCTATGACGTGCCGCAGTTCGCCCTTTCTTGCCCGATGCTTGACAGCGTACCGCTACGTGGGCGTGCTATTCTGTGCCCATCGGACGGGGGACGCCGTCCGGGGAAGAGGCCGTGTTGAGCGATGAGTCCGATGGAGGCCGTCCGGACGAGGACGGTGCGTGGAGCGCGCGCCTGGAGGTTGGATCCGTCGGAACACTGACTAGCCCGGACGCCGAGCTGCCCGTCGAGGCAGAGGCCGAAGAAGCCGAAGTCCCGGAACCGAGCGAGGTCGATATACAGCTCGAGGCCGAGGTGGCTGAGGAGGTGGTCCCACCCGAGGAGCTCGAGAAAGTCCTCGACTCTGAGGGCGCCCCCACAGACGATCCAGTACGGATGTACCTGCGTGAGATAGGTCGGGTACGTCTGCTGCGGGGCACGGAAGAGGTCGATCTTGCTAAAGCCATGCGTTACGGCGACGGCGAAATGGCGAAACGGAACAGCGGCGAGCCATTCGAGCAGGCGACAATTGAGTGGGGCATGGAAGCGCGCAGAAAGCTGACAGAGGCTAATCTGCGACTGGTCGTGAGCGTCGCCAAAAAGTATATCGGGCGCGGTATGAATCTGCTGGACCTGGTTCAGGAGGGCAATATCGGGCTCATTCGTGCGGTGGCAAAATTCGACCACACTAAGGGATACAAGTTCTCAACCTACGCGACTTGGTGGATCCGTCAGGCGATAACACGCGCCATAGCCGATCAAGCACGCACTATCCGCATACCGGTTCACATGGTTGAAACGATCAACAAGGTTGTTAGAGTCTCGCGACGCCTCATGCAGGAGATCGGCCGAGAACCAACGCCCGACGAGATTGGGCGCGAGCTGGACCTGTCACCTGAGAAGGTTCGAGAAATCCTGAATGTGAATCGAACTCCGGTTTCGCTCGAGACGCCGATCGGTGAGGAAGAAGACAGTAATCTCGGGGACTTCCTTCCGGATGAGAGTGGCGAGGCTCCGTCCGACGCCGCGTCATATCAGCTGCTACGAGAGTCCCTCGGAGAGGTGCTGAGTCAACTCACCGAGCGCGAGCGAGAAGTGTTGCGGCTCCGATTCGGGCTGGTAGATGGCAGAAGTCGAACGCTAGAAGAAGTGGGCAAAGAGTTCAACGTCACGCGCGAGCGAATTCGGCAGATAGAGGCCAAGGCACTGCGAAAACTGCGTCATCCGTCGAGAAGTCGAAAGCTCAGAGACTTCCTCGAGCCGTAACCTGCCGGAGCTTGAAGGCACTTTGAAGCCGACCGTATACTGAACGAGCGTTGTGAGCCCTTTGCTCGCAACGTTTTTATTCCGGCGTAGCTCAGTGGTAGAGCGGGCGGCTGTTAACCGCTTGGTCGTAGGTTCGAGTCCTACCGCCGGAGCCACAGTCTGAAACGAACCGGGAAGCCAAACGCTTCCCGGTTCCGCGCTTAACCTAGCCCACCGGCCCTTAAAACCTCACGCGACACTCTCGGCACTTCGCCGCCGAAGAGCGAAGCGCCGTGAAAAGAACTGGTTGCGGGCCAGCCGAGCCGCGATTGCTATGGAGGTAAAATCCATAACGCAGTAGCCGGCGGCGATCACCGAGGGAGGATTGCCACTTGGTATGTGGCTGATCGGGGCCAGCACCTGCCACGTCCAATTGCCCAGTCCGGTGCCAAACAGCTCGAGATACGAGGTAATGAAGAATGCCGCTGCATAGACGGGTGCGGAAGGTTTCCGCATGAACCAGACGAAGAGTGGCCAGAACAGCGCTCCGGTCACGTCGACCCGATGCAGCAGCAACGGCTCGAGCGTCAGTCCGAACACCATCCAAAGGGTGGCCGCACTCAATGCCAGATATTTTGCCTGGCGACCATAGTTGAGAAACAGGGGTGTTCGCGCAGCGCGCAAGGCGAACAAATACACCAGGCCGTGGCCCGGCGGGACGAACATCGGCACATTGTGATACCGATATCGATAGATGCCCCATACGACGGAGGACCAGAGCTCGACGCACGTCGACACGGCGACCATGATCCAAACCTGCGTGCGCTCACTGGGCAGGGAAAACCGAGTGGCGACGATCAGGATGAGCCAGGCTCCGAGGCCGAGAAGATGCTGCTGCCAAATCGACGACGTGTGTACATCGGCAATGAAGGCTATCGGTATCAGCGCCAGCAAGAAGATGTGATAGGTGTACGGCGCGACTCGGCGGTTTACAGTCCGAACGAACGGGGTTTGCGGTGGAGGGCCCGTTCTCGCCGTCGCGGCTTCGATCATGTCGTCAGGATGGCTCCATCAATACGGTGGGCATTGTGAGCTGGAAACTAGAAGCATCCCGCGCACCTGGCGATTATACGAAGACCTGGGCCAGCTTCGTTGAGCCACCGCCCCGTCCGATGGGGAGCGTCGAATAGAGGCTGTGCGGTTGCTTTCCCGGAGGCCGGCCGGGGGAGGCGTTGGTTGATGAGGAGGAGTCCTAGTGTCCCCGGCCGGCCTCGAAATGGAGGAAGGAAGCACCCTCATACTACGGGGGGGACATTAGAGGGCCATGAGAAGCCGATTGGCCCTTCATTAGCGTTTTGCCCAGTCTTTCGAAGCGTTCGAGACCCTGGAAGGCAGCCCTCAATAGACACTGCGGCGGACGCGTTCGTCAGAACGACGGCGGCGCCTGATCGCCGTCTTCCACGGTCGAATCCACGCTATATTCCTCGAAACGCTCCTGAACTGACTGGGTCAACTTTTGGACCTGAAGCTCGGCTCGTGAGATCAGATCCTCAGTCTGTTGAGCGAGCTCGGTTCCACGGCGGTAGAGTGCCACCGCGTCTTCTAGGGGAACATCAGGCTTTTGGAGTTTTTCGACGACGGCCTGGAGCTCTTCGAGGGCCTGCTCAAACGTGGGAGCAGGAGCGGGCTCGGTCATTCGCTCTCATCCACACGTGCGGTGAACTCTCCATCCGAGACCTGAGCTCGCAATCGTGCACCGGGGCGCGCCCCAGCGCGAGTGCTGACTATCCCGCCGTTTTCCACATCCGTGAGGACGGCATAGCCTCGCGCCAGGATGGCCAGCGGATCGAGGGCACTCAGATGTGAGCGCAAAGCCTTGAGACGATTGCGCTTCTCCCGAACGAGCCCGTGAACCGCTCGCCCCGCGCTCTCCGTGAGCTCGTCGAGTCTCTGGTGGCGCTCGTGAAGCCGCTGCTTCGGGCTCGATCGAAGCAGTGCTCGATTAACCTCCACGAAGTGTCTCCTCTCACGGCGCAGACGTTCACTCATCGCATACGTTGCGTCGTGGTGGTAACCTCGGACGGCCTTGACTGTGGCGCCGAGATCGGGAACTGAGGCGGCCGCGGCGAGCGAAGGGGTCGCGGCACGCAGGTCGGCAACAAAGTCGACGATCGTGTAATCCGTTTCGTGTCCGACGCCCGTAATCACAGGGACCCTGGAGGCGAAGATGGCCCGGGCCAGGCGCTCGTCGTTGAACGCCAGAAGATCTTCCGGAGATCCTCCGCCACGCACGAGCAAGATTACCTCCGCGTCGGTCAGCCTGTTCACGATATCCAGTGCCATAACCATTTCGTCAGCTGCGCGGGGTCCCTGGACGGATACTCCGGCCGATATGACAGTAACGAACGGGCATTGAGATCGCAGCCGGTGGAGAACGTCGTGGTACGCCTGTCCTCCCACAGAGGTCACGAGAGCCACTTTCTTGGGAAACGGTGGGATTGGCCGCTTCCGTTCGGTATTGAACAGTCCTTCCTTTTCTAGGCGAGCCTTTAGATCCTCGAACCGTCGATGGAATGCCCCTTCTCCTTCGGTCACCACGCGGTCCACGGTGACCTGATATTCGCCTCGCGCCTCGTACACGGTCAGTACGCCGTGGACGACGGTCGTCACTCCCTTGCGAATCGAGGCAACCTCAGCCATTTGTGTCAGCGCCTCGCGCCGATACATGACGCACCGAATCTGACTCCCGGTGTCCTTGATAGTGAAGTAGACATGCCCAGACGAGGCTCGGTTGAACTCACTCACCTCTCCTCTGATGGAAAGGGCCGCCATGAACTCATCGTGCTCGAGGAGGAACTTCAAATATCGAGTGACCTGAGTCACACTCATCGGCCCGGTCACGACGGGGGCGACTTCAGCCATCGAGTGTTACTTCGAATAGCGGCTGGCCGTACTCCACAGGATGGCCATCGGTTTCCAAGACGCGGGTCACCGTGCCCGACACGCCAGATCTGACATCGGTCAAAACTTGAAGGGCTTCGATGATGCCGACAACGGTGTCCGGCTCGACGTGGCTGCCCTCGCCGACCAGCGGCGACATGCCGGGCTTACCGGCTCGATAAAACGTGCCCACCAGTGGCGCGACCACGGAGTGAACTGGCAAGGTTCCGATCGTCGCGGTGTCTTCGAAAGACGAACCATCGGGGCTGCTTTCTAATATCTCACTACGGTGCAGGCGAACGCTGATCTCTCCCTGCTGTATCTCGAGTTCGCGAATATCAGTGCATCGCACCACATCCAGCAGGGCTGCAAGCTCGTTCTTGAGATAGCTGTCAACGTCCATGACCAGGGCTCACCTACGCTCGCTCGAGGTATTGGCCGGAACGGGTATCGACGCGAATGAGGTCCTCCTCGTTCACAAAAAGCGGAACCTGCACCGTCATACCGGTCTCCAAGGTGGCGGGCTTGGTGCCTCCGGTCGCAGTGTCCCCGCGGTATCCGGGGTCGGTCTGAGTCACTTTCAGCTCTACATTAGCGGGCAGCTCGGCTCCTATCGCTTGATCCTGATACGACATTATGTCGAGCGTAAGCTGATCCTTGAGATACGGGATTACCTCGCCCAGCTGTGATGCGTTCATGATCGTCTGCTCGTAGGTTTCCGTATCCATGAAGTAGTACGTGTCTCCATCGTGATAGAGATACTGCACCGGCTTCCGGTCGACGATGGCACGACGGAACTTCTCGCCGGCCTGAAAGGTTCTTTCGACGGTCGTACCGGTCTTCAGATTGCGGATCTTGAGCCGCACCTGGGCGCTGCCGCGACCAATCTTGATGTGGTGATATTCGAGGACGGTCCAGAGATCCCCGTCCATGTCGAGGGTCATCCCTCGCTTCAGATCACCGGTCGAAATCATCTCGGCCCTTCTAGTGAGGCTGATATCGCTGAATGTTCGCGTCTTGTTGCGCTTGCGTCACGGCAAAGGCGTGCCACCCGGTACCGCCCTTCGCGACAAAGAACATGAATCGAGTTGAGTTTGGGTTGACGGCGGCTTTGATGCTCAGCAGACCCGGGTTGGCAATTGGTCCTGGTGGCAAACCGTAGTGGGTGTAAGAGTTGTATGGCGAAGCGACGTGGAGCTGGTCGAGTGTGAGCACCGGCCACCAGTCTTTGGGCGTGCCGACCGCATATTGAATGGTTGGATCGGCATTTAGAAACCAACCCTGCCGCAGACGGTTGACGTACACGCCGGCAATCGTCGGCCGTTCTGGTTCGTGAACTGCTTCCCGTTCCACAATCGACGCCAGAGTGAGCACTTGATAGATGCTGAACTTGCGGGCGTGAGCTTGCTGGCGCATGGCCTGGGTGAAGTTCTGGTCCAGGTTCTGGACCATATCTCTTGCAAACTGCTTGCCTGTGAACTGCTTGGGAACCTTGTACGTGTCCGGGAAAAGGTATCCCTCGAGGCTGGCGTTAGCCGGCTTGTCATTCAAGATCGTGGCATTGAGGTACTTGAGATCAGGATGTTTCGCTTCCTGAAGGAAACTCTTTGAGTCAATCCCGTGGCGCTGAAGGATCGCTGCAATTTCAAGCATGCGCTTACCTTCTGGGATGGTGATCTTGAACAGCTGCTGCTTGTAGATCGCCAAAGCGTTCACCATGTCGTCCACGCTCATGTTCTTTCGCAAGGTGTACGCGCCCGGCTTCAGATTGCTGGCAAGGCCATGGAAACGCGCGTCGAGGCGGAAGATGAGAGAGTTCCCGATAAGGCCTTTTGCCGCTAGGCGATTCGCGATGCTGGTCACCGTGTCGCCCTGAGTCACCTGAAAGGTGAACCGCTGGCCGCCGCTGCCCTCCGCTCGATGGATCATCCAATAGAGGGTTCCGAAACCGCCCAAAACCACTGCGAAAACGAGTACGAAGACGACGAAAATCAGGCGCCCCCACACACGAGAGTGATACTGCGGCGTCACGTACGTCCTCTGCTCGAGAACTGGCCGGGCTCTGCGCGGCGCTACCGGTCCACTACTGCTACTCACTGCTTCCCCTTAAGTCGAAGATGATCGAGGTAGGTCTCGAGGATCACTGCCGCTGCCTCGGCGTCGAGGCGTTCCTGCCTGGATTTGCGCCTTCTCCCCCGGCCTTCTCGTCGGCGAGTGGCTTCTACCGTGCTCAGTCGCTCATCCCAGAGCCACACGCGAATGCCGTGGTCGGCCAGGGCATCCGCAAATTCGCGCGTCTTCTCGGCCTGCGGGCCTTCGGAGCCGTTCATGTTCTTGGGCAATCCCACCACCACTGCGCTCGCCTCGAGATCGCGGCACAGAGCATCGATGTGAGTCACGTCGGCCTCTTGGGTTCGCCGTGTGTATATCTCCATGGGAGTGGCGACGCAGCCGGTCGGATCACTGACAGCTACGCCGATTCGGCGATCCCCAACGTCCAGGCCGAGGAGACGCAGTGAGTTGTCGTTTCCAACATCGACGAAATTCTCCAAGCTCATCCTTCCGCCTTGCGTCGCACGAGCTCGACTGCAGTTCTGAGCACGTCTGGAATCTTGGAGGCGTCCCGGCCGCCGCCTTCCGCGAAATCCTGTCCTCCGCCCACCCCGCCTTTGGCAAGCTTGGCAGCTTCGCCTAATATCTCGCGGGCACTGTAACCTCGTTGTCCAAGGGCCTTCGGCACCGCCATGGCGAACCGCGGCGTTTCGCCGACCTTGGCTGCCAGCACAATAATGCCGCCGTCGAGGCGAGATCTCAGCGCGTCGAGGACGACCTTTACGTAGCCAGGTTCGTCGGCCGCAATCTGTTCGGCGACCATTTGGAAGCCGTTCACGGAGATGGCGTGACGGACCAGACCTTCTGCTTCAGCGGTGGCCAGCCGCTTTGAAAGGACCTCGATGCGCTTCTCCTGTTCTCGGACTTGCGCGGATAGCTGCTGAGCTCGGTTGAGAAGGTTATCTGGACGAGTGTCGAGAGCCGCTGCCGCGTCGGAAAGCTGCTCACGCAGCTCCGTGAGATAGGCATAGGCGGCCGCCCCGGCAAGAGCCCAAACACGCCGAATTCCGCTCCCAATGCCCGACTCTGACGTGATGACTAGAAGTCCGATGTCTCCGGTCGCCTGCACGTGAGTTCCCCCGCAAAGCTCTTTGCTCCAATCGCCGATCTTTACCACGCGAACGGTATCGCCGTATTTTTCTCCGAAGAGGGCCATCGCTCCTTCGGCCACGGCCTCGTCGTACTGCATGATTTCGTTGCGAACTGGGAGGTTGGCCCAGATGGCCGCATTTACGCGGTCCTGAACCTCGCGAACCTCGTCGTCCGTCATCGGACGCGGCCAGCGAAAGTCGAAGCGAAGTCGATCGGGAGCGACCAGCGATCCGGCCTGCGTCGCTTCCGGGCCAAGGACCTCCTGGAGCGCCTTGTGCAGCAGATGAGTGCCTGAGTGGTGAGGCAGGATGTGCAAGCGACGCTCCTCGTCGACGTCAGCTTCCACCACATCCCCAACATTGACGGCGCCCTGAAGCACCTCACACGAGTGCACGATGAAGCCAGAATATGGCCTCTGAGTATCACCAACGCGCAGAAGCAATCCGTTTCCGCGGAAGAAACCAGTATCTCCAACCTGTCCGCCGGACTCCGCATAGAACGGCGTGCGATCAAGAATCAGCTGCACCTCGTCCCCCGCCTCCGCTCGATCAACGGTTCCACCCTCGGCCAGTATGGCGAGGACCTCTGACGTGGTCCGGAGCTCGTCGTATCCAGTGAAGGTGGTGGCGGGCACGGCATCTGCCAGCTGCGCATACAACTCCGGAGAGGTACCGATGCCGGAGACGAATCTGCCTTCGCGGCCTCGAGTACGCTGCTGAGTCAAGGCCACCGCAAAGCCTTCTTCGTCGACTGACAGTCCCCGTTCGGTTGCCAGTTCACGGGTCAGCTCGATGGGGAAGCCGTGGGTATCGAAAAGAGCGAAAGCGTCTGCCCCCGAGATCGTCTTGCTGTCGCGGCGAGCACGATTCGCGAGGTTTTCGAATATCTCAAGACCACGGGTCAGGGTTTGGAGGAACCGACGCTCTTCGTCCGCCACAACATGCAGGATGTGATCTCGCTTGCCTTCGAGGTCTGGATGCCAAGCGCTTAACAGGCGGATAGCGATGCTGACCGGTGCACTCAAGAATGCATCGCGAATCCCAAGTACCCGACCGTGCAGGGAGGCCCGCCGAATCAGCCTCCGTACGACATATCCGCGAGCCTCGCGAGAGGGCATGACTCCGTCGCCGATCAACATGGTGACCGCGCGAGCATGATCTGCGACGATTCTCATGGATCGCGTGGATCGAGCGTCTGTGCCGTAAGGTATGCCGCTGGTCTCGCTCAAGCCGCTCAAAATCGGCTGAAAGAGATCGGTTTCATAAGGGTTGTCGACACCCTGCAGGGCTGCAACCAGACGTTCGAAGCCCATTCCCGTATCGATGTTATTCCAGGGGAGCGGGCGTCGCTCTCCGCTCTCCTCCTGGAAATACTGGATGAAAACGTTATTCCAGGTTTCCATGAAGCGATCGCAGCACTCGTTTTCGGGCCGGCAGTCCGGCCGTCCACAGCTGTGTTGGGGTCCGCGATCGAAATGGATCTCGGAGTCAGGTCCGCACGGGCCGGCGGGTCCAGGCGGACCCCAGAAGTTCTCTTCCGTTTCGCCGATCCGGTCCGCGGCGACTCCCACGTCGAGCCAGGCTTGATGCGCCTCGTCGTCACCGGGATAGTGCGTGACCCACCATCTCTCGGGAGGAATGCGGAGGACGTCGGTCAGGAACTCCCAGGTATAGGAGATCGCCTGGGCCTTGAAATAGTCGCCGACGGAGAAGTTCCCAAGCATTTCGAGGTACGTGAGGTGGATGTCATCGCCGACTTCGTCGATATCGACTGTTCGTATTGCCTTCTGCACGTTTACCATGCGCTTGCTCGGGGGTTGCTCGCGTCCCAGAAAGAAGGGGATCATCTGCTGCATGCCGGCAATTGTGAACATCGTCGTGATGCTGACCTCATTGGGCGCAAGCGGAAGCGAGGGCATCTCGAGATGCCCTCGCTCCAAGAAGAAGTCGATGAACTTTTGCCGGATCTCTGCGCTCTGCAATTGACAAGACCTTGATGGCCCGCGTAGTTCGGGCAGATTCTAACAAAGCGAAGCGGCGCTCAAGCTGAGGCGCGGGTGGCTGGGGAAGTCAGGAAACGGCGGGCCGGTCGGGATGTGCCCGGTACGCCGCCAGCTCAAGGCGCAACGTATTCTCTGTTGCGGCGGCCGCGGCCTTCCCTTCGGACATGGCAGCGGCGATCCTCGCCTTCAACGCAGCTAGCCGCCCATTCGGGCTTGCAGACGTCGCGGCGTCCGGCTCTGAAAGGAGCCAAGCTGCAGACGCAGTTGCGCCACCAATGAGACCGAACAACAAGACAAGCAGTTTCACCAAATCACCTCTTGAAAGCCTACGCTCATTGTCGCACGTAGCTAGTTCAGGGCAGCTTCGCCAGCCGCGCGGAGGGATTGGATTGCCTCGGACACGCCCTCTGGTGCCCTGTAGACAGATGTTCCGGCGACAAGGACACGCGCTCCCGCAGCCACGACTCGACCGGCATTCTCCGTAGTGATACCGCCATCAACCTCGATCTCTGTGTCCAAACCGAGTCTATCGACCTCGTTTCTCAGCCACTCAATCTTTGGCAGCATGGAGGCGATGAACTCCTGCCCACCAAACCCGGGGCTGACGGTCATGACAAGTACCAGATCGGCCAGGCCCAAGACTTCCTGGACGGCAGATGCCGGAGTGGCGGGATTGACCGCGACACCCGCCCGCACTTTGCTCTCGTGGACTTGCTCGAGCGTCCGATAGAGGTGTGGTGAGACTTCCTGATGGACGATGATCAGGTCGGCTCCCGCGCGCGAGAAGTCCGCAACGTACTTCTCAGGTTCGACGATCATCAAATGCGCTTCGAGCATCATCCCGGTCGCCGACCTGATGGACTCGAGCACCGGGATCCCGATCGATATGTTGGGCACGAACCGCCCGTCCATAACGTCGACGTGAAGTCTATCCGCTCGCGCATCTTCGGCTGACAACACTGCATCTTCTAGATGTAAGAAGTCACCTGCGAGGATCGACGGCGCGATTTGAACCTTGTGGAACGCGGTCATCGAGCCGGAAGTCGAGAGGCGGCTGCCGAGTCCAGCAGCCAAATCAGCTCCCCTTGGTCTGGCTTCACTCGAGCAGCGGGATAATCGGCACCGGCAGCGATTTCCTCGACGCGCGCGGCCTTATCTTCCCCCGTAACCAGAAAAAGCACTGTTCTTCCGGCATTGAGCAGCGGGAAGGTAAAAGTGATGCGCCACGATTTCAGTTTCTCAACGAAGTTTGGGGCGACCAGACGGTCGTCGATGCGCAGCGCATCTGATCCAGGAAAGAGCGACGCCGTATGTCCATCGGGGCCCATTCCCAAAATGATCAGGTCGAAGCGAGGCCACGGGTCACCGGGAACATCGCTCTCGATGAGCTTGGAATACTGCCGTGCGGCTGCATCCGGGTCGATGTTCACGGTTGGAACCGGATGCACGTTGCCGGAAGGAATCGGCACATGGGAAAGCAAACCATCCAGTGCCGAACGATAGTTGCTCTCGAGGGATTCGGGAGGAACGAAGCGTTCGTCCGAAAAGAACACGTGTGTCCGCGACCAGTCGACCTTTTGCTGATACGCGTCTCCGGCCAGGACACCGTAGAGAATTTTCGGCGTGCTTCCACCCGAGAGCGCGACATGGAACTCGTCGCGATCCTGTATCGAGTGTGTGGCGATTTGGCAGAAAAGATCGGCAGCGGCCCTTCCTACGTCTTCGGGGCTGTCACTCACTTCAAGTCGCCGAGCCACGCTCAGGCCGGGGTCCATATCACCCGCCCGGCAAACCGGCTCGCCTGGGCCACGGAAGACTCGTAGATCGCGTCGTGCCCGGTGGTCTCCAGCTCGTCGATGAGGACTTCAACATCCGAGCGCAGGGCCAATGGAACTACTCGCTCGTGTGTCGGCTGATTCTTTAGCGCCTCACTTATTCGCGCGTTTTGCATGTCCTCGGTGCGCTGCACGGTGAAGCGCGCGTTGCTCAGACCCGGCGCAGACGCATCAATTTCAACCAGCATGAGCCGTCCCGCGGCCTTTTCGCCGTGGTCATCGAAACGAATATGAATCGGGATCAGCCGATTTCCCTGGATCGCGGTCAACTCGAGATTGCTCTCCAATAGACCCTCGAGCGTGGTCTCTGGCTCCCAGTGGAAGGCATGCCCCGCCCACCCAAGGAGAAGGAGAAGCCCGGCCGTCGCCGATCGCCGATGGAGCTCGCCGCCGCCCGCTCCAAAATGTAGTGAGAGGCTCTGAACGTTCCGCGCGTAAGCGACATTATGGGCTCCGTCAAAAAACTGCGAAATGATCTCGCGCCAGGTTGCCAGTCGGGCCCAATGGAAGTCGTTCACCCCCTGGGCGCCGGAGGACAGGCGGGCGATATCCGAGAGCCCGTCGCCCGGCGACTCGAACTGCGCGGAATCGACAACGAGCTGATCGGCAAAAGCTAGTAGTCGGTGAAACGAACGATAGCCGAACGGCGGCTGACCCGGCCACCAAAGATAGGTTCGGATTTCGGGAATGAGAAGTGGAATCACAACGCTGTCGAGGTGATCGGCGGCCCGTCCCCACGCACAGATAGACAATCGCTCGCATCCGCGAGGCGCTCTGTCTGCGGAAACGGGAGAGCAAACTACACTGGCAGCGGCGTCGATGGACATTCGGTCCGGCGTCCGATCTCCGTGGAGGATTATGGTTCTCGAGGGCTGGCGATCCTCGAGCTGACTCAGCGCGTGCTCGATCCTCTGCGCCTCTTCATGTTTCCCTGCGTAAACGACCAGGTTAAAGATGTGGGTGCGAACCGGACAGACTCTGTCTTGGGCGTCGGCGAGCTGCTTCCACAGCGCGGCCATGTTTCGCTCGACGGTGGCGAGATCCACATCGGTCGCGTTCCATTCGATGACTACGGGCTGGCTCATCTTCAGACTTTCCTCCAAGTTCGACCATCCTGGCTGACGAGATCGACGGCGCTCTGAGGACCCCAGGTGCCTGCCTCGTAATTGGGAAAGTCGGGAACCTGTGTGTCTGACCAGGTCTCAAGAATGGGCGTTAAGATCGACCATTCGTGCTCGACTTCGTCTTTCCTCGTGAAGAGGGTCGAGTCACCGAGCATGACGTCCAACAGCAGGCGCTCGTACGCCTCCGGCGATTGGCGCACAAATGCCGAACCATACAAGAAGTCCATGAACACAGGCTGAATGTCGATTTGTTGCCCCGGAGCTTTCGCGACAATTTTGAGCGAAATGCCTTCATCGGGCTGGATGCGAAGTGATAAGACGTTGTGTTCCATGCTGCCGGGGTCCAGATCGTGAAAGAGGGCCAACGGCGCTTGCTTGAAGGTGACCGCGATCTCCGTTTCCTTCTTTGGAAGCCGTTTGCCATGACGTAGATAGAAAGGCACGCCGGCCCATCGCCAGCTCTCGACCTGTAGCTTGAGGGCAACAAAGGCTTCCGTCGTCGAATCAGGGGCCACATCAGCCTCGGCGCGATAACCCGCCACCTCTTTGCCACCGACCCAGCCAGGTCCGTACTGCCCCCGAACAACGTTGTTTGCCACCTCGACCGCCGACATGCGGTGTACCGCGCGCAGAACCTTTACCTTCTCATCGCGAACGGAGTCTGCATCCAAGCCGACCGGAGGCTCCATGGCCGTTAGCGTTAGCAGCTGCAGCATGTGGCTCTGAACCATGTCCCGAAGTGCACCGGCCGTCTCGTAGTAGCCGCCTCTCCGCTCGATGCCTAGATCTTCCGCCACCGTGATCTGCACGTTATCGACGTACCGGCGATTCCAAATTGGCTCGAAGAGGCCGTTGGCGAACCGGAAGACCAGGATGTTCTGCACCGTCTCTTTTCCGAGATAGTGGTCGATGCGATAAATCTGAGGTTCGCGGAATACGTTTAGAAGCTCTCTATTGAGCTGTTTCGCGCTTGCGAGATCGCGGCCGAAAGGCTTCTCGACGACGATGCGACTCCAGTGCTCGCCCTCTGCATTCCTGGTTACCAGTCCCGCCTTCTTCAGCATCTCGGCTATCAGTCCGAAGACGCTGGGCGGGGTAGCGAGGTAGAAAACACGGTTTCCTTGAGTACCTCGTTCGTGGTCGACGCGGTCCAGACGCTCCTTTAGATCCTCGTAGCACTTGAGGTCGCCAAAATCTGCCTGCTGGAAGTACAGGCCCTCGGCGAAGCTCTTCCAAACGTCCTCTTGCACCGGGGAGTAACGAGAGAACTCATCGACCGATCGCCTCATATCAGCGCGGAAGTCGTCATGTCCTTTGTCCTGGCGTGCGAAGCCAATGATGGCGAAGCCGTGAGGTAGTAGATGGTCTACCGCCAGGTTGTAGAGCGAGGGGATGAGCTTGCGGTGCGCCAGGTCGCCGGTTGCACCCATGATGACGATGGTGCATGGGTCCGGCATCCGTTTGAGGGCTGAGCCTGCTCGGAGAGGATTGTCTTCCAGGACGGTTGCCACGCTACTATTCGCCGCCCCCGCCGGGCGCCGAAACAGGCTTACTAAGGGTTCCCTCCGAGGTCTCGACAGGATGCCCTCCGAACTCGTTTCGCAAAGCTGCCAACACCTTATTGGAAAACGCGTCGGTCTGCCGAGAAGAGAATCGGCGGAAGAGCGACTCGGTGATGATTGGTGCGGGCACGTCTTCGTCGATAGCAGCCTCCACCGTCCATCGGCCCTCGCCGGAATCCTGCACGAAACCTCGCAGCGCGTCGAGATTTGGATCGCGCCTCAACGCGGACTCCGCCAGCTCCAACAGCCATGACCGGACGACGCTGCCATGGTTCCAAATGCCGCAGATCTGGACCAGGTCGAGATCGTAGAACTTGGACTGTTTCAGAATCTCGAGTCCTTCACCGTAGGCCTCCATCAGGCCGTACTCGATTCCGTTGTGCACCATCTTGGTGAAATGACCCGAGCCGGCTTCGCCAACGTGACCATACCCGCCCTCCGGCGCCAAAGCGCTGAAGATTGGATCGAATTGCCGCACAGCCTCCTTCGGACCGCCAATCATCATCGAGTACCCGACTGTGAGTCCCCAGATGCCACCACTGGTGCCGCAGTCGATGAGATTGAAACCTTTGGCTTGGAGCTCGTCGGCTCGCCGCCGGGTGTCTGTCCATTTCGAGTTGCCGCCATCGATGAAGGTATCGCCTCGCTCCATGGTGGGTAGGAGCGTGGAGATCGTGGCGTCCACCGGGTCTCCGGCCGGGACCATCATCCAGACGCCCCTCGGCGGCTTCAGCTGGCGAACGAGGTCTTCGAGCGATTCGGCAGGTTTTGCCCCGTCTTTTGCTAGGCGCTGAACCGCCTCCGGATCACGGTCGTAGGCGACCACTTCGTGACCGTGCTGGATCAGCCGAACAGACATATTGCCGCCCATGCGGCCGAGCCCTATCATCCCGATCTGCATGTCAGTGCTCCTGCGGCGCGGTGCGCCCGAATATGGGGTTTGGCTTGACTATCTGCCCAGCAGTTTGAGCGCGTGTTGCGTGACGTTCTCAGCTGTGAGTCCTAGTTTCTCGGCGATGACGGAGGCCGGAGCGGAGGCTCCAAAGCGGTCCACTCCGATTGACACTCCATGCTCGCCGATCCACTTACACCAGCCGAGGGTTGCTCCCGCTTCCACGGAGACGCGGGCGCCTATCGCGGGCGGTAGAACTGCGTCCTGATACGTTTTCGGCTGACGCTCGAAGAGCTCCCAACTGGGGAAGCTGACGACGCGTGCCTTTACGCCTTTACCTGCAAGCGCATCGCGAGCTTGAACGCAAAGTGAAAGCTCGCTTCCCGTTCCAATAAGGATGACGTCCGGCGCCCCGCCGTCCGCGTCGGACAGAATGTAGGCCCCGTGCGCGAGATCCCCGTGCCTACCAGAACGGTCGAGTACCGGAACCTTCTGACGCGTCAGCACCAGCGCAACGGGCGCCTCCCAGTTGCTCATGATCCAGTGCCAGGCGTCGGCGGTCTCGTTTGCGTCACCGGGTCGCATAGTAATCAGATTCGGCATCGCTCGAAGCGACATCAGGTGCTCGACGGGCTCGTGGGTGGGACCATCTTCCCCGAGCAGCACGCTGTCGTGCGTGTAGAGGAAGATCGATGGCACCTCCATGATCGACGCCATGCGAACGGCAGGCCTCTGATAGTCGGAGAAGTTGAAGAAGGTTGCGCCGAAGGCGCGAAGGAACCCGTTGGTCATCATGCCGTTCACGATGCTTCCCATGGCATGCTCTCGCACTCCGAAATGCAAGTTACGGCCTTCGTAGCTCCCGGGCTGGAAATCGCCAAATCCGATCAGGCTGTTCTTGGTGGATGGAGTTAGGTCGGCATCCCCCCCGAGGAAGAAGGGAACCTTCTTGGCGATGGCATTCATGGCCTCGCCGCCCGCTTCTCGCGTTGCTATTCCCTTGGGGTCGGGTTGCCAGCTGGGCATCTCCGCGTCCCAACCATCCGGTGGCGTCCACGTGCGCGCATGCTCCCATTCGTTCGCCAGATCGGGATACTCTCCCTTCCACCTCTGGAAGATCTCGTTCCATTCCTGCTCTTCCCGCTCTCCACGAGGAACCGCCTGCCGGAACTCCTCCAAGGCTTCACGAGGGACTGTAAAGGGTTCGGAGTAATCCCAGCCGAGAGCCCTCTTCGTCTCCTTGACCGCGTCCTCGCCCAGAGGTTCTCCGTGCACCTTGTAGCTACCGGCCTTGGGGCTGGCATAGCCGATGACGGTGTGGACAGGAATCAGAGATGGCTTGTTCGAAACTCCCTGAGCTTCCGTGATCGCGCTGTAAATCGCATCGACGTCGTTCCCGTCCTGGACTTCGGTGACGTGCCATCCATAGGCGCGAAAACGCTCCGGCACGTTCTCCGTAAAGCTCACGTTTGACGGTCCGGAAAGCTGCACGTTGTTGTCGTCGTAGAGGAAGATGAGCTTGCCGAGCTGTAGGTGTCCGGCGAGAGAGGCAGCTTCGGAGGCCACTCCCTCTTGCAAATCGCCATCGCTACAGATTCCATAGACATAGTGGTCGACAACATTGAGTCCGGGACGGTTGTAGTGGGCGGCAAGGAAGGCTTCGGCTATTGCCATGCCCACGGAGTTGGCGAAACCCTGGCCGAGAGGACCGGTACTCGTTTCGACTCCGGGGGTGAGACGGTATTCCGGATGACCCGGTGTCTTGGACTCCCACTGCCGAAACTGCTTGATGTCGTCAAGAGAGAGATCGTATCCGGTCAGATACAAGAGGGAATACAGGAGCATCGAAGCATGACCGGCGGAGAGGACGAATCTGTCCCGATTCGGCCAATCGGGATTGTGTGGGTTGTGACGCATGACCTTGGTGTACAAGGTATAGCCGGCGGGCGCCGCGCCAAGCGGCGCCCCCGGATGTCCGGAGTTTGCCTTCTGCACCCCGTCGATCGAAAGCGTTCGAATTGTATTAATCATCAGCTGCTGGAGCTGATCATCAACCCTGCGCTCAGTACCGGTCGCTGTCGCCATCTTCTATCCCCTTTCGCGGACGCCTCTTAGAGACGTGTGTGGACGGTGTTCAAGCAAGCAGACGTTGGTATAGGTCCTCCTGCCGCTTTGTCGCCGCGGCATAAATCCTTGTGTTCTCGGCCCGGGGCTCAAAAGTCCTCCCAACGGGAGCTGAAAGCGCGGCAAGATCCCTAACGTGGCCCATTGCTTCGAGCGCGAGGAGGGCTGCGCCCCGGCACGTCGCTTCCTCGACCGCTGAGACTGTGATGGGCCGTCCCAGCACATCAGTCATGATTTCCATCCACGCCGGTGAGTGCAGCAATCCCACGCCACTTCCGATGATACCGCGCACCTGACCGATTTCCGCGGTCAGAATGGAGAGGACGAGACCAAAACGAAACGCAACACCCTCGAGCATCGCTCTGGCGATCCCGGCGGGTGTCGTTGCCAGGGTCATGCCGACTATGGCGGCTCGCGCCTCGGCGTGCCA
>DHWR01000293.1:0-264 GCA_002413265.1 Chloroflexi bacterium UBA5177
TTCGGCGGGTCACTGAACTTCCTTTTCTCGTGCTCGACTCTGAACGAGAACCTGAACCATCCGCCGTACGGCCCCCTGCACGATTACTACCTGGCGCAGTCGACGGACGGCGGGCTGACCTACCATGACTACACCGTGTTCCAGGCGGACACCAGCGGCGGCAAGGCGCCGAACTACGCAAACATCTTCGGCACGCTGGCCATCGACTCCGCCGGCAATTACTACGCCCTGATCGACGGGACAGCGAACGACAACAACCCGGCC
>DHWR01000293.1:610-4232 GCA_002413265.1 Chloroflexi bacterium UBA5177
TACGACCAGAATGGGGCAGGAACTCACGTGCTGGCCCACATGGCGGTGACGACGCCGGGCAACGTCGACGTCACCTGGTATGGGACGAGCGCCAGCGGCGAGCCGAACGGCGTGTGCGGTACCGTCACTTCGCAGTCTCCGTGCACTGACGGCTTTCCCCTCTACAGCGCGAAAAACGCGCCCGGATGGAACGTCTACATGGCGCAGACGACCGACGCCCTCGACGCGAAGCCGCGCTTCACGCAAACGGCAGTGACCGGCTCACCGGTGCACTACGGCGAGATCTGCACCAACGGGTTGGTTTGCGGAAGCTCGGACCGGACGCTGCTCGACTTCATGAGTGTGGCGATTGACTGCAACGGCATGGCACACATGACGATCGCTGGAAACACGAAGGCGGAAGAAGCCGCGGATTTCAACAACGGAGCCGCGAACATCCACGAGGTGAATCAGACGGGCGGCACGGCACTCGCGCCGCCGGCGGCGTGTTCCGGCTGATCGCCTCGGCGGTCATATAAGGAAGACATAGGGTAGATGGGTATGGCGAAGTGAACGCTCTTCCCGAGGGGAGGGTGTTCACTTCCCCTGCAGTAGGCGCCTGGAGCCGAATGGTACAATCGCCTCAACGAGCAGTTGCGACAATTCAGCACCCCTGCAGATCCTGCAGGGGTTTTCATCGTGTAAGGGGAGACGTTCATGGCGAGGGCAAACAATCTCGGATATCCGCGAATGGGCAAACATCGCGAATTGAAACGAGCAACCGAGGGGTACTGGTCGGGGAAAGTCAGCGCGAATGAGCTGGCCGGCACGGCCGCGTCGATCCGGCAGGCAAACTGGGAAACGCAGCGAAACGCGGGTATTGAGCTGATCCCGTCCAACGATTTCTCGCTCTATGACCAGATGCTGGACACCATCGCCCTCGTGGGCGCCGTGCCGCAACGATATCACCGGCACGACGGCTTTCAGACCGGCTGGGATGGCGAGATGGTGGAGCTGGACACGTACTTCGCCATGGCCCGCGGCGCTCAGGTAGAGGGGCTCGACGTAACGGCCCTGGAGATGACCAAGTGGTTCGACACCAACTACCACTACCTGGTGCCCGAGCTCACTCCCCATCAGCAGTTCAGACTGGCGTCCACAAAGCCGTTCGACGAGTTCGAGCAGGCGAAGGCGCTTGGGATTGTTACGAAGCCCGTGCTGATCGGCCCGGTAAGCTTCCTGTTGCTCAGCAAGGCCCGCCTGGCCGACGGCTCGCATCCCGATGACTTCGAGCCGCTCGAACTGCTCGAGCGGCTGCTGCCCGTATACCGACAGGTCGTCGCCAGACTGGCGGAGCTCGGCGCCGAATGGATCCAGCTGGACGAGCCCTGCTTTGTGCAGGATCGGACGCAGCGAGAGCGAGACGCTCTCACCCATGCGTATAAGCTCCTGAACTCAGCGCATGGAAATGCGAAGCTTCTGGTGCAGACCTACTTCGATCATGTGGGCAACAACTACGAGGCGCTGACGGGTCTGGAAGTACAGGGCGTCGGGCTCGACTTTGTCCGCGGCGCTCGCAACCTGGACTTCATTAAGTCGTCCGGCTTCCCTGACGACAAAGTTCTGGCCGCCGGACTGATCAACGGCCGCAACGTCTGGATTGCCGATCTCGCGGCCGCCCTGAATCTTGCGGACGAGATCTCGAAGCACGTTTCAGCCGACCGACTCCTGGTCAATCCATCCAGTTCGCTGCTCCACGTGCCCATCGACGTGAAGCTCGAGGAGGGCGTGCTGGACCCGCGTCTAATGGAGTGGCTGGCCTTTGCGGAGCAGAAGCTGACGGAGATAGCGACGCTATCCGCAGCTGTGGACACGGGACGTGAAGCTTCGCCGGACGTGCTAGAGCGCAATGCTGAGGCGTTGAACCGCCGCAGCCATTCGGACTGGGTGCACAACGCCGACGTGAAGAAACGAGCGGCGGCAGCAGGCGAGCAAGAGGCGAGCCGTGGGGCCGAGTATCCACAGCGGCGCAACGCCCAACGAGGGAAGCTCGACCTTCCCCTCTTTCCTACCACGACCATCGGATCCTTCCCCCAGACCCCTGAGGTGCGCCGCAACCGCAACAAGCTGCAAAAGGGGGAGATATCTCAAGAGGAACACGATCGCTACATCGCCGACGAGATCGGCAAGCTGATCGTGCTGCAGCAAGAGCTCGGGATCGACGTGCTGGTTCACGGCGAGTTCGAGCGCAGCGACATGGTCGAGTACTTCGGCGAGCGAATGCAGGGCTTTGCCTTCACCCGACATGGCTGGGTTCAGTCTTACGGAAGCCGCTACATTCGTCCCCCGATCATCTACGGAGACGTCTCCAGGCCTGAGCCGATGACGGTCCGATGGTCGAGCTACGCGCAGTCGCTGACCGAGAAGCCGGTTAAGGGGATGCTGACCGGGCCTGTGACCATCCTCAACTGGTCGTTCGCGCGCGACGACCAGCCGCGCAGCGAGACGACCAAGCAGATCGCACTCGCGCTGCGCGACGAGGTCCGAGACCTGCAGAATGCCGGGTTGCGAGTCATCCAGGTGGACGAGCCCGCGCTACGGGAGGGTCTGCCTTTGCACAGAAGCGAGTGGCAGAGCTACCTGGACTGGGCCGTCACGTCTTTCCGGCTGGCCAGCGGTGTGGCGACTCCCGAGACTCAGATCCACACGCATATGTGCTACAGCGAGTTCGATGACATCATCGAGGCGATAGCCGCACTGGATGCAGACGTCATCTCGATCGAGAATTCCCGCTCGAACCTGGAGCTGCTGGACACCTTCCGCCGCTTCGACTACAAGCAGGAGATCGGTCCGGGAGTGTACGACATCCATTCGCCGCGAGTTCCCTCTTCAGATGAGATGGGCCACAACCTCGCGGCGGCCAGCCAGGTGCTCGAGCGCTCGCAGCTCTGGGTGAATCCGGATTGCGGGTTGAAGACGCGACGTTGGGAGGAGGTCGTGCCGGCACTCAGGAATATGGTGCAGGCCGCCCAGGCTCTGAGAGAGGCTTCCTCAGTAGCGGTGTAAGGCCACCGGCTTCCGAAGTCCTTCGACGGCAGTCGCAACGCCCGGCGCTCTGTGGGGCGTCGTTCGGCGCGCTACGCTGCAGCCCGCATTGGCCGGTTGACAACCGCAAAGAGTCCCGCGAGTACGGCTAGACCGAAGAACACAATGCCGTGCTTGATATGGTGCCCCAGAGGGGAGCCGCCCACCCAATAGATGATCGCGATGATGACGCAGATCACGGCGGCGGCGAGTCCCAGGGCAAAAAATGTCGATCGATTCAAGTATTGTCTCCTCTTATCTAGTGCAGGGTGAGCCACAGCAGGCTGCCGACGCCGACGGTACAGGAGTAAAAGGCAAACGGGTACAGCCTGCCGGTTTCAAAGTAGCGCATCAGGAAGCGCACGGACAGATATGCCGCGATCCCGGCGAGAACCATGCCCACGAGGGCGTCTCCGAGTACCGACCGTCCGGAGGAATCAAATAGCTGGGGGATCTCCAGCACGCCGGCCGCTCCAATGATCGGCGTGGCGAGAAGAAATGCGTACCTGGCGGCAGCTTCATGTGTCAGGCCGGCAACGAGGCCGGCCACCATCGTCAC
>DHWR01000177.1:0-942 GCA_002413265.1 Chloroflexi bacterium UBA5177
TCTGCCACCAGATGGACGCAGACGGGTGCTTGGGAAAGCCTTTCGACATCGACCATCTCGTGCAGGTCGTCAACAAGCTCGTGCACAGCACCCACTAACCAGGTAGGTGCGATCCGTCATTCAAGCTTTCGACTTCGGTCGTCTGTCCGTGCATCACGAACCTGGACACGCCGGTTGACGGAAAGTCGAGCTTGAAGGTTTCGAGCACTGGGATGCCGGCTAGGTGACTGATGAGAGCCCGCACCGTGGCCATATGGGAGACCGCGACTACGGTCTCGCCTGCATGCCGCTTCTGGATATCTCCGATCGCCCTCAATGCGCGGGCCAGAACTTGGTGGAACGTCTCCCCGCCTGGTGGCGACCAGTTCCAGAAGTCCGCGTTTCGCTCTTCCCAGATCCGGGGGTTGTTCGCCACAATTTCGGCGGTCTTCAGACCTTCATACTCGCCGGCGTTTCGCTCTCGAAGATCCGACATAGGTACGGGTTCCGTGCCATGGCGCCGCGCAATCGCCGACGCCGTTTCCAGAGCCCTCCGGATGTCCGAGCTGTAGACCGCCGCTAGAGGCTCCCGGCTCAGACGTTCGGCAACCGCTTCCGCCTGGACGCGGCCAGTCGTCGTCAAGGAGCAGTCATCCCAGCCATGCCAGACTTCCTCGACGTTGCACACGGTTTCGCCGTGCCGAACCAGTATCAGGCGCATGGGGTTGGCGACTGCCTCGTCTTGCCGTGTCATGCTTGTGAATGCCCTTACACAATAGCGATTGGGCAGCGGCCGGCGGCATACTGCTGGGTCTCACCCTGGCTCTTTACGCGGGCCTAGTCCTGTTCACGGTGATCGGGGTGAGGCGTCAGTATAGCCCGGTCATGAGTGGGGGACGGCGCTTCTCACTCGGCATCGCCCTCACGGCATCAGTTCGCTTTTCGCCGCTGCTGCTGCTCGCC
>DHWR01000177.1:1255-2991 GCA_002413265.1 Chloroflexi bacterium UBA5177
CTAAGGCAACGGGGCGCAAGATCGGCGTGGCGGAGGGGGTGGGATTCGAACCCACGGGACCCTTGCGGGCCCACCCGCTTTCGAGGCGGGCGCACTAAACCGGACTATGCGACCCCTCCAGATAGGCATGGAAGTTTATCACGCAGGCTTTCGCCCCAAACCTGTGCATGTTTGAACCTGTTGCGAAGACGAACCAAGACGGTCAACAATCCGATATGACGATGCTTGCTTTCACCCATCGAACGAGCGTCAAACTCGCGGAAGTTGGGTTCTTGTTGATCGTGTTCGCCGGTGTCTGGCTGGTCGCCGCCGAAATCCCGAGATTGAGGCTTGGCACCGAGAGAAGGATTGTCGCCGGGATTGCGCTCGCCCTTGGTGGCCTGCTTCTCATGATCGCCACGCACTGGGGTCGGTTCGGCTAACCCCGTCCCGCGTTGGCTAGGCCGTCCGAACCACACCCTCGGTACGAGCCTTCACAAACGACTCGATCTCATCCACCACCTGTCGCACCGACCGCTCCGTCGTATCGACTACCAGATCGAATGGTGAGAAGTCGTCCTCCTCAATCCCATAGAGCAGCTTGTAGCGCCGGTTATCCGCGGCCTCCCGCCGCAGCAGATTCTCCCGGGAACGCGCATTGTTCTCCCGATCCTCCACCCGGCGCAGCCTCTCGTTCAAATCGCAGGTCAGCCAGATCCGTAGGGCCTCCACTTCTCGCGGAAAGATCCAGCCGATTGTCCGCCCCTCGACCAGACTGTCGTCCTTCATTCCGGCCGCGATCAGCCGCCGATCGATCTCTAGCTCCGCCTCTTGGTCGTGCTCGAGAGACTCCGCCAGCTCTTCCAGCGATACGCCTCTTTCGACTGCCAGGTCGCGGAAAATCTGACCGCCATACACGTATGCGAGTCCCAGATCCGCTGCAATTCGCCTGGCCGCCGTCGTGCTTCCGGTGCCCGACAGTCCGCTTAACAACAGTCGCAAAATGTCCCCACCCCGCAGCTTTTTCCCATTATCCGGGCGCCCGTGAGATGCGTCAAACAGTGACTCAAATATGTCCACAGCCCTACGTTTATTCAGGCGTGGATTTAATTGATTCTCGTAGCAGTAACCGTAGGCACGGTGGATACGTTGAAAACCGCTCGGTTTACCCGCTCTTCGCTCGGTTAAGCTGTCGAAATTTGTGTCGAGAATCTGTCGAAAGGGTGTTGAGAAAATGCCGAAACTCGATCCATTCGACGGGAGATCAGGTCGCTGCGGGTCCGGGTGACAAACACTGTTGAGAAATCGCGTCGGCAGCGGGAGGAAAGACTCTACGCCTTCCCTTGCTCACGGGCGAGGACTCGCTCGAGGGCTAGGTAGACTTCTGACACACCAATCGAACTCATGCAGTCCGCGTTTTCACACACTCGTATCTGGCCCTGATACGATGCCGGCTTGACGCACGAGCGAACCACCTCGATACGGCCGCGAGGCGCCCACGACGCCGGATCCGTAGGGCCGAACAGCGCGACTCCTGGCGCACCAACCGCCGCCGCTAGGTGACTAATGCCGGAGTCGTTCCCTGCGAAGGCTGGGCTCCGTCCGAGAATCGCGGCAACCACCGGCGGCCGAGTCTCTCGAACTACTGCAATGGGCACCACGCCCTGTACCATCCTCGCAGCGCCGTCGTCCGCCGGCCCCGCCAGCATCGCCACCTCGTGTCCGCGATGCAAGAGCCTCCCCGCTAGCTCGGCGAA
>DHWR01000055.1 GCA_002413265.1 Chloroflexi bacterium UBA5177
GGACGAGCGGGCCTGTTTCGCCACGGCAGTGTGTATATGGGTATGGCCGCGGGCGGGGCGCAGCGAGCCGCTTTCACCACCAGCGCCCTGGGCAGGACAAGCTTCCCACCAAAGCTTACCGGAATCGACGTACTTCTGCTCCTGGTATTGAACCCATGGCGCTTGATGCGCGCCGCCGGACTCACGGTTGCCGAGGTGTTCATCGAGCTGTACGAGCAGGCCGTTGGCCGCCTCCGAGGCAGATACGTGGCACCCGAAGGTATTTTTCCGTTGACGCGAGCCTTCACGCACGTCCTCTTTCGCGAGCTGACTACCCTTGGAATCCGGCTCGATATTTTTCGAGGCGTTCCGGCAATCTACGCGAACTACATCGGGTACGACGAGGTGGCACATCATCTTGGCCCTCGCAGCACAGCCGCGTATCGTTCTCTGCGCGCCCTCGATCGGCAGATTCGAGACGTCAAGAAGGCGATAGACATGGTTGCCCTGCGCCCTTACGACCTGTACGTGATGAGTGACCACGGCATGACGGAATCCCTTCCCTTCCATCATTTGTATGGCCAGACACTTGGTCAGTTCATCGCGGGTCACGGGGTCAATCCGCCGGCGGCAAGTGAGCTGGACACGAGGCCGTACAAGGATCTGGCTACGCTTCAGCAGGTGGAGGAGCTGTCAGCAGAGATCGGTCCCAAGACCAGCGGGTTCACGAGCTTCATGGTCGATCGTGCCATGCGCCTGGCCATGCGGATCGGAACCGGCCCGCTTCAAGCCGGCCTGGCCGAAGACAAGGACAGTCCGGTCCTCGCAATCTACTCGAGTGCGCTGGCCAACGTGTATTTCATGCACGCGGGCCATCGGCTGGGAGTGGCCGAGATCGATTCCGCCGCACCAGGTCTGTTGAAAGCTCTTGCTCAGCATCCGGGCATCGGCATCATCCTCATGCGCGACCGCGAACAGACGCACGTTCTCTTCGGCGACGCACACGTGATCCTGGAGGACGCTTCGAGCGAAGAGGTGGAATTCCTTCGGCTCTTCGATGATCCTGCGATCCTGCGCGATCAGCTCATCCGTTTGGCCAGCATGCCGAGCGGTGGAGACATGATGGTCTTCGGCGCTTTCGACGGCAGATTGGTCGTCAATTTCGAGGATCACGGTGGCGCACACGGTGGACTAGGCGGGGTTCAGATGTTTCCGTTCTTCATTGCTCCCGAAACAGCCACATTTCCCTTCGAGGCGATAACTGAAGCGACCGAGCTGAACCCCTTCTTCTCGCGACGTTACCAGCTGACGTTAGGGAGGGATCAGCCCGCCTTCGAGCCGGTTGAGGAGCGGGAGACCGAGGCCGCTGCCAGCTAGCTTTCCGTCCCCGAGTCGAGTTGACGGCCACGCGCAGAGTCGGTAACATATAAACGCGGCTTTATTGAATAATGCTTTATGGATGAAGGGGCGGAGAGGTGCAGGACCTGTCGCTGTATTTTCGCGCGTTGGGCGACCGCAAGCGGTTTCGCATCGCGGTGTACCTGGCATTGCACGAGCAGGTCAGCGTCACCCAGCTGGGCGCCGAGCTCAGACTCAGCCAGCCTTTGATATCCTGGCATCTTCGCATCCTTCGGCGGTCAGGTATCGTGAAAACCCAGCGGACAGGGCGTCAAGTTTTGTGTTCCCTCAACAGGCGCGTTCTCCAGGGATACGGCCTTCGCGTCGAAGAAACATTCGGTCTAGAGAGGGTTGATCAACAAGAAGCTGCCGAAGCCCCACGTTCGTTGGAGCCGGCATCACGGAGATGACGAAAGGAGACTTGGTATGTCGAAAGTAAGAGTGGGAATCATCGGTGTCGGCAATTGCGCGTCCTCGCTGGTCCAGGGTGTGGAGTACTACAAGAACGCCGCCGAAGACGAGCAGATCCCGGGTCTGATGCATGTGAACCTCGGCGGCTACCACATTCGAGACATCGAGTTCAGCTGCGCCTTCGATGTCGACGTGGAGAAGGTAGGCAAGGACCTGTCGGAAGCGATTTATTCAGGGCAAAACAACACCTTTCGCTTCGCCGACGCACCGTTTGCGGGGGTCAAGGTCGAACGAGGAATGACCCACGATGGTTTGGGAAAGTACCTCTCAGAGGTCATTACCAAGGCGCCCGGCCCGACGGCCAACGTCGTTCAAATTCTCAACGACACGAAAACAGATGTGGTGGTCAGCTACCTTCCCGTTGGAAGCGAGGAGGCGACCAAGTGGTACGTCGAGCAGATCTTGCGAGCCGGATGTGCGTTCGTTAATTGCATACCTGTCTTCATCGCCCGAGAGCCGTACTGGCAGGGACGCTTCAAAGAGGCCGGCCTCCCTGTCATTGGGGACGATATCAAGTCCCAGGTTGGAGCCACCATCGTCCATCGCGTCCTCACCAACCTCTTCAAGGATCGCGGCGTGCGCGTGGAACGGACCAGTCAGCTCAATGTTGGCGGCAACACCGACTTTCTGAACATGCTCGAGCGCGAGCGGCTCGAATCGAAGAAGATCTCAAAGACGAATGCCGTCACGTCGCAGCTCGACTACGACATTGGAGCCGAGAACGTTCACATCGGTCCCAGCGACTATGTCGCCTGGCTCAGCGATCGTAAATGGGCCTATATCCGCATGGAGGGACGCTCGTTTGGCGATGTGCCGCTGAACGTCGAGCTGAAGCTCGAGGTGTGGGACTCGCC
>DHWR01000313.1:0-4489 GCA_002413265.1 Chloroflexi bacterium UBA5177
TGGAGTTCCAGCGGAACTTCTACGCCATCGTGAAGGACACGAGCACCGGCCATGGGGCGTTCGAGGTCCTGGTCAACAAGCGGTCGGGACTGGTCTTTCCTGAGTACGGCCCCGCCATGATGTGGAACACCCAGTACGGCATGATGAGAGGCGGCATGATGAGAGGCGGCATGATGGGCTACCGCAACCCGGGAGGGCCCATGACGGTCTCGCCGTCACAGGCCGCCGGCATTGCCCGGCAGTGGCTCTCTCGCGACCGCCAGGGTACTGCGGCAGAGGCCCCCGACCAGTTTCCGGGGTACTACACCGTTCACTTCCGTAAGAACGGCACGATCGCCGGGATGCTTTCGGTCAATGGCCACAGCGGCCAAGTTTGGTATCACACCTGGCACGGCGCGTTCATCCGCATGAAGACAGTGAACGGGTAGCGAAAGGGACAGAACCATGATGGGGTGGAACGACGGAATGGGCTGGGGCTGGGGCGGATGGCTCGTCTCCGGCATTCTCATGATCCTCTTCTGGGGGCTCGTCATTTGGGGTATTGTTGCGGTCATCCGCTATGTGACGGTGCCGGGCCAGCAGGCGTTCGCGCAATCTCCAGGTCATGAGGCACCGATTTCTCCAGAGCAGATCCTCGCGGAGCGTTTTGCGCGTGGCGAGATCGGCGAGGAGGAGTACGGCCGCCGACTCGCGGTTCTGCGATCCCCTCCTCATGCGAGTGGCTTAGCCGGATCTCCCGACACCACCCGTGGCAAGCGGACCGTAGAGTAACCGACCTGGGTCGACATGGGACGTCTAGACGACGGCCTCCAGCCGCCTCGCGGCCACCGACGCTTCGAGGCCTTGAAGCACGCCGTCGATGTCCTCCGGCCGAACAAATCCCATATGCCCGATCCGGAACACCGAGCCCTTTAGCCAATCCTGGCCGCTTGCCACCACGATGCCCCGCTTGCGCAAATTCTTGATCAGGGCCGAGGCTTCCATTCCCGGAGGAATGCGAACTGCAGTCACCGTATTTGAAGCGGCCACCTGGTCTGAGAAGAGCTCGAAGTTCAGCGCCTTCAGGCCGTCCCTGAGCTGAGCTCCGATGCGCCGATGTCGGGCAAAAACGCCCTCCGGCGTCTCCTCGTGCATGAGCCGGAGCGCTTCCTGCAAGGCGCGAATCACTCCGACGGCCGGCGTAAATGGTGTGGTTCTCTTCTCGCCGTTCTTCTGCGCCTTGGTGAAGTCCCAATAAAAGCGAGGCATCGTGGCCTGACGATGAGCGGCCCAGCCCCGTTCGCTGACGGCCACCATAGCTAAGCCGGGAGGGGACATCCATGCCTTCTGGGAGCCGGTGATTGCGACGTCCACGTCCCACTCATCCAGCTCAAAGGGCAATGCGCCGATGGAGCTGACGCCATCCACCAGCACGACCGCGTCGGGGACCAGCCGTCTGATGACGGCCGCGATAGCCGCAATGTCGTTGGTCACGCCGGTCGAGGTCTCGTTGTGCGTCAGCAGAACCGCCTTCACGTCCCCGGCATTCTCGATCGCTTCGCCGACTTCCTGAGCGGAAATGGCCTTGCCCCATTCGCCCTGCAGACGCACGACGTTCGCCCCGAAGGCCTCGGCGATCGCGGCGAACCGGTCGCCAAACACGCCTGCCGTTACTGAGAGCACCGTATCCCCAGGAGAGAGCACATTGACGACGGCTGCTTCCTGAGCTCCGGTGCCGGAGCCCGTCAATAGCAACGGCTCGCTTCTGCTGCCAAAAAAGGGCTTGAGCTGCTCCAGTACCTCGCCCATGAGCTCGGCGAACTCGGGCCCACGGTGATTGACCATGGGCTGCGCCCCGGCTCGAGCAACGGCTTCGGGAACCGGCGTCGGCCCCGGCACGCGGAGGTTGGTGTGATCGTGCTGCACGGTTAGCCCTTTCCGAGAACTGACGGATTGATGGGGAAGGTTACCGGACGCCCGGCGAAAAAATCGAGGATCTGAGCCGCAACGTCTGCCGAAACCTGGTCCTGGGCTTCGGCGGTCGATGCCGCGACATGGGGCGTAAGAACGATGTTCGGGGCCCGCAGCAGCGGACTCTGCACCAGAGGTTCCTCCTCAAAGACGTCAACTGCCGCGCCGCGCAAGTGTCCCCGCGCCAGGGCGCCGGCAAGAGCCTCTTCGTCGACCAAACCTCCGCGCGCGCAGTTGATGAGATAGGCGCCCGGCTTCATCGAAGCCAGCTCTTGCGCGCCGATAAGGTTCCTGGTGTCGTCGCCGATGGGAACGTGCAGGGTCACAAAGTCGCTGGTCGCCAGTAATTCCTGAAGGCCCACCGGTGGCACACGCAATGACGTCCAAGCCTCGGCGGGCAGATATGGATCGAAGGCGACGACGTCCATTCCGATGGCTGAGGCGATCGTCGCCGTCTCTCTGCCGACCTTGCCGATTCCGATAACTCCGAGGCGCTTCCCGGCAACCTGCGTTCCTTCGTAACCGGTCTTCCAGGTTCCATCTCTCACTGCTTTGTCCGCCGCGGTGATCCTTCGCGCCAGCGCAAAGAGCAAGCCGATGGTGTGTTCCGCGGTCGATCGCACGTTGCCCAGCGGCGCGTTCACGACGAGGATGCCGCGGCTGGTGGCTGCCGGCACGTCGATGTTGTCCACCCCGATGCCCGCGCGTCCCACGATCTGCAAGTCCTGCCCCATCTCGAGCAGTGCCGCCGTCACCTTCGTGCGGCTGCGGACGATGAGAGCCTGCGAGCTCGGCAAAGCCTCGTTCAGCGCAATCGCATCCTGGGCAAGCACCACATCGGCGTGTTCGCGAAGAAGCTGTATGCCGGAATTCGCCAGCGCGTCCGCGACCACGATCCGGGGCGTGACGACCGTCATAGAGCCTGCGCGCCCAGGTTCACTCGGTGCTCGCCGAGGTGTTCGACGTCATTGACCTGTCTGACGCTGTTGCGAAGTCGGGGTCCGACGAGCGTCGTGATCCCGGCATTCTCTAAATTGACGTCTGAGAAGCCCGTCACCGGGCGGCCTTCCGCCGCCGCCACCGCCAGCCGGCAGACGGTGTCATGCGTCGCCACGACCCACGTTTCGTCCTCGGGTCGGGAGAGCAGGCTCTCCAAGACCGGCATGGCGCGGTCATGAACGTGCTGCAGCGACTCGCCCTCCGGGAAGGTCACGGCGTGGGGCTGTTCTGTCCAGCTCCGAAACAGGTCCGGGAACTGGACTTCGCAATCCTCGCGCGACAGACCCTCCCAGGGACCGTGAGATATCTCCGTTAGCCGCTCATCCGGCACCGGCGTGAGGTGATGATACCGGCCTATGGCTTTCGCCATGGTGTGGGCCCGCTGCAATGGACTGCAGACGATGCCCGCCACGTTCTCGCGGCTCAAGCGGGCGGCTACCAGCTCGGCCTGGATGCGGCCCAGCGGGCTGAGCGGTATGTCTTGCTGGCCCTGATATATCCCACGCCGGTTCCAGGCGCTCTCCGGGTGCCGTATGAGGAGGACTGTCGTCGGCATCTATGCTTGCTCCATGGGGCACGTCCTATCCGGGGCGGTGTGCGAGTGAAACCGCTCCCCCCGGGCTTTTGTCCCCCTGGTGTAGCCGTTCCGACGGCCCGCACCGCTCGGTCCAGACTGCAGGGTGGTGCCCGACACGGAACCCTAGGTGCGCTTTCCCTCGACAGGTCGGCCATCTACCGTTGCCCGGCAGGCGCGTGGCCTGTCTTACTTGGACGGATTATAAGGGCTGCCGAGGGGCGGTACAACCCCATTTATGGGGCCGACCTCGAGTTCCGTACAGAATGTCTAGTCCTAGCATCCGCCACATAGAAAGTATGCCTAGTGGAGCAACGTCCCATGAGAGGCGATTGGAGCTGTACTTTTCGAGCCGAACAGCGCTTGTCGGAGCGGAGCACCTTGGTTCATGTGGCACGAGGATCGCCCTCCCACTCTCGCAGCCATGTCAACTTGCCATCGACCCACGCCTCGACCCGCGTGCTGCCGAACCACTTCGCCCAACGACTCACCTCATCAGCCATCATTCGAAGGACATCGGCAGCCACGAAATAAGGAACGCTCGACAGCTCCTCTCTTGAGAAAGCGCTGACGCCGCGGTAGCCTCGGAGAAACCCATCTTGATGTTCCGAGGACGCGTATCCCAGGGCATTGCAGACATCCCACGCGCGCCAGCCGCAACATGACGAGTCGAAGTCGAACAGCATGACGCGTCCGTTGGGCACCACATGCAGATTGTCGAGCGACAGGTCCCCATGGCACACGCCCCAACTGAGACTAGGAAGCAACGGAGTCAGAGCGTGACGCACGCTCTCCGCCACGCGGCGGACACTTTCCAAGTCACCAGGACGACCGTCCAGCCAAGGCCCAATATGCAAGAGCGACTCGTCGAGGAGGTTCTCAAGGGACCTCCTCACGCGCGCCGCAGGCTCGGGAAAGTTCGTCGATGCTTCATGAACGAGTGCTGCGCTCCGCCCATATTCCTCG
>DHWR01000313.1:4631-4935 GCA_002413265.1 Chloroflexi bacterium UBA5177
TATTCCTCGTAAAGCCGCGTGGACCAAGGAGGGGACGGCTTGCCGCCCGGCACTTTCTGAAAGAGGGCAAAGCACCGGAGACCCTCTGCGGCATTCAGCGTACCGAACAGGTTCCCGTCGAGCAGCGGGATGACGGACGCTACCGGCGCATCGCGATTCGCTACCCAAGTTTGCAAGTCCATTTCCCACCGCACATCAGCAGGGCGTCGCCACGTCGAGCGGTAAACCTTAAGGACGAACTGGCCATCGTCGGAGGAAAGGGCGTAGACATCGTTGGTCCAGGACCGAAGAAGCGTAAGTCGAA
>DHWR01000318.1:0-12586 GCA_002413265.1 Chloroflexi bacterium UBA5177
GTCGACAAGCGGCTCGACAACGTGAAGGCGGTGCAGACCCTTTCGCGGTTGAACCGCATCTTCCCGCCCCACAAGACGAGCACCTTCGTGCTCGACTTCGTCAACGACGCTGAAACGATCCGCGGTGCCTTCCTCCCGTATTACGAGGAGGCGCATCTCCCCGACGAGACCGATCCCAACCTCCTCTACGACCTGCGGATGAAGATCCTCGACGCCCAGGTCCTCTGGCCGGAGAACATCGAGGCCGCCTGGCGGGCCCTGGAGAGCGCGGGCGACCTCAAGGCGGGCAGCGCCGCGCTCAATGCGGCCCTCGACCCGGCCGTCGACCGCTTCAACGCCCTGGAGAAGCGCGAGCGGGACGAGCTCCGCGGCCGGCTCCAGGGTTACGTCCGGCTCTACGCGTACCTGCTTCACATCGTGCCGTTCGCGGATGTCGAGCTGCTGAAGCTCTACGAGGTCGGGCGCTTCTTCCTCCGCAAGCTGCCCCGGGGTGAAGCCGCCGCCCTCGAGCTCGATGACCAGGTCGCCCTTCGCTACTACCGCCTCACCAAGACCGGCGAGCACCAGATCGGGCTCGGAGACAACGAGCTGCCGGGGCTCGAGGGCCCGCGCGCGATCGGTGAGTTCCAGGAGAAGGACGTCAAGAAGACGAGACTTTCCGAGCTCGTGGAGCGGATCAACCAGGCCTTCGGCGCCGCCCTCGGCCCCGAGGCGATGCTGACCATCGAGCAGGTCGAAGACAGGTTGGTGGCCGACCAGAAGCTGGCCGCCCAGGCCAAGGCCAACCTGATCGAGAACTACCGCCATGTCTTCGACCCGGTGCTTCTCAATGCCCTGGTCGAGTTGCGCAACAGCAACGCCAAGTTCTTCGATCGCGCCATCAAGGACGATGAGCTTCGGCAGTTCCTGGCGGACAGCCTTCGATCGGAGGTGTACCGGCGGCAGCGGAGCCCGACCGGCGCGGTCATCCCCGTCGTCCCGAGGTTCCAGGCCGACCCGTACCGCAGCCACCTACCCGTCTATGCGCTCGAGGTCGCGGCCGGCGCATTTCTCGAGAATCGACCGCTCGACGGTGAGGAGGGCTGGGCGGAGGTCCCCAAAGGCCTGAAGCTGAGCGACGGGATGTTCATCGCTCGAGTGCGGGGCCAATCGATGGAACCCAGGATCCCGGATGGTGCGTATGCCATCTTCCGCCCCGTACCGGCCGGGGATCGCGAGGGCCGCATCTTGCTCGTAGAGCTTGGCGACGACGTCGATCCTGAGTTGGGCACTCCGTATACGGTGAAGCGTTGGCACAGCAAAAAGGCTCCATTGGCTGCAGATGGCGAGGGTTGGGAGCACTCTTCGATCGTCCTTGAGCCGTTGAACTCCGACTTCGAGCCAATAGTCCTGGAGAAAGGCGCCCCTCAGCGCGTCCTCGCGGAGTTCGTCGAGGTTCTGGAGCCGTCGGCGTGAGGCTCCGTACAATCCCCACGGGTCCTTCCGGCGCGCGCGGCCCAAACCATACAAACCGCTGGGCCGGTATACCGCAGTTGAACATATCGATTCCGCGATCCGGCGAGCAGTTGACCACTAGCCATCGCCAGCCTTCGTCTATCGTGGCCGACCGCCGATCTGACGCTCCCTGCTTCGGGCCTCGGTAGGCCATCGATCGGTTAACCGTGAGAAGCTCATAGGAGATGAAGGCCGGGGAGACAAACCTAAACGAACTGATTGTCAGAGGTGATCGCCAGTATCAGGTACCTCTCTACCAGCGTCCTTATACGTGGGGCGAGGAAAATTGGAAGCAGCTTTGGGCGGATCTTCTCAATCAGTACTACGTCCTCAAGTCAGGCTCTTCGCAACTGCGCCAATCAGCACACTTCTTCGGCAGCTTCGTGCTTGCTCCGTTCAACGTCACGGCCAGGTCGGCGGCCTCCTTCCTGGTCGTAGATGGACAACAACGCTTGACGACTGTCTTTCTGTTGCTAGCGGCGCTTCGCGACACCGCGGCTGCAGGCGATAGTGCCGAATTTGACCGCTACCAGGGCCTGCTCACGAATGAACGAGCACGTCGCGACGAGGATCGTCCTCGCCTGGTCCCAACTCAATCGGATCGCCCAGCCTTCCAAGCTGTTGTGGAGGGCAGGCCTCAAGATGCCGGCGGGAGCAAGATTGGACAGGCTTATCGGTACTTCTTAGCCCAACTCGCGAAGGATGACGAGGACGGAGACACCTTTGATGCAGACCAAATGCAACGGGTGGTACTCGATCGTCTAGCGATCGTTGAAATCACCGCGGATAGGGACGACAATCCCCATCGAATCTTCGAGTCATTGAACGCACGAGGCGTTCCGTTGACTCAAGCGGACCTGCTCAGAAACTACATCTTCATGCTGCTTCCGACCCGCGGTGAGCGCCTCTACCGCGACGTATGGCTGCCCATGCAGGAAGCATTGGGACCGGATCATATGGTGGGTCTTGCAAGAGTCGACCTTCAGCGCCGAGGCGTAGATGCAAACCTGGGGGATGTCTACCGCCTGCAGCAGGAGCGTCTCTCTGCATTTTCCGACGACGAAGCCCTTCTCGAGGCGGAGGTGCGTGACTTCGCCCTGCGCTCCCAGTACTACCGCTGTTTTGTCGAACCATAGCTTGAGTCCGATCCAGAGCTTCGTGCTTCCCTTGAGCACCTCAGGCAATGGGGAGCGCAGACGACGTACCCCCTGTTGATCCACCTATACGGCCTGCGCGGCGAGGGGAAGGCGACAACGGAGCAATTACGGCGTTGCCTCTCGTTTATCGAATCGTTTCTGGTGCGGCGCCAACTCGTGGGTGTTCCCACCAATCAGCTCAACAGGCTGTTTGCAGATGCTGTCCGGCAGCTCAACCCAGAGCTGCCTCCAGATGAGGCCATACGTGACCTGTTGTCGCGTGAACGGCGGTACTGGCCGACCGATGACCAGATCCGGCAAGCCGTTCGCACCCGCAACTTCTATTTCGCCGGCCGTGGCCCGCAGCGCATGTTGATCTTGGAAAGACTTGAGCAGAGCCATGACGACAAAGAGCCAGTCGATCTGACAGCTGCTCACCCGACCATTGAGCACGTAATGCCGCAGACACTAACAGACGAATGGCGACAGCATCTAATCGACAACGGAGATGACCCAGCCGTAGTTCACGCCCAACTACTCCACACTCTCGGCAATCTCACCCTTAGCTCATACAACACGGAGCTAAGTAACAACGTATTTGACCGTAAGCAACAGATATACGGCAGCAGCCACTTGGCCTTGAACAGGTCGTTGGCTGAAACACCGAACTGGACGAGTCGGGAGATTCTGGCAAGAGCCAACGATCTAGCGGATCGGATCGTCCGCATTTGGCTTGGGCCACTTAGTTCGGGCGATGGTGCACCGGAGACCGCCTATTGGGGTCGCGCAGATGCGGCGATGGCCCTCATCCCACCCGACCGAACGTGCACACTTCAGGAACTCGCTGGGCTCGTTCCGACTACAGTCGGGGCGCTGTCGGCTCGTCTGCGGAATCGGCCCTCACAACGCGGGCTCGATCGCATTCTTGATGAGCAGGGACAGCCCTTGATGCCGCTCGCCGAGGGAGTTGCTTCCTCGAACAGAAAGCCGATTACGTCATATGAGCTTGCTCAGCTGATGCCGTTCGAGTTCGACGACGAGGAGCTGAAGGCTTTGCGACGGCGGCGGAGCCCAGGTACGGACTCTCCGCGAAGGGGCTCCGTCGATGTCCAACGGCTCGTCGCCTTCCTGGCTGCGGTTGAGGGATTGGACGTGGATACGCTTCGGTCGATTAGACGGCACGTCTACGCGCAACGCGGTACCCCACAGGATCCCGTGGATTGGTCCGAACCCGACCGATGGATCCCGGAGCGGCTAACTGGGCCTGAGGGCCTTGCCGCCGTGACCGTGTGGGAGACATCCGGCAAGACGATCAATCCGCGATATCTGTCCCGCAGGATGGCCGCGGTGCAGCGTTTCCAATTGGCGGATGTCGTAGATGGCAAATACGTCCTCACCGAACGCGGCAGGGCGGTCGTGTCAGGCAACCATTCAGCGCTCATCCTAACTGACGATACCAACGAACGGTCCGGTATGGAGATGCGACTAGAGTTCTGGAAGGTCTTCTTGGAACGCGCGCGAGGTGCCGGCTCCCGCTTCGCGCGTGCACAACCTCCCCGTATTCATTGGATCAGGGTCAGCGCAGGAATTCCCACCCTCGGCTACAGCGTGGTCATTCGTCGCTTTGACACGGGGCTGGAACTTGACATCGACGGTGGGAGCCGCGAGCAGAACCTCCAGCTCTTCGAGGAACTAAGGGAGCACCAGGCGGAGATTGAGTCGGCATTTGGGGGAGCTCTCGAGTGGATCGCCAGCCCTGACAAGCGAGGTATGCGCATTTCCTTCAACCTCGATAGCGGCGGCTATCTCGACACAGACGTTCTGGGCGACACGGCGGACGAGTTGCTTGACGCCTTCGTGCGATTCGAGGCCGCAGTACAGCCATTCATTGATCAGATCCCGCCTGAGTATCACGTTGGGCTGGGATGGCAACCGAGAGCGGAGCCATGGACCGAAGGGGAGTACCTCAACGCAGTATCGTCCCTCGCCCCGGAGAACGCGGCGCCAGCACAGGCAATTCTTAACTGGGCCCATTCAGATTCCCGAATCACGGTCCAGGGAGGCTGGGGCGCCCAGAATGCTGGTATCCGTTTGCGGACCTCTCGCCCGGGCGATCCGGCATCCGAGCACTCGTTCATCAATCTCTATGCAAATTCAGCAGACAACGCATCCGCAGAGGTGCAATTCGCATCGATAGCGCGGCGTGAGCCGTTCACTGATCGAGCCAGACGGATACAGCTGCTCAACGAGCTAAGCTCGATATCAACGTCCACCTGGGTCGAGGATGACGTAGATATGCGCGTTCCGTTCAGAGTTCGGGATTTGCGCGATCCCCATCATCTTGAGACGTTTCTCGGCATCTGGCACGTCTACATCGATGAGTTCCATTCGATTGACTATGTGCCAGAGGGAGCGGCCGACGAAGAACTGGGCCCAGGCGCCGACGAAGGCCCTTAGCCTACTGCGGCGCCGGCCACTGAATCAGTTCGAGTGCAAGCCAAGGCGCGGCAGTCGTTGCCACTGCGATCACCTGTTGACCAATGCCAAACGACTGGGCCGAAGTACACTGCCCCTAAATGCAGCGGGGGAAGCAGCTTCTCGTAGCCTGCAAGCAACACGTCCTCGACACCATGCAGAGGATGCCGGAGTGTGTCCCGGGGATCGGACGTGGTGCCGGCAACACCGACATCCAGGAGGCGGCCGACCTGGGGTTGCACCTTGATCGCCAGGACGGCTGGTTTACGTGGTCCTTGCTTGTCTCGCTCATCAATGATGGCCGAGTCGAGGTGGTACCTGGAACCGAACGGCGCAGGCGTTTCAGACTTCGGTAGTCACGCGATGAGCGAACGTGGAAGGGGACTTGCGTCGAGGAGGATGCCTGGTTCATCATCCACGTGGTTGGCGTTCTCATCGTCCGACTGGTCGGGGTCAGCGGGAGTAGGGCGCTGGCTAAATTGCGGCAGCATGACTGGCACCGAGGCGGCAGACTCTAACCGTCAGGCGATTCGTGCTCGGCATGCTGCCTGCAACGCTACATTAGAGTCACATTCCGCAGCATTTCTCCTCTGCGCCGTCGGGCTGCAGCTCGAGCAACGTCGGCCAGGATCGGGCGCCCTCACAATCCGCAGCCATCTGTGGGAACATGGCATAACGCGGTGAAAGACGATCACATAGTACCGACACAGAACTGGCGAATCTCGGAGTTGATATTGGAGCGCTTCAAGGCGGCGTTTCAGCCCGAGCCAATACAGCTGCGTCAGTTTAATGTGATCATAGGGCGAAACGGGAGTGGTAAGAGCACCCTCCTAGAGGCTTTGCAGTGGCTGGACACAACTATCCGCACCGACGCACGTGAAGCCTCCGAACGGTACCGGGGGATTCACGACTTGATGAATCTGCGGTCCAGAACAAGAGTGCCATATTTTGAGCTATCGATTAAGTGGCAGAGCAACGAGCTTTCTGAGCGCACAATCCGATACCGCACGCGAGTTACGGAAGAGGAGGATCTTCCACGAATCACTATTGAGGAATTGGAGGACCTTCCTAGTCGGAGGCACTACATATCAACCACAGAACCGGGTGCGCGCCTCATCTCAGATGCCGGAGTTACGATTCTCGACGCGGATCGTCTCGCGCTCGCCACCTTGGCCAAGACCAGATTTGAGCCACGCGACCCAATCCTGGATTTCCTCGGCTCCTTTTGGGCGCGCGCCGTCTTCCTGCGGCTAAGCCCCAATCGACTGGCGACTGGTTCGTTGGCAACGCGACGGTCGATTGAGCCGCTATTGGATGAAGAGGGCCAGAACCTACCCGCCCTCCTCAATGAGCTCAGCGATGACGAGAGGCAGGCGCTCGTCGAGTCAGTTCGAGAAATACTCTCAGGTATCCGTGGCGTTCTTGTTTCCAAGGCCGAGTTGGGGCGAGACACGCGGGTCCACTACAGCTTGTTGGAGCGGATGCCATACCGTGGCCGAGCCGGAATGTATCAGTTTCCGATTCCGGCCTGGATGCTGTCTGAGGGCACTCGCCGCCTCACTGCAATTCTGGCGCTGCTGGTGCGACGGCCGGGCCCATCGATACTTTGCATCGAGGAAATCGAGAACGGACTCGACCCGTGGACTGTTCGCGCGATACTTAGACACCTGCAAGACGCAGCCGACAATGGCACACAAGTCCTCGTCACCACGCACTCACCGTGGGTACTTGACGAAGTGCCCATCGAGTCAATTCTACTTGTGCGGCGCCTGAAGGGTGACACTCGCTACGATCCATTGCAATCGATTCCCGAAATGAAGAGTTTCGATCCAAGGATTCCACCAGGTACTCGCTATGTCCAACTGAGCGAGTGAACGATCATCCTCCACGGATCGCACTGTTCGTGGAGGCCAGTCAGCCTCCTGAGATGCGCTCCAGCAATGCCCTAGCCCAGCTTTGGAATGGACGACTGAGCGCAGCCCTTGGACTTCCGCATTTCGATCCAATCGTGCCGATATCCAAGAGCAACATCGTCGCAATGGATCCTGCCAGGCCTAGGTCGGCTGGGGCGGGCGAAGGGCTCGATCAAGTAATGGCCCGAAGCCTAGCAAGTCACGGATTCGATTGCGCAGTTGTTGCCTGGGACCTTGTTCCTAAGCTGGATACAACGGCCGACATGTGCCGGTGGACGGAGACGGTTGAACTGTACCGACTGCTTGCCGCCTCGGACTCCCTGCCGAATGCTTGGAGACTACGAGCCCAAGCCAGATTTGAGGAGCTTGTCGACCGGCCTCAGCCGAGTGCTCGAGCAACGCCTCTGCGGCCAGCGCGAAACCTGGTTATCCCGCTCTGTATGGAGAAGATGTTTGAATCGCTCCTTACGGTTAATGAGGCCGCCGTCCGCCGTGCGCTTGGTCTCCATGGTCGGTACGTTCCTGGCTGGCCTGGACACGGGTGGGGGGACCCTAATGAACGATCGCCCGACAACCGTGTCATCGGAAAGGCAATCCTGGCAGCTTCGCGCATGCGTCCGAAAGTCGCAGCGATCCGACGTGTCGGTGGGACCATGCGTACTAACAAGCATGGCTGGGGTGAGTTCCTTCTCCGAAGTTTGCTCGATGATCCCTTGGCAGGGCCGTTGGTCCGAGATCACACCATCGCTGTGCGGCTGCGGGAGACGTTAGGTTAGTCGGGAGGTCCACGCCCTCCTCGCCTGACTACCCGACTGACTCCGTCCAGGCGGACCCAAGCGGACCCGCGCGGATCCACTGCACGCCCAAGAGCCGCCGTCTCGAATATGGCCGGACCCGTCGGGAGCCCGGCGGAACCGCCCCGAGCCACTCATTAGGTCGGCTCCGGACCGCAAGGCAGCAGGTTCGATTCCTGCCGGGCGCCCCATTCGCTAGGTGGACTCGAAAGTGAAGTCAGCAGACTCTGAACCGCGCTGGGATTGATGGAGGCCGCAACGAGCAGCAATTGACTCCGCGATGGCTGGTTTCGATACATCCCCGGTTCTGAGGCCGCTTCTTCTTGACCAAGGCGGCCTAACCTAACTGGCACGATGGAGGAACCCGGACCGGGCGCAGCTAGGGAGTCCGTGAGTCAGCGAAGGCGCGGCCTCGTGGCAGCAGCCCAGGAAATCTGGATTCAGAGGCTTGTCGACTTTTCGCGTCGCAACAACCTTCTCTATTTCCGCCATTGGAAGCTTGCGTCAGCCGAGTTGCGGGAATGGAGCCCGATAGCACTGCGATCTCTCCTGGGGGGAAATCAGGTCGCATTTGTCGACCTTCTTCCTCGCGACGGGGAGCTCGCGCGCCGCGGGGAAGCCGCTTCCGAGCCCACGGCCTTCTATACAGAGGAGGGCGAGGACGACGAGGGCCTCTCAGCGGATCAATTGGGATTGCTCCCAAAACTCCAAGCGATTGCGCGCAAGGCGCAGGAGAATTTTGAAGAGCGCGGAATTGAGTCCATGTATCTCGCCTACGGTATGGCGACGTGGACCGCCGATGATGGCGGTCGCGATCCTGAAGCCGCCGTCCTGCTCCTACCGGTTTCGGTCGAGGGCGTAGGACGTAAACGAGCCTTCGTGCCTCGCGGGGATCTCGAGACGAACTTAACGCTGGTGTACCAACTCGAGAGGCTTGGCGCTGGGGATCTATCCGCCGTCCTCGAGGAGCTGATCGACGACCCCTTGGATATGGCAACGGGCAAGGCCCTCGAGAGATCGTTAGCGGTCATCTCGGCGGCGGCATCCCACATACCCGGCTTCAGGATCGAGGAGCGCATCATCGTCGGCAACTTCAGCTTTGAGAAACTGGCGATGGTCAAGGACCTGCAAGACAACCTTGAGGCCCTATGCCTGAACAACATCGTGGCCGCGCTTGCGGGCGATAACCAGGCTGCCGGCGAACTGCGCCAGCAGTGGGGAGAGGGACAGGTTGATCCGTCCGAGCTAGACAAGCTTCCGGCCTCGACGGAGCTACTAATTTCTTCGGCTGATTCCAGTCAACAAGCGGCCTTGGTAACCATATCGCGAGGCCAGAGTGGCGTGATATCCGGTCCCCCAGGAACGGGCAAGTCGCAGACGATCACGAACTTGATCGGAAGTCTGGTGGCCGAGGGGAAGAGCGTTCTGTTTGTTGCCCAGAAGAGGGCCGCCTTGGAGGTAGTAAAGCGTCGGCTGGAGACTGCCGGGCTGGAACACTTGGTACTCGACCTCCATGGTCAGACGAAGAAGGCTGAGGTCATGCGCCAATTCGGAGAGAGCTTCGACCTGATTCGATCTAGTACCCAAGTTGACGCGGCCATCCTCGACGCTCACTTCGAGGAGCGGCGGCAACAACTCAACCAATACGTGGAGCGCCTGCATAAGAAGAGGAGCCCCTCTGACCTTTCCGCGTACGAATTGCAGGCAGAGGTCCTGGGAGCCTCGACCGACGCAGTGTCGGCGCTTCGATGGCGTCCCAGCGAGTTGGCTGCGTTGACGGCTGAGCGGCTCCATTATCTAGAGGGGCTGCTCGCCGAAGTCGGCGGAATGAGGAGCTTGTTCCTTCGTGACCCGAGCGCAGCTTGGTCGGGCGCCAAGCTGACCGGAGCCGATCAAGTCACGGGGGCCCTCGGCGCCGTGCAGTGGCTCCTCGCCGAGGGCTTTGGCCGGCTCGCTCACGCGTCCAGCTCCTTCACCGCCGAGACCGGGATCCCAACCGGCTCGCTCTCTGAAATCCAAGCTGCGATCGGTGTGGGAGAAGGCGCAACCCGGGTGGCCTCGAACTATCAGGCTGCCCTGTTCGAGATGGACCTCGTCTCGGTCGCAGCCAGCTTGGGTCCCGCGCGAGGTCCTATCTCGCGGCTTTGGGCCTCTCTCTTCAACGAGTCCTACAAACAGACTGCGGAGCGCGTCAGGCGACTGCGACTCACCCCAGCGAGCGATCTGAACCTTCTAACTGAGGTCGAGGCGGCCCTAGCAACCGCTCAACGCTGGGCTTCGAGTACATCGACCGGATCGAAGCCGAACCGAATCGCAAGCTACCCCAACCTTCTATCGGCCTTTGACGCATTCATGATCGCCTGGTCCCCACTTCGGCAGCTTCTTGCTTGGGGGGACGTCGACAGCGCCCCAATGACCGATTTCCAGCAATGGGTGCGAAACCTCGATCTCCAAAAGGATGCTGCCTACCGGTTGCCACGACTGTGGGAAATAGAGGGTGTCCTCCTCAGTTCGAACATGGACCGCCTCGTTGCCTACCTGCGCGAAGCACGCCCACCTTCAGAGTTGTGGCGTGACGTCCTGCGCTTGGCCTACAACCAGTCATGCCTTGAATCGGCTTGGCTCGAGGATCCACAGTTAGCCGCCTTCGACGGCACACACCAAAACCAGTTGATTTCGGAGTTCAGATCCCTTGACCAACAGCGAACTCAGCTCGCGGCGCGACGAATACGGCGTGCCCACGCCGAGAGAGCAATTGCGATACGAAACCAGTTCCCCGAGCAAGAGGCGATCGTCCGGGACCAAGCGAAACGGAAGACCAAGCACAAACCAGTTAGAGCGCTAATCAGCGAGGCGCCTGATGTGGTTACCGCACTGCGCCCCTGCTGGATGGCCAGCCCGTTGGCGGTTAGCCAATTGCTTGCCGGCGGCGGCCGTTACTTTGACGTTGTCATCTTTGACGAGGCGAGCCAAGTCCTGCCGGAGGACGCGGTCACGTCAATCCTCAGAGGCCACACGGTCGTGGTGGCAGGGGATGAGAAGCAGCTACCCCCGACTCCATTCTTTGCCTCGGGCGTCGGCGAGGCCGAACTGACGCGAGAGGAGGCCGAGCCGGTCGAAGGCTTCGAATCAGTGCTTGAAATCATGGGCAAGATCTTCGACCCATGGGACCTGAACTGGCACTATCGCAGCCTCGATGAGCGGCTGATCGCGTTCTCAAATCGGCACATCTATTCAGAACGGCTTGTCACCTTTCCAGGCGTGGGTCTGGTCGAACCGGTGAAGTTCATAGAGGTGGTCCAGGCCGCTCGCCAGGACGGGCAGGAGGAGAGCTCATCGGCAGAGGTGGAGCGAGTCGTGGAGGCCATCCTGGAGCACGCGGAGAACCGACCTCACGAGAGCCTCGGGGTTATTGCAATGGGGATCAAGCATTCGAATCGCATCGAAGCTCAGCTGGTGCGCAAACGCTTGGAGCATCCCGAGTTGGATCAGTTCTTCGCGAATGTGAACCATCCGGACGAACGCTTCTTCGTGAAGAATCTCGAGAAGGTCCAGGGCGATGAGCGGGATGCAATCATCCTATCGATCGGCTATGGCAAGAATCGAGCGGGCACCCTCAGCCTCAACTTCGGCCCGTTGACTAACGCCAAGATGGGCCACCGCCGGCTCAACGTTGCGGTAACAAGGGCTAAGCGGCGGATTACCGCGGTGGCGTCATTTAACGCCGGTGACATGGATCCGAAGCGACTGAACGCCCTCGGAATGAAATTGGTGCGGGCCTATCTCGAGTACGCGGCCGACGGCGGCGATACCCTCGGCGAACGGGTCGCTACGCCAGTGCCTATGAACGGCTTTGAGCAGTCCGTGCTGCGGAGTCTCGAAGAGTTGGGGATGAATCTCGCGCCCCAGTACGGCGTCGGCTTTTACAGGCTGGATTTTGCAGTGCAGCACCCTCGTCGGAAGGGCCGTTTCGTGATGGCGCTCGAGTGCGATGGAGCCAGCTACCACTCAGCCAATACGGCGCGAGACCGCGACAAGCTTCGCCAGGAGCATCTGGAACTGCTCGGATGGCGATTCTGCCGCATCTGGTCCACCGACTGGTTCCGAAATCGTCCGGTTGAAGTCAGCAGAATTGTTCGGATGTACGACGAGGCAGTTCGGATTGCGGATGATCAGGATAGAAAGGGCGTGAGGCATCCGGTTGCGCTGGCTGAGCCGGTCAGCTCACACCAGGCGCAAGTCGTGCAGCTTCCGGTTGTCGCCGCCTCGGGCCCTCGGCGCCTCGGACAGCCCATCCAGACATACACCTTCCAGGAACTCAAGGCCTTGGAGGCCGAGGTCCGGAGTGACGGGCAACTTCGTACGAATGAGGAGCTACTAAGAGAAATGAGCGACCGGCTCGGCTATGACCGGCTGGGACCGAAAATCCGTGCGCGCCTGGCTGAAGTGATCGAGGGCCGCGACGTCCCTCAGGCGCGAACTGGCACGTCGACCCGCAAGCGCTACCGGCCATACGGGCGGTACTAATGCCAAAGAGCCGCCATCATGGAGCCTGAGGAGCGGAACAACGACTCGCTGGCTCAAGTCAGCGCCCAATCCCGCACGTCGGGCTAGTCCTCTCGCTCCCAGCCGTCGGTCAGGAGCTTGTCCATCTGGTTGGCAGCCTCGACCGGGAAGGACGTGGCTGTAGGTGTTCATCGTCAAGCTGATCTGAGAGTGGCCGAGGACTTCCATCACCACCCTTGGGGCGACGTTCTGGACCTGTCTCTTATAC
>DHWR01000318.1:12711-13103 GCA_002413265.1 Chloroflexi bacterium UBA5177
GTTCATCGTCAGGCTGATCTGGGAGTGGCCGAGGATCTCCATTACGACCCGTGGGGCGACGTTCTGGACGAGAAGGAGCGTGGCGCAGGAGTGCCTCAGGTCATGGAACCGGCGCTTCGGTAGGCCGGCCCTGGCCAGGAGCTTCTGGAAGCTCTTGGTGACGTTGCTGCCATCGAGCGGCGTCCCGATCGGAGTCGTGAAGACGAGCCCAGTGTCTTTCCACCGACTGCCGGCGACCAGCTTACCTGTTGGTACAGTCTTCCCGCGCAGACCGAGCACCGTCTACCTTCAAAATCGAAGACTGATCCGCCCGCAGAGTCGGATGCGAACTTCCGCTCTTAGCAGATCCCGATGGTATCTCTGGCCGCTGCTGGTACCCCCAATCTACGAGA
>DHWR01000318.1:13261-14663 GCA_002413265.1 Chloroflexi bacterium UBA5177
GGCAGCGTCAGATGTGTATAAGAGACAGGCTGGTACCCCCAATCTACGAGAAACAACGGATTACCGGCATGAATCTTCTACAAAGCCTCTGGGACCAAGCCGCCGTCGAGATAGAGACCGCTGAGAGATTAGTCATAGCCGGCTACTCTCTGCCCGAAAGCGATATTCTAGCCCGACAACTGCTGCGCCGAAGCTACGCAGCCAACACAGCGTTGAGTGCGATCGACATAATCAATCCGGATGCAGGACTAGGTCCGAAGATTCAGCACGTGCTTGGAGCTAAGGTGATCCGGATATACAGCGACGTTAGGAGCTTCCTGGATCATTCCTGATTCTGCCGAGGAGCACATGCGCGAGAGCGAAACTGCTCCCTTCGTCCGCTCTCCGATGGTCCGAGAGCCGAACGTGGCAGAGTCTGCAGGAATTTACTGAGCACACGCGCTAGTTAGGGAAGTATCCTGCGGTCCACCCATGGAATTGGCGTTTGCGACGAGAGCCTTGCGCTCAATATGCGAGCAAGCGGACTTGGCTAGTGACAAGTTCGGCCATGAAGTCGCCGCTGAGCTACGGGCGCGCATAGCCGACCTGCGCGCGGCCGAGTCAGTCGCCGACATCGTGGCTGGACAGCCCAGGCTGCTTGATGACGACGACCCTAGGCTCATCCTTACGCTGGTGGATGTCGTCGAGATGGTGATCCGGCCGAACCACGTCCTGGGCTGGCAGGGTGTCAGAGGACCGTTCGAGTGGCAGAATGTACGACGTATAAGGATCGACGCCCTAGACATGCGCGATGGAGGTGAGCTGCGATGAACATGGTCGATCGCCGCTTTCAGCCGCGATGGGCTTCTGCCCCGGCAGATACGATCCGCGCAGTTATGCGCGAGCGGGATATCTCCACGTCAGATTTGGCTAGGGCGATGGCTGTTACATCGGATGAACTCGATGCAATACTCGCCGCCCGACAGCCAATCTCGATCGCGGTTGCCCGCCGATTGTCGACCGCCATCGGAGGCACCGTAGGTTTCTGGATCGCACGCGACGGCCAATATAGGGAAGACCTCGCTCGTGTAGTCGCCGACGAGTGGGCCGAGACGCTTCCAATCAAGGACATGGCGTCTTACGGTTGGATAGACAGGCCGACCGACTGGTCCGGGCGGATTGACATCGCTCTCTCCTTCTTTGACGTTCCCGACGTGGACACTTGGTCTGAACAGTATTTGCAGCCTCTCAGGACCGCCAGACTGCGAGTGTCTGCTAGGCGGCCGCCGAAATATGGCTCCATGGCGGCGTGGCTTCGCCAAGCTGAGAAGCAAGCACTTGCGCTCGAATGCAAGTCCTGGAATCCGAGCCGATTCGCCCAAGTCCTTTCAGAAGCGAGGGCGTTAACCCGCCTCAAGAATCC
>DHWR01000318.1:14733-16996 GCA_002413265.1 Chloroflexi bacterium UBA5177
TCCCGCCTCAAGAATCCAGCTACGTTCGGTCCGAAACTTCAGCAAGTCTGCGCGACGGCCGGCGTTGCCGTCGTGATGGTTCGGCCACCCGAGGGCTGTACCGTGAGCGGTGCCGCCAGGTTCCTTGCTGATAACCGGGGACTAATTGCCCTAACCGCACGACATCAAACCGACGACCACCTCTGGTTCACCTTCTTTCATGAAGCTGCGCACCTCCTGCTAGATGGTGCGGGCGCGACGTATGTTGACGAAATGCCGGAGGCTACGACGACCGAGGACCTAGTCGATCAAGAGAGAGCCGCGGACGACCTCGCCGCCCGGTACTTGCTTTCTCAAGAAGGCCTTGTGAGGCTCGAGACCGTGAGACTCGATGTGCGCGGGATCATGAAGCTCGCCAACGAACTGAATGTAGCGCCAGGCATCATCGTCGGACAGTTGCAGTATCGGCGGCGATTGGGTTTCGGCTCTGGTCTAAGTCACCTTAAGCGTCGGTATAGGTGGGTCGGCGCTACCCTCGAAATGCGATGAACCTCGTCGGACTCTTCTGCCAATTACAGAGAGCGTCCTCCAATACATCAAAGCCTAACGGCAGACCATTGCCAAGCCTGATCACTTGCTGGTCGAGTTCTTTCGCAGTGGCGACTGAATCACCGAAGAGGAGCTTTGCGCCGCGCAGCGGTCCGGTGGCACCTTCCAGATAGGCACGGCCTGGTGTAACCGGCAGAATGCTGATCCAGGAAAGTGACGCAAGAAGGTCAAATCGAGCAGTCCGCCCGAAGCGGACGACCGTTGCCAGCGACGTGTACAGAAGGTCAAAGGCGAACTGCGCATCGCCCTGTGCTGGCGCGATGACATCCCGGAACCGATTCACTTGGCTCCGTTCTGAACCGACCCAATCGACGTAGGTCGAAACGGTCTGGCCAGTTCCCCCCAGGGTTTCGTATTTCCGGTGGTTGCCGAAACCTCCTCCGCCTAGACGAATGGCGTCCAGGTGGTCTGTTAGCCAGTTGACAAAGCCAGAGACGTCGCCGCTGACGGCTGCCCAGTCCGAGCGACCTTCCTCCCCCGCGCGCCCGTAGACTGCAGCGCAGTAGCGCCAACCGGTTGAGCTGTGTCGACCGAAGTGAACCGACAGGAAGGCGAGCCAGAGTGCCTCCTCGACGCTCCCGGCTCGAGCGTACCAAATCGCAGCTTTGATAGGATCGAAGAGATCCGAATCCGGATCCGCGCGAAGGTGGCTTATGTCCCGAGTCAGGAGGTGTCGAACATAGCGCGGTCGGCGGCCGCTATCAACGACGTGTGCAACAAAAGCATCTCGGCTATCAGCGTCACTGATCCCCGGCAATTGGCCATGGAGTGCTTCATACGCTCTCAATGCGGTCTTAACTTCACCTTGTTGGGCTACATCGCCCGGTCTCATCTCATTGATTTACCAGTTGCAAGGAAACCCATTCGCCAATTGAAGCGATCGCTACGCGTGTGACACCGAAACTACTTTGCAGGTTGTGGTTGAAACCTATCACCGTGACCGGTACGTCCAATATGACGCCGCCAATCTTCGTCGCTACCGCAGTATAGGCAACACCCGGTACTGATCGCTGTTTGGCACCGACAAGGCGCCAGCCGTCGGCGGCTATCTCGCGAAACCGGACGTCCGAGATTGCCGCGAAATGATTGATCACGCTACGGCCATTGAGGATGAGCGTCTCTATGGAACTATTACCAATCTGCCTGCCGAGCAGACCACTACCAGCGACGAGCAGCCTTTGCCGTTGCCAAGGCGCTAAATCGCCCCATCGGCTCACCGTTGCGTACGGCACCAGGTCCAAATGGCAAGCCACCGGCCGTTCGCCATAATAGGACGCGCCTGAGTACGCCAGAACCGACTCCAGTACACCGAACCATCGAAGATAGGGATTCTGGGCGAAGTAGTCGCTGCAGGCGTCCGCGATGGACTTGATGTGAGTGGCGTTGGCTTGCCGCCAAGCCTTCAGCCGAAGCGATCCGAGCGTAGGCAGGCGCCGAGACTGGCCCGCGAGTTCGTCTCCATCTCGATTCACGAACTCGCGAATGCTTGGATTGATGCCGACGGTAGCAACGAGTGCCGATCGGATTCGGCCGAAGTACGGCACGGGTGGCGCCCATGAGACTGCGCCTGCATCACGAAGTTCTGCGTCCTCAAGTCGGTCTAGGTACGTAGCAAAAGCCGCGTATGAAGTCATCCGGCCAATTTCTCTGCGATGTACAGGTCGTAAGCTCGCGA
>DHWR01000318.1:17157-18168 GCA_002413265.1 Chloroflexi bacterium UBA5177
GTACAGGTCGTAAGCTCGCGACTGAAGAGTCGGTTGCAGTCGTTTAATGTCCGAGACTCTCTTCTGCTTCATTAGCCCAAAGATCGCCAGGAGGCGCGCCAAGTCTGACCAGTACGGGTCGGGGCCAACAAGGTCGACATCCAGCGGATCCTGTGCCAGCCTCAACCGGCCCTCTACTTCTAGCAGCCAGTCCAAGCCTTCACGCGGATCCGTCCTCGGCATCGCCGGCATCGGTGCGATAGACTGCCACCCCTCGCTGAGATACGTCCGTGCATTGTCGCGGTTAACCTCGTAAAGGTGCATGCTGCCAACGATGTGCACGTACGATCCGAGCTCTACTCCTATCGTGCAAGCCACGAGTTCTTGGATCATGGTGAAGGCGAATACGTCGTGGACCAGGCCGATGTAGGCGTCGTTGGAGCGCATGAATACAATCAATTCGAGCGCGTCTTGTCGCAACATGAACTGCAAATTGCACGTGCACGGAACTTCGCCCGATAACGCGAGGTCCTCGTGGTCGAACAATTGGACGACGGCCTTTCGCGTCCATTGGTTCTTCCGTAACGAGTCCACAATGGTTGCCAGCTGGTTGAATCCGTCAAAGTTGAATAGACGAGGGCCATATGCGGATGGCACCCGGTTATCGACGGCAAAATCGTTGTACTTTGCTAGATAGTAGGCAATAGCCGCGACATCATCAGAGCCAGAGAGGTACCAGCACAGTTCGCCGAGACTGCTGAACAGGCGACCACGCTGAGCGGTTCGGCTCAATCTGGCACGTGGATTTCGCAGCTCCAGCGTAACCGCGCGCAATTCGTCGGCTTTGCCTTTGGTCGGAGACGTCGACTCGCCGAATTCAAGAATTCGATCGAACAGCTCGCGAGCCAAGTCGTCGACCGAATCCTCCGACAGAAGAAGGGCCATTAATTTGTGCGGCAGGATGCTACAGCGCCGTAGGAGGCGCGTCTAGTCCCCCACTTGACGCTGGGGCTAGTGCTGCGTCCCATAAAT
>DHWR01000221.1:0-540 GCA_002413265.1 Chloroflexi bacterium UBA5177
GTGTAGCCGCCGTCGCAGTAAGCCATGACGTACTCGGCGTCGTACTCCAGCCCGTCGAGAAGCGTGTCCACCGAGACCCCTTCCCAGACCGTATCGAGCTTTGACCAGCGCGTCACGCAATGAATGTCTTTAGTGATCGTCTCCTTCGGCAGCGCGCGGAACTCCTCCCAGGTCCACAGCTTCGGGGCATCCACCTCCCCGTCGATGGCAAAAGACCATTTGTCCAGTGGCGTCCGTGGCGTAGGGCCAGCCGTAAGCACCGGGAAGTCCTGCACCAGATATTGGCCCGACGGTAGTCGATTAGCCTCGTCAGGCTCCTGCCGCCGTCCTCGAAATCCTCGAGAAAATAGCCGTGCACACATATTTGAACCTCCAATGCGCCAAGCAAGAACGGGCTCTAGCCGGTTCCAGCTAGGTCCCTGGTCAATCCGAGTCATCCCGGACCGAACCATACCTCTCGATGGCTTCGACGGCCGGGACAAAGTAGTATCCGCCGGTCAGCGGGTCCGTGTAATACGTCAGCGCATCGCGAATGCCGTC
>DHWR01000221.1:849-1976 GCA_002413265.1 Chloroflexi bacterium UBA5177
ATCGTGCCGTGCTTCTCCACGCGGCCATAGGGTGTGTTGCGTCGGAAGATTTTCACCTCGGCCCCATCCTCCTCTACCGTGGTTCGCGCCACGTGCGAGGTCGGGCCCGTCACCTCTTCCGCCAGCTCGACGCTCTCGAGCTTGGTGCGTCCAATGATCCGCTCCTGGTTGGCGACCGGCAGAGCTTCCCAGTCCTTGGCACGGTGGATCCACTTCTGGACTAGTAGCACGCTCCCTATCGCGCCCGGTTGCCCCTCCACGACGAGTACCCACCCCGGTGCCATTGCCAGGCTCGGGTTTGCCGTCCCATCGATGAAGCCGGTCAGATCACGGCTGTCTCTGTACGTCCATCCTTGAATCTCATGCTTCAGGGTGGCGACGCCCTCTAGCTGCTGGACGGCCTCACGGGCGGTGTCGAACACGGGATCATAGGAATGTCCCGCGGCAGAGAGGTAGAGATCATGCTGCGTGGCCGGCATGGTATACCCGTCCGGCCCAACCAGATCCTGATTGAACCCGGTGACATCTGCCGGGATGTCATCGGGTGCGACGGCGCGCCACAGTTCAGGGCGGAAGCCGATGACCAGGTTAACACCGCCGGTTGTGCCGCGAGGTCCCCGCAGATCCGCAACCAGTCTGATGACGGCCCTCGGGTCACCGCCCGGATGGACATCGAATTCGAGATAGGACACCGAGGCGGTGCCCAGTGCAAAGATGCCGCTCTGCGGAGTGCGCATACCAGTTTCCGATCGCCTCCGCTTCATGATCGCACTTGATTGGCTTCTTTGATCTTTAGTGACGAGTGGTCGTAGTAACGACCCTATCGACTCGCTCCGTGCTCGATCCCTCACACCTACCGAGAGCGCAGGCAGAGCTCGAGCCAGCCGAGCGCTGCCTGCGCTCGCCCAATGCGGCCCATTCGCATCAGGTCGATGAAGGCCGCATCTTCCGACCCGTCGCCTGGCTCCTTCTCGTCCTGCAGCCGAGCGATGTATTCGCGGAACACCGCCCGCTGCCGCTCGATCAGCTCCTCGACGCGCTCCTTCCCGAGATCGCGAGCCATGTACAGCTTCAGGGGAAAGTCGATTCGCATGTCGCGCGGATGGCTCACCGGCTCCTCAATCCAG
>DHWR01000221.1:2181-2659 GCA_002413265.1 Chloroflexi bacterium UBA5177
GTAGAGATGACTGGGGCCGAGGTAGATCACGTCTCCCAATGCGGAGCCGGCAGCGAAGCGGCGCGCGAGGTCATAGCCGTGTGCCGGTTTGCCGAGCAGCAGCCCCAGCAGCACGAAACGCGCGGGCTCGGCTGCGCCTCGGTCCCGGTGTCCCGACGTCTGGCCGGAAGCCGTGTCTATACTCATGAAGTGGTTACTCACACTCTGACTAGGACGCGCATACCGTTCGAGTCCTCACTCAGCGGTCACTGTCTTACAAGTATTGCGTGGAGGAGCTGGTCATGCGAATGAGTGCTCGGAACCGACTGCCCGGAATCGTTCGGAACGTGAGATTGGGCGGTGTGATGGCACAGGTTGACATCGCGGCGGGAGATAACGAGGTAACGGCTGTCATCACTCGCGACGCCGCCGAGGAGCTCGAGCTCAAAGAGGGCGACCGGGTCTTTGCCGTCATTAAGTCAACCGACGTCATGGTCGA
>DHWR01000221.1:2807-4770 GCA_002413265.1 Chloroflexi bacterium UBA5177
GGGCGGGCGGCGCATCGGTAAACGTGTTCTACGCCGGATCGCTGGTGAACCTGAACGAAAACCTGATAGGACCGGCATTTGCCGCCGGATCCGGTTACTCGTATCTGGGAAAGGGCGCCGGGTCGGGCGCCATCGCTAACCAGATCAAGGGCAAGCTCGCCACACCGGATGTAGTGGAATTTGCCGATCCCGCGGTCAACACGACGCTCATGGGAACCGCAAACGGCAGCTACCTATCGTGGTACCTCACCTTCGCCACCAGCCAGCTGGTCATCGGGTTCGATCCCAAGAGCAGGCTTGCCAATGAGTTCGTGCAGGTCCAGAAGCACCATCTGCCCTTCTATAAAGCCCTCCAGCAGAAGGGGCTCAAGATCGGCCGCACCGATCCCAACATCGATCCCAAAGGGTACCGGGCCATCTGGATGGCGAACCTGGCGCAGAAGACCTACCACCTCAAGGGCTTTGAGGCAAAACTGTTCGGGGCCGCCGAGAATCCGTCCCAGGTCTTTCCCGAGCAGGTGCTCGTCGCTCGCATGCTGACCGGCCAGGTGAACGCCGGCGTTTTCTACCTCTCGGAGGTCAAGGATCTGGGCATCCCCTACATCACTCTCCCTGCCAAGGTGAATCTGGGGTCGAAGAAGTATGCGAAAGAATACGCGACACAGCACTTCACCACGGCTGCCGGGCAGACTCTCACCGGGGCCCCCATCCAGTACACCATCTCCATTCCAAGCACGGTCAAGAATGAGGCGGGTGCCGAAGCCTTCGTCCGCTTTGTGCTGAGCCCTCGCGTTCGGGCAATTTCCGCTGCCCACGGGCTGCTAACCCTGAAAACGACACTAGTCGGCGATCGCAGCGTCATCCCGGCCGGGCTCACGAGTCTCATCGGCAAGAAGTGATCAGGGCATCCGCGGGGGGACGCCGCTACCTCGATCTGTCGGGCGTCCCGCTCGCAGTGCTCGGCGTCCTTCTCTTCTGCTTCCTCGCAGCTCCGCTGCTTCTGCTTGAGCAAAACCTGTCAGGTGGAGACATCGCCACCACCTTCCGTGATCCGCAGACCAAAGCAGCGGTGATGACCTCGCTCGGCACGGCAAGCGTGACGACCCTCATCATTGCCTTCCTCGGAGTGCCGCTCGCCTATCTGCTGGCGCGTTTCCGCTTTCCCGGCAAAACCCTGATCTCGATCTTCACCCTGCTGCCACTGGTACTGCCTCCGGTGAGCGCGGGTATCCTGCTACTCGTTCTTTACGGGCCGTACGGAACTCTGGGGCAGCTGCTTTCACCCCGCGGCCTGACCTTTGTCGATTCGGCATCCGGCATCGTGCTCGCTCAGATCTTCGTCGCGGCTCCCTTTGCCATCGTCGCCGCCAGGTCGGCCTTCGAGGGTCTCGAAATCGAGTACGAAGAGGCGGCGGTCAGCATGGGCGCCACCCTCTGGCAGAGCTTTTGGCACATCGCGCTGCCGCTGGCACGCCGAGGCATCCTGGCTGGACTGATCCTCAGCTGGATGCGGGCGTTGGGCGAGTTCGGGGCGACCGTAATTCTGGCCTACCATCCCTATTCCCTGCCTGTCCTCAACTACGTCAATCTCAGCAGCACGGGACTCACGGAAGCCCTCCCCCTGGCCTTGATCGCACTGGTCATGGCGAGCGCCGTGCTGCTCGCCCTTTTCCTTCTAGAACGCTTCGACTGGGGATCGCGTCTCTCGCAACCGAAGTGAACCTCATACGGTGCTTTCCCGCCCTGTTGCTCGGCCATCTCCCTCTCAGGATGTTCCTGCTAACCTCTGACTGACAGGTTCTGTGGGGAGGGAAGCAGGAATGAGCGTCGGAACGATGGTGATCGCCGCAGCTCTCGCAATCTCAACCTTCACCTCCCTACCCGAGTCAAACGCATCTGCATCGACCGGGGCTAGGGTGTGGCTCACCACCGACAACCGAAAGAGCTTGCTAAAGGAACAGCA
>DHWR01000036.1 GCA_002413265.1 Chloroflexi bacterium UBA5177
TCGCCCTCGCACGGCCATTCCTTCAGCCCGTGCCGTCGGGCCGCCTCGCCCGCATTTGCCACGCCCCCGGCGACGAGCTTCGGGTCTTCCTCGTGGGCGGATGTGATCTTCCCCAATTGCCCGGCTCGCGTCAGGGCTTCCGCCATCAGCCGCTCGCTCCAGACGGGCTTGCCATCGTCGGAAAAGCCAACGGCACCTGACTCTGCAAGAGATGGCATATCGGTCAGTGTCTCGCCCCGCAGCCCTAGCGACACCGCGCCGAACTGAAGAACTCTAACCACGGCGGAGCGCTGCACCTCGGCGTAGACCTTCTCCAATATCTCCGCCCGATCTACCGGTGGGTTGGTATTCGCCATGGCGCAGATCGTCGTGTATCCGCCTGCGGCGGCCGCTCTGGTGCCGCTTGCGACCGTCTCCTTCTCGGGCTGACCGGGAAACCGAAGGTGCGTATGCAGGTCGACGAACCCTGGGCTGACGACCATGCCGGCCGCCTCGATGACCTCGGTTTCAGCTCGTACAGAGATGGCCGGCGCTATCAGCGCGACCTTGCCGTCCTCGATCAACAGATCGGCGACCCTGTCCATCTCAACTGAAGGATCGACGACTCGTCCACCTCGCAGCAGCAGTGGCTTCATGGAGCTGCACACAACCCGAGATTACGGGGCGCTACTCCCAGTAATAAAAAAGAGGAGAGAAGCAAGCTTCTCTCCTCATCAACGCACAAAGGTCTACTTTCCCGCGAGAGGTCGCTTCCCGTGGTTTGCCTTCTTCATCCGCAGCTTTTTGAGCTTTCGCCGCCGAGTGCTCGCCATCGTCCATCTCCACTCTGGATGCTGTGCTTCGTCTTCGAGCCGGCCCCGGCCAGCAAAAAAGGGCTAACTCGTGCCGTCGGACACGCGTCCTGCCCTGTCATGACATGGTATCACGCGCCGGGAGGACTAGGCCCCGGGGCTCAGCTGCTCCCCCGAAGCACGTACCACGTCGAAGCAGGAGCTGCAGTAAACCGGCCGGTCATCACGAGGCATAAAAGGAACCTGCGTTTGCACGCCGCACCTGCTACATACCACGGGAAACAGCTCGCGACTCTTCCCGACTGGTGTGCCTCCGGCTTCTCGGGTCGCGCGGGCCCTCGCCCGGCACGATGGACACCGGCTCGGAGCGTTCATCAAGCCCTTCGAAGCGTAGAAAGCCTGCTCGCCTGAGCTCCACACAAAGGCCGCGCCGCAGTCACGACAGGTTAAGGTTTTGTCCTGGTAGACGCCGTCCATTCCTCTCCTCCGCGCCGGCCTGCCTTAGTCCGGCGTGCCCTCTCCGATGGCTGCCAGTATACCGCCGACTTGACAAGTTGGCAAGCCTTTTCATGGCGTCAGGACGGGAAATGCGACCGGTTCCGGCGGGTATACTGAGCCATCCGCCGCGCTAGAAACCGCGTGGCCATCGCTTTCGGCTAGGAACTGGCTTATTTCTCCCGAATTTCAAGACTGGATCAGCATTTTTCTCGGCATTCTCGTCGAGGCGACGCCATTTCTCCTCCTCGGCGTTGTCGTGTCTGCATTTGTGCATGTTTTTGTAAGCGAGGACACCCTTCTTCGATTTGTGCCTAAGAACCCGCTGTTGTCGCTGCTACCGGCGCTCGGCGTGGGGATGCTGATGCCCGTCTGCGAATGTGGCAACGTAGCCGTTGCACGCCGCTTCCTGGCTAAAGGCGTCCCCGTCTCGACCTGCATCACTTTCCTCCTTGCATCTCCGATTCTCAATCCGGTTGCGCTATTCGCGACCGCCATCGCATTCCGTTATCAGCCGGAGGTGGTCTGGCTGCGCGGCGGAATCGCTTTCGTCGTCGCCGCCTCGGTGGGCCTCTTGATCGGCCACCTTGGCAGAGGAGAGCAGTTGCTAGCTCCAGCTCTAGCCGCTAATCGCGCGGAAAAAGGCAGGGCCCGCGAGCACCGCCATGCCCACGGTCACGACCACGAGCATGACCACGGAAGCTCCTTCCCGGAAAAGCTCAACAATGTTGCAGGCCAGGCCGGTACGGAATTCCTGAGCATGATGCAGGTGCTGCTGCTCGGTGCCGCCGTGGCCTCGGCGACGCAGGTGCTCGTACCCCGTACTTCCATCACCAGCATGGGCTCCGGCATTGTGTTTGCCATCCTCGCCATGATGAGCCTGGCCTTCGTGCTGTCGATCTGCTCGACCGTCGATGCCTTCTTCGCCCTCTCTTACTCGAGCATCTTCCCGACGCCGGCGCTGGTGGCCTTTCTCGTCTTCGGACCCATGCTCGGAATGAAGACCACTGGCCTGATGTTGACGGCATTTCGACCGCGCGTCGTCCTGGCCATCGGAGCCATCACCCTCGAGCTGGTCTTCCTCTCGGCGCTGCTTCTGAACCTGAGAGGTGCATTTCTGTGACCATCCGCATCGAAAGGCTCCGTTTGAGAAGGGAACGGGCGCGCCTCGACATCGCCCGCTACGCTCCCTCGTTGCTCCTCGCAGGCTATGGCCTCTTCATCCTTTCGCTCTGTCTGCGCGGAAGCATGACGCTCTACATCAATCCCGCTTACGTCCTGCCCACCACCGCGGCCGGTGCCTTGCTGGTCCTCGTCGCCGTGGCCCGTCTGGCACGCAATCCTGTTTCCGTTTGCACTCACGGTGAAGAAGACTGCGGCTGCGAGACCGTCTCGCCGCGAGTCTGGCCATACGCGGCGCTGTCCATTCCACTGCTGCTCGCCGCTCTTTTCCCACCACAGAGCCTGGCCGCCTTTTCGGCGCGACAGCGCGGACCGCAGATCGCAGGCATGACGTCCATTCAGGGCATCTCCACCGTGAAGCGAGTGAGCCTCTCTGTGGACACCAAGTCGTTCACGATGCAGGACTGGGTGGGCGCACTTTCAGCCGATCCCAATCCCAAGGACTACCTCGGAAAACCCGTTCTGATCTCCGGTCTTGTTCTGCACAGTCCGGCGAGCATGCCTCCCGGCTACATCATGGTGATGCGCTACCAGGTCACCTGCTGCATCGCCGATGCCCGTCCCGTCGGCTTGATCGTCAAAGACTCTTCACAGGGCGCGCTTAAAGACAACCAATGGGTGAGCGTATCGGGCGTGATGTCCGGGGCCAAATATCAGGGCGACAACATTACCGTGGTCACGCCGAAGGTCATCAAGCCGATCAAGTCGCAAGACCCCTACATGTACTGATCTTGGGTATAGGCATTCTTTGATCGGTCAGCGAGGCGAGGATGATTGGGGGGCCTGGAACGCTGGCCTTTCCCGTGTCCTTTCTCCTCCGCCTGACATTGGCACGGCCGATCCCTACTTGGTGGCCCAGAGGTAGGCGACCGCCTCCCGCAACACTCCGGCGCCTGCTTCGATGCGTGGGCGCATATAACCTTCAAACAGCTCCGCTTCCGGGAGGGTCAAGGTTTGGTCGATCGCCTCTCGCAACGTAGGAATGTCCGGGTTTCCGGACGAGTGGAGGACATGCTCCCAGCGCGAAGGCTTGTTTGGCTGGATGGTGACCCGATACTCGAGGTGAACTTCGCTGAAGCCGGCCTGCTCAGCATGCCTCACTAGGTCCCTCTCATCGAAGTGCAGCATGGGGTCCGCCTCGACAGGCTGGAGCCGCTCGTAGAGCGTCCGAAGCTTGGCGGCGGTCGATTCGATCGACTGCACGTCAATGCCGAGGTAGGTCCCCGCGAGCCAAGGCCAGCTGAAGCGATTGATCGGCTCAAAGATTGACACCCTCCCACCTCGTTTGAGGACGCGGTAAAATTCGCGAAAAGTCTCCTCCTTCTGAGGCACATAAATAAGAACCGATCGAGTCGTAACGACATCCACCGACGCTTCGGGAATACCCTTGAGGTCATCCGCCGACAGACACGCAAACCCAACGCGATCAAGTAAATTCATCTGTTCCGCAAGGAATCGGGCATGGTCTAGGAGAACCTGCGACAGATCGGCGAAGATGACCTTGCCTTCCGCCCCCACGAGTGGGAGTGCTCCGAATGCAATTAACCCGTCTCCAGCGCCGATATCAAGGAGCACGTCCCCCTTCTGAACGTCGGCGTTCGCCAGAACTCGATCGCGAACTGGAAACAGGTACTCTTCGAAGGCCCGTTTTCGCTCAGGGTCGCCGGCAAAGCGCGTCTGCAAGAGCCAAGTACTCCACCGATCCTGAATCGAGCCCTGTGCCATCGAGAGTGCCTCGTTTCCCGAGCCGCCCTAACTTACCCGCCAACATTATCCGCATGGGCCGGGCTCCAGGGACTGACAGTCCGGATACTGCTGACCGATTGGTAGCTCGAATTCGCTCCTAGTGGTAGACCAGCAGCCTGGACGCAGGCTCCGGGTCTCGCAGCTTCTTGAGCGCCCGTGCCTCCAGCTGACGCACCCGTTCCCTGGTCAATCCGACGATTCGTCCCACCTCGTCGAGCGTGTGCGGCCGCTCGATGTCGCCAAGCCCAAACCGCAGAGCCAGGATCTCTTTCTCTCTCGGCTGTAGGGTATCGAGAACCGACAGGATGTCGGCCTTCATGACGCGCTCGGCCACCGTTTCCTCGGGCAGCATCGCCAGTCGGTCCTCCACAAATCCTGCAAGCTCTTCGTTGCCTTCGCCGACCGGCCGGTATATGGAGAGCGGCTCAGGAAGAGCATTCAGCAACCGCTGCAGATCCTCGACCTTCAGGCCCATCGCCTCCGCGACCTCCGACTGCTCGGGCGCGCGACCTAACTTCCGGGACAGCGTTTCCCAGCAGTTGTTCATCTCGCGCACTCGGTCCTGGATGTGAACCGGAAGCCTGATGGTTCGAGCCTTATCGGCAATAGCTCTGGTAACCGCCTGCCTGATCCACCACGTGGCGTAAGTAGAGAAGCGGAACCCACGGCGCCAATCGTACTTCTGCACCGCGCGCATCAAGCCGAAGTTGCCCTCCTGGATGAGATCGAGCAGCGGCAAGCCTCGGTTCAGATAGCGCTTCGCCACATGAACCACCAGCCTGAGATTGGCCTGAATGAGCCGCTGCACCGCCGCGTCGTCGCTCTCTTCGGCCTTCTTGGCGAGCTCTACCTCTTCCGCGGCTGTGAGCAAAGGCGTCCGCGCTATCTCCCGTAGATACTGGCGAACGGCGTCACTGGCGGCGTGGTCCGATGCCGCGCCGCTGTCATTCCAACCTGCCGCCAGATCTTGCTCCTCCTGGTCGTCCGTCTCGTTGGTATCTTCATCCTTTACGTCGACGCCCTCGGCGATCAGCCGGCGTGTGAGGTCCTCCATAAGCTCAACATCGCTCGCGGCACTTGGCGCCAGGGCGATAATGTCGGCCCGGCTAAGCGATCCCTGCTCCTCGGCTTGCTCAACCAGCCGCTCGATTACGCCTCCGACCGTCGTCTGCATGTAATCCCCCAGCGGTGTCGCGGCGCCCCTGGCGGGCGCCGCCGGTAACCGCTTGTTCACTTGTAACACCGGCGCGCAAGATGCATGCCATTCCACCAGTCTTGAGCTGGCAGGCCCCGTACGGGAAGCGGCCGGAAGCTCGAAGCGCCGAACGCGCCGGCTCTGACGGAGCTCCAGCCCGATCGTCATGCGAGAAGGCCGCCTGTCCTCCTCCAGGACAAAGGGCGGCCTTTCGACGTTCCGAGAGTCGGTTACCATCGGGTGCGTCGGTGTTTGCCGAACTTCCACAAATGGGAGATCCCATGCCACATCAAGACGCGATCGATCGCATCAATAGTTATGTCGACCAGCACGGTAGCGAAATGGTCGCGTTTCTGCGCGCTTTGATCAGAATTCCCAGCTATGACTCTCAACTCGGCGCGGTGGGAGAAGCCTGTGCTCAACGCATGCGCGAGCTGGGCTTTGACGAGGTGCGCTTCGACGACATGGGGAACATACTCGGACGCGTGGGCCACGGCCCGAGGTCAATCCTCTTCGATAGCCACATTGACACCGTCGGCATCGGAGATCGCGCCGAGTGGGGCTGGGATCCGCTGGAAGGCAAGGAAGAGGGCGGCATCATCTACGGACGCGGAGCGTGCGACGAAAAGGCCTCCACGCCTCCCATGATCTACGCGATGGCCGCTCTGCGCGATCTGGGGCTCCTCGACGGCTGGACCCTTTACTATTTCGGAAATATGGAGGAGTGGTGCGACGGTATCGCTCCGCACGCTCTGGTGGAGCACGAGGCTGTGCGGCCAGACTTCGTGGTCATCGGCGAACCCACCCGGATGAACATCTACCGCGGGCACCGCGGCAGGATTGAGATAAGCGTCGTCTTCAAGGGCAAGAGCGCCCACGCCGCCATGCCGCATCTGGGTGACAATCCGCTCTATAGAGCCGCTCCTTTTATAGAAGGAGTGGCGCACATGGACGATCTTCCCGTCCACCCATTTGTCGGTCCGGGAACCATTGCCGTAACTAACGTCAAGGTGGACACGCCCTCACTGAACGCGGTGCCCGCCGCCGCCGAAGTGTACCTGGACCGCAGAGTCACTATCGGCGAGACTCCCGAGGACGTGCTGGCCGGAGTGCGTTCGCTTCCCTGTACCGACTCAGCCGAGGTGACCATTCCGCTCTACGAGGAGCCGAGCTACACCGGATTTGTCTTCCCGGTCGAGAAGGTCTTCCCAGCCTGGGCACTGGATGAAGGCCACCCGCTGGTTCAAGCCGCCGTCGAGGACTATCGCGCCGTCTACGGACGCGACCCACATATTGGGAAGTGGGAATTCTCGACCAACGGGATTTATTGGATGGGAAAAGCAAACATCCCATCTATAGGATTTGGTCCCGGGGACGAGCAGTACGCGCATGGGGTGCTCGATCAGGTACCTGCCGCGGAGGTCATCGACTCCGCCCGCTTCTATGCTGCGCTTCCACTCTTTCTCGGGGCGCGTCAGCGGTGATAGATCCGGACACGCCACTCGAGCTCGTTCCCTTCGTCAGCGTTGATCTCGAGACCACCGGTCTGGATCC
>DHWR01000077.1 GCA_002413265.1 Chloroflexi bacterium UBA5177
ACGGCGCATTGACCGGCGTCAGCCAGTCCAGATACTTCGGCATCCGGCCCCTGACCACGTCCAGGTACAGCTTCTGCAGCTGAGACGTTATCGCGCCGACCTTCCCGTCGCCAATCCTGCGCTTGTCGACGCTGGTAACTCCCGCAAGTTGCACGCCCGTGCCGCACAAGAACATCTCTTCCGCGTAATACAGCTCGCTCCGAGCGATCTGCCTTTCCACGGTCGTAACGCCCAGCTCGTCCTTCGCCAGCTTGATGACTATGTCTCGAGTCAGGCCTTCGAGAATCGTATCGGCAAAGCCAGGTGTCAACAGCACGCCCTCACGCAATATGAAGAGGTTTGCCGCGCTGGCCTCACTCACTAGCCCCTGACCGTTCAACACGATTGCTTCGTCGTATCCGTTGAGGACGGCTTCGTTCTTGGCGAGCGCGCTATTTATGTAATTGCCGGTGACCTTGGCACGCGCGGGGATGGCATTGTCATCGGTTCGCTTCCACGAGCTCACGCACACGGAAAGTCCGCGGTCCATCGGCACGTAGTTGCCGAAAGGCACCACCAGGATGGCGAGGCCATCGTCGACACCCTCCATCGACACGCCAATGGTTTCGGACGACTTGTAGCCGAGCGGTCTGATGTAGATGTCTTCACGATAGTTTTGCTTGCGGATCAGCTCCAGCGTGATGTCGGTCAGCTCGTCCGCGGTGTGCGGCACGTCGATGAAGAGCATGCTGGTGTTGCGCAGGAAGCGGCGATAGTGCTCACGAATCAGTACGACGTAGATCTCTTCTTTTTCCTCGTTCCAGTAGCCACGAAGGCCTTCGAACACCCCCGTACCGTAGTTGAAGGCGTGCGTCATCACGCTGACTTTTGCCTCCTCCATGGGCACTATTCGACCCTCGAAAAAGGCATATTTCTGCAAATCGGTATTGGTCACGTACCACCCTCCTGCGGGCGAGCTTGACACGACGTGGGCTCCGCCAGATTATAGGCCGGTTCGAAAGGGTCACTGCGGCGAACGTGGTGGGCGCGACAGGATTCGAACCTGTGACCACGCGGATGTAAGCCGCGCGCTCTGCCGGCTGAGCTACGCGCCCGCGGAACCCCTCCCAGACTAGCGGCCCATTCTACGGAATGGGAGAGGGACCCAAAAAGGCTCTCTATAATGTCGGTGGCCGTTTCAAGGGCCGCACACTCGCGCTTCAGGAGCTCGCATGCAGCAGCCGAAATCGGTTCGAGACGTCGACGTGCGCGGCAAGCGGGTACTGGTCCGCGTGGATTTCAACGTGCCGCTCGACGACCAGGGCAAAATCACCGACGATACGAGGATCCGGGCCTCTCTGCCGACGATCCGCTATCTCATGGATAACGGTGCCTCGGTCTTTCTGATGTCCCACCTGGGGCGACCTAAAGGAAAGGTCGTCGAAAGCATGAAGCTGGCGCCGGTCGCCGAACGTCTCTCGGAGCTATTGGGGGTGCCGGTCCAGATGGCTCCGAACGCCGTCGGGCCCGAGGTGGAGGCGATGGCCCGGAAGCTGCCGCCGCGGCGTGTTCTGCTGCTGGAGAATCTGCGCTTCCATCCCGAAGAGGAGAAGAATGACCCCGAATTCGCGCGACGGCTGGCAAATCTTGGCGACCTGTTCGTCAATGACGCCTTCGGTAGTGCGCATCGCGCTCACGCGTCAACCGCAGGGATCGCAAAGTACCTTCCCGCGGTGAGCGGCCTTTTGCTGGAGAAAGAACTTCTCGAGCTCGGCGCCGTTCTCTCCAATCCCAGGCGACCGCTGGCGGCGCTGATAGGGGGAGCCAAGATTTCTACGAAGATCGGCGTTCTCACCCATCTGCTGGACGTGGCCGACGAGTTCCTCATTGGCGGGGGAATGGCGAACACCTTTTTGCTCGCGCAGGGGATTCAGATCGGGCGGTCCTTGGCCGAACGTGAGTCCCTCGACGTGGCTTCCTCTTTTCTGGAGGACGCCAAAACGCGTGGCCGAGGCGTGTACCTACCCGAGGATGTATTGGTCGCCGACAAGGTGGCCGCGGGAGCCGTCAGCAAAGTCGTGCCCGTGAACGATGTTCCAGAGGATTGGCTCATCGTGGACATCGGTCCTCGAACGGTGCGCACGTATGCAGCCGTCCTCGAACAGGCGGGCACCGTGCTGTGGAACGGGCCCATGGGCGTCTTCGAGATACCGGATTTTGCGCAGGGGACGCGCCTGATCGCCCTGGCACTGGCAAACAGCACGGCAAGGACCATAGTTGGCGGCGGTGATTCCGTGGCCGCCGTGGAACAGATGGGCGTTGCCGAAAGGATGGGTCATATATCGACGGGAGGCGGCGCATCTCTCGAGTTTCTCGAGGGCCGCGAGCTTCCGGGCGTGGCAGTACTGTCCAGATAGAAGGGAAGTTTCCCATGAACGTTGTTCCCGAAGATGAGGAACGTCCGCGCTCTTGGCGAGCGGTTATCCCGGACACTCCGGTCGTGTCGGCCGACGAACAGGAAGTCGGAACGGTGCGCGAGGTTCTCGGATGGGACCAGGAGGACATCTTTCACGGCATCGTGGTTCGCCTGGGGGCTCCAGGTGATGACCGCCTCATACCTGCCGACAAGGTCAAGGAAATTACGAACCATCGGATAGTGATTTCGTTGGCGGCCGAGGAGGTACGGGAACTCACCCAGCACCAAAGCCAGGAGAACGCAACCGGGCCGGTGAACGTCCTCGGGCGCTACTTGAACATCGAGTCATCGGAATAGTCGGTATTGACGTGTTACAGACGTGGCATCCGCCACGTTTACCCATTCGTGCGCCTGCCCTGGCAATACCTGCGCGCCGCCTTTACCATCTGAGAGACATTGTCAATAACCAACGTCACACTCGAAGCGGATATCCGGGAGGAAGTGTACATGCAAACTAAACGGTATGTCGTCCCCATTGTGGGCGGCTTGGCGCTGGCCGCGGCGGTGTTCAACGGCGCTTTGGCGGCCAAGCCCGAAGCTTTCCGTGACCTCGGGAGGTCACAGGCCAAAACTACCTTCATCAACGGTAATCTCACCGTCGCGAACATCGCTCACGTCAACAAGAACATGAGCGTGTATGGCCATCTGTACGCGCACAACGGCGAGCAGGTATGGTCCGGGCTGCTGGTTCGGTCGGGAGGCGTCAAGGCGGACTCGCTGGATGTCACCGGACCGATGGCAGCTCAGAGCGCCACCATCGCGAATAACCTGACCACCGGCACGCTACAAGCCACCACCATCAACGGCACCACGCTGGCCCTCTCTGGAGCCGGCACGGTGGGCGGCGCGCTCAACGTTGCCGGTAAGGTCACCGGAAACGGAGTCGATGCCGGAGCTGGAGGCTTGAGTACCACCGGCAATATCGCGGCTGCCGGCATAACCGCCTCAAACCAGATCAGCGCGGCGAGCATCACGACCAACGGTGCCATGTCCGCGGGAGCCGGTACCTTCACCAACCTGACGGTAACCGGGAATGTGAACCTTACCAACGCCAGTGTGACCGGCCTGAGCGTGAGCAATCTCTCGGGCGCGACCGTGGGCTCGCTCAATATTGGGACTCCGTCCGGCACGGCTCCTCCGCTCAACGTGAGTGAGAACGGCAAGACGGCAAACCTGGGTGTCGACGCCAACGGCGCCTTGACACT
>DHWR01000281.1:0-6943 GCA_002413265.1 Chloroflexi bacterium UBA5177
GTGGCGTATTCCCGGCGCGAGCCTCAAGGATTACAAAAGCCAGATGATGGCGGAAAAGCAGCGGGATGCAGCGCGATTGGCAAAAACTGCAGAGCTAGAGGAGCGCCTCGCTTTGCTGCGGCAAAACTACCCCGACATAGAAGCGAACTGGCGAATTTCTGTCTGCACTAAATGCCAAGAACCTTTGCTCTTGGAATGGAACGAGCACGGCTTCTACGCCGATTGCCCGGCCTGCCAGGCTGCTAACTTTTACGCCCCGGCGGAAAAGGAGGAGGCCGATGATATGGATACCATGCCCTTTTAGGTTGAAGGGAGGTTTGCGCGGAAGGGCCCATTAAATGATGAAACGAGGATGCCGTTTCCAGCACCCTCGTCCCGGTCAACTTTTCGGCGACCTCGTACGTCGCCGGAACCTCGAGGTTTTGCCCACGTGGCTCGTATGCATTTTAACCGATTCCGACGTTAATCGAGTACAGCCACGCAGCGAAGCCTTCTCACATCCGACTAAGAACAGAAGGTGAAACGTGGCAACCCAAACACTCGTCAGACCCAGCTCAGCCAGTCCCGAGACGAACGTTCGGATAACGCCGTCGAAGGCAGACAACTGGCAGCAATGCGCCTGCAGGTATTCGTTTCAGGAACTGATCAACCGGCAGCAACGTGGAAGCGAGTACAGCTTCCGGCTTGCCTTTGGAAATGCAAGTCACGCGATGTTTGCGGGCCTGAACGGCGCCATTCTTGGCGGCTCTGTGTTGCCTGGCGCCGAAGAGGGCCTTAGTCAGCACTGGAACGACTCACACTTTCAGTGTGACGAAGACGTCAGCGACGCCAGGGAAAGAGCTCTTCCAATGCTGCAACGATACTTCGATCATCTGACGGTCAACCACCTCACCGTGCAAGCATGCGAACGCTTCGTCGAGACCCCTCGAATGCGAATTAACGATAGGCTTCGAGTGACTCTGAGCGGCAAGATCGATGTCGTGTTGGAAGCGCAGGACGGGACGATTTTCATCGAGGACTATAAGACCGGCTTACTTCCAACGCGCGACGCCTTTGAGCGCTTGTTGTCCACCACGATCTACCAGCTGCTAGGACGTCTGCTCTACCCCGAAGCACCACGGATCGTCGTGGGACAGCTGCAACCTGTAATTGGAATGCATGTGTCCACGACTTTGACGCAGGAACTGGTGGCAGCGGCGAGGCACGAAATAAAGGCCATGGCGACGGCGATAGCTTCTTATCCCCCGGCCACCGACGATAACTTTCCCGCCGTGCCGGGCGAATACTGCTCCTGGTGCCCTGCTCGACAGACCCACTGCCCGGTGTACAAGGACATCGCGGGAGAAGAGGAGGCCTTCTGAACCTGAGGAGGCGCCTGTGACCTCTCCGAGCGCAAATAGCAGCTCGACTGGAGTGAGTGATGACCGAGCAGTAGACGGGCCGAGCTGGTCTCTCGCTCGCGGTAAAGGCGTCGGTAAGAGCGACTGTCCGCTTGCCCCGGATGCCTCCTTCTACGCTCCATTGAGCCGATTCTGAGGAAATCGGTACACTTGGAAGCTTCGGGGGCGGCTAGCTCAATTGGCAGAGCAACGGACTCTTAATCCGTGTGTTCGGGGTTCGACTCCCCGGCCGCTCACCATTCCGATTTTCCCTGAGTTCACGCCAGTTCCGGGCGGGTCCACTGAGCCGCCTTGGTGGTCGGCTGTCGCCGACTCTGCGCTGCCGACGGTAGACCTGACGGCTATTCGTCTCGCTACCTCTCCACGCGAACGTCACGCGGCATTCAACTGACGGATGGGCGGCACAGCAGCTGCGCGAGGTGACTCCATTTGGTCGCCACCGGAAGCATCCGCTGGAGGGTTAGCGCTTCGCGTTGAACGTCTCCTGGCGTTCCCAGCGGATGTCCGGGTCGAGGTCGACGCCGATGCCGGGAGCGGTTGGGACGGTGAGCGTGCTGTCCGGGTTGAGGGTGAACCCCGGGCCCGCGATGTCATGCGCGTAGTAGCGCTCGCTGGCCGAGATGTCGCCGGGAAGGGTGAAGCCCGGGAGGGACGCGAGCGCCACGTTGTGGGCGCGGCCGATGTTCGTTTCCAGCATGCCGCCGCACCAGACCGGCACGTTGCCAGCGGCACAGAGGCGCTCGATCGCCCGGCTCTGCAGGTGGCCGCCGACGCGGCCTGCCTTGATGTTGATGACGCGACAGCTTCTCAGATCGAGGGCGTGCCGCACGTCGTCCGGTGAGTGAATGCTTTCGTCGAGGCAGATCGGCGTTTTCAGCTCGCGCTGTAGCGCCGCGTGATCGACGATGTCGTCCGGACCCAGCGGCTGCTCGATCAGGAGCAGGTTGCGGTCGTCCATCTGCTTGAAGACTGCGACGTCCTCCAGCGTGTAGGCGGAGTTCGCGTCGACCTGGGTCAGGGCATCGGGATAGGCGCCGCGGACCGCTTCGACGAACTCGGCGTCCTTGCCCGGCGCGATCTTCAGCTTGATGCGGCGGTAGCCCTGTGCGAGATAGCGCCCCACGGTTTCCACCAGCGCGGCGGGCGAGGGCTCAATCCCGAGTGAGACGCCCACCGGCACGCTGTCGCGGGTCCCACCGAGCAGGGTCGAGAGTGAGACGTCGCGCAAGCGCGCGAACAGGTCCCAGCAGGCCATCTCCAGCGCGGCCTTGGCCATGTTGTGTCCGCGGACGGCCGCGAAGAGGGGCCAGATATCTTCCGGCTCCGCCGGCGATGCGCCGAGGAGAGCGTGAATCAGGTAGTCGGACATGATGTGCCAGGCGGTCGTGGCGGTCTCGTAGGAGTACCAGGGCCCTTCGAACGCGACGCACTCCGCCAGACCGGTCTCAGCCTCAGCGTGGACGGCGACGATGATGCACGAGCGCTCTAGCGTCGTTCCGAAGCTGGTGGTAAAGGGAGCCTTGAGCTGGAGGCGAACCTGCCTCAGCTCAACCGACTCGATTCTCATCCCGCCGTGTCCTCGGTCGGGACGAGGATGTACGCGCCGTCCAGGAAGTCGTGCGCCTGGTACCCGCGGCTGAGCGCCATTGAAAACGCCTCGCGCACTGCGAGCCGCCATGCCATGGCGACATCCGGAGACTGATGCTTGAGCGTCTGGACGTCACGCGGAATCTCGATCGCAAGCGGTTGCCCGGGCACGAGCTCGCCGAGCCGCAGTTCCGGGATGCCGCCGCGATTGTGGAGAATGGTTCGTGGAGAAGCGGTGAGAGACGGCCGCGATCCGTCGGCGCTCAGATCCCACTCCACGAGCAGCCGGTCGGACGGCAGGTCGCGGTTCAGCGCGTCCTCCATGGGCCCGTAGTAATCCTGACGATAGGCGCGACTGTCGGCGCCCAGCTTGTGCAGATTGAAGTAAGCGTTGCGGGACTCGAGTGGATCGAACGTCCACGTCATGAGGTCTAGGCCCTGCGCCCGCGCCTGCTCGCGCTGCTGCCGCTTCAGGGCGGCGCCGATGCCGCGCTGCTGGCATGTCGGCAGCACACCGAGCATGTGAGATGCGTGAAAGTACCGTCTGTCTTGCTGCGCCAGGAATCCCAGGACGAAACCCGCGAGCTCGCCGTCAATCCGCGCGCCCAGGAGAATGCCGCCGTAGTCGGAGACGATCAGCAGCACGTGAGACGGGACGATCCAGGACTCGTTCGATCCCCAGATAGCGAGCTGGAGATGCTCGACCTCACGGGCGCCCGCGGCGCCGTGAAGCTCTTCGATCTCCACATCGTCCGTGCCCGGCGACGTCGGGATCGCGTCCGGGGCGCGGCCGTTCAGGATGCCTCCCCTCGAGTCCTTCGTGTGCGAGCTCATCACTCTGTACCTTCTTGCGATGCTCAGAGCCGCCCGGCGGCCCACAACTCTGCCATGGTATCCGGCAGGACCGCGGGCCGCATTGGAGGAGCATACGAAGATGGCGGCTGTGGGTGGGAAAATTATCAACACCATCGGCGGTCCGCTCTGCCGCTTCGGAAACGCGTCGGGCGAGGGGTGGGGCTTGGAGAAATATCCTACGAACTCTCGATACTGTTGTGCGGGGTGCACGGTCGACCGTATGCTCTGCTATGGCTTTTCGGGTCGAACAGATGGGCAAGGTCCTCGGACCGCGTCTGCTGCACCTGTGGACGAGCGCGCGGGCGCAGCGTCGGACGGTCGCGTGCGTCACCTACCTGAGCGACGCGGGCGAAACGGCCGGCGCGCAGGTCGGAGAACTTGCGGTTCTGGCGCTCGGCGCCTCATCAGAACGATGTGCGACGGACATGGTCGACGGCTCCGGAACAGGCCCGGTCGCGCTGGTGCTCTCGGATGCGAGCCTCTCTGATTCCGGTCGGCGCCGCCTACGTGAGCTGGCCACAGACGGTGAGGTGGCCGTGGGCATAGTGGCCGCGGACGCCGACCTTCTCGCCGTAGCCACTACGCTCAGCCGGGCCCTGGCCGCTTCACGGGGGACGCCCGATGTGGGGAGGCTGAGCACGGCCCAGACGCTGCAGGGCCTTGCTGAGACCCTCGGACGGTTGGTCGGCAATTCGGTAACGATCGAGACGCTCAACCATCAGGTGCTCGCTAATTCCCCCACCGGGAGCGATGTGGACCGGGACCGCGTGGAAACCATCCTGCGCCGGCGCGCCTCGGCCCCCATCATGGAGCTTCCCGCCTTCAGAAGCTTCCTCGCTCGGGTGCGAGCGAGCGATGAGCCGCTTCATCTCGAGCCGCAGCCCGAGCTGGGCAATGCCGGCCGTATTGCGATGCGCATCGGCAGCGGCGGTGAGCTCTTCGGGATCATCTGGGTGACGGACACAGCGCGTCCGCTCACGGGCCATGACTATGAGGCAATCCGGCAGGCGGCGGACGCCGCAGCGGCGATATTCACACACGAGCAGCTGGCAACCCGGCGGGAGGCGATGCTCCGCGCCGAGCTTGTCGAGGATGTGATCAAGGGCCGCATCATCGATCCGGAGAGCGTGCGGACCGTCGCGCTCTCGGTCGGCTGGAACGTCGACCGTCTGCAACAGGCGCTGGTTGTCGCCATTGACCACTTCGAGGCCTTCCGGCTTCGGTATGCCGGACGCGCGGGGACAGCCCTCCGCCGCGAGCAGGAGCGGCTGCTGGAGCTGGTCAACCTCGAGGTGCTCGCGATCGACCCGGAAGCGGTCGTCGGCATGAGGAGCTCGAGCATCGTGATCCTGCTCGACGCGGACCGGCACCAGGACGCCGACTGCAAGGCAACCGCGATGCGCCTGGCCGAGTCGATCGTACGCCGCGCCGCGGCGTTCCTGCGCGATACGCGCGTCACGGTGGGCGTCGGGCGCGACTTTCCCTCATTCGAGCACATGGCGGAGAGCTTCCGACAGGCGGAGCTGGCGGCAGAGCTGGGGCAGAGCCTCTGGGGCGGCAACCGAGCCGTGCATTACGACGACCTGGGCATTCACCGCGTTCTCTTTTCGCTGCGCCAGCACGAAGAGATCATGACGCCCGCGCTCCAGAGGATCGTGGCGCATGACGAGGAGCATGGAACGGACTACGTCCGCACGCTAGCTACCTACCTCCGTCACATGGGGCGTCTGCGCCCAGCCGCCGCAGAGCTGGGCATCCACCGCAACACGCTGGAGTATCGCGTGGGTCGCATTGCCGAGGTCGCGGGCACGGACCTGGAGAATGCGGACACGCGGCTGGCGCTCGAGCTCGGGATCCGGCTGCTGGAGCTCCATGGCACGTAGGGGTATCTGATCTCCGCGCGATGCGAAGCCGCTCGAGACGTATCGGTACCGGCCGGCGCCGTACGGGTCGAGGAACGTCAGCCCGCCGGTCGACATGCGGCTGACGGGGAGGGGCTCGGCGGGTGGCGCCCCCGGTACGAAGAACGTCGCCGTCACCGGGTAGAGCGGCATTGGCGGGAACGTCTCGCGACCCGCATACTCCTTGAAGAGCTCGCGTTGCTCGTCATCGTAATGGTTCTCGAGCGTCAATGTGAGCGTCTCTCCCGCTCCGTCGCTTACCGTGGCCGTCGCGTACTGCTTCTCGTAGCGTCCCGTGTAGCGGGAGGCATCGACGGCCACTGGCTCCTGGGTGAGTCGTGCGGCCGGCGGCAGCTGCAGCAAATCGTGCAACACGAAGTCATGCAACCGCTGATGGATAGGCGCTGCCGTGGTCGAGTTCCCAAAGGCAGCACAGGCGAATCGCTTCTCGGGCACGACGAGCAGGGTCCGGGATCTCGGAGGAGATCAATACCCGGCGGCTAGACGCGATTCGAAGATCCGCGGCCCACTATCTGGGCGAGTGTCCCTCCGGCACGCGCGAGATTCCGTGGGCCGGGATGCGCCCGCTGACGCCGGACGGCCTTCCGGTTCTTGGCCGGGCGCCCAATCTACAGAACCTGTTTGTGGCGACGGGCCACAGCATGCTCGGCATTACGCTCGCGCCCGCCACCGCCGTCGCAATGGCCGATCTGATCTGCGCGGGGAGTCCGGGCGCTGACCTGCGTCCGTTCGATCCCGCCCGATTTGTCGCCTGTTCGATGCCGACTGTACGGCAGCACCATGGCCGGAGGCGGTGCTCGACGACGCCGCCGGCTCGCAGCTGTTCCAGATGGTTGAGCATGTGACAGGAACGGCCGGCATCGCCGACAGCTAGAGCGCGGCGAATGTATCGAAGGCGCTTCGGGCAATCCGTCCCATGGCCGAGTCCACGCGGTCGATGTAGGGAACGCTCTGGAGCGGATCGCTCGCCAGTAGGGTGCCGTCCAGGACGCTGAATGAGACGACAACGACCCGGCCCCCATCCGGGAGGTAGAGGATGCCCGCGTCGTTGCGTGAGGAATAGAAGATCCCGGTCTTGTGGGCGATGGGCACATTGGCCGGGAGGAATCGCGGCAGGCGCTGATTGAGTTGCTGTCGCAGCATGATGTCGAGCGCCACGCCCGTGCTCTCACGTGAGAG
>DHWR01000281.1:7171-12271 GCA_002413265.1 Chloroflexi bacterium UBA5177
GAGCCGCTCCAGCAGCTCGCCGATTGCGCGAGGGCTGGACACGTTGTTCTCCAGGGTGCGCTGCGCTGTGACCGCGTCCCAGTTCGATCCGCGCTGCATCGCGGTCAGAAACTGCTTGTCAATGGTGCCGGTGAACGGGTCAACCAGAGGGCCTGAGGCGACGATGTTGCGGTAGAGCTGCGGCATGGTCTCGGTGCTGTCCGGCCACATGAAGGCGGAGTCGAAGAGGCCCTGGACGCTCATGTGGATAGCGATGTCCCTGAGCCCCCACGATGTGAGTCGGGCCATGACATTCTCCAGGCCGACAATCGCCAGGACCATATCCGTGGCGGTGTTGTCGCTCACGGTGATCATGGCGGTCAGAAGGTCGCGCAGGGTGAGCTTGAGGCCGGGATCGAGGTGCTCAAGGATTATCGAGGTGGGAAGCTGGTCGTCGCGCCGGAGCTCGAAGCGCTCATCCAACCCCTGTCTGCCCTCGTCAACCTGCGCCAGCGCCTCCAGCAGAATCGGGACCTTGAACACGCTGGCCAGCAGATAGAGCTCATCGGCGTTCATCTCGACCGTCGTCCCTGACTGCATGTGTTTCATTAGAACGCCAATCTCCGCGTCGGAGTCGCGTACGTGCTGCTCCACTAGTGCCTGCAGCCCGCTAACGTCAACCGCCATGATCGGCTACGCCTCCCTCACCCAGCGGCCGGGGCCCTCGACGATTCGGCCGGGAGTGGCGCCGGTATGCTCGGCATTGGCGAGGACGCGCGTGCCGTTGATCCAGACATCGCGAATTCCGGCCGAGAGGCGGTGCGAGTCTTCGAATGTGGCGTGATCGGTCACGGTCTGTGGGTCGAAGATGACGACGTCCGCGAAGCAGCCGGGCTGGAGGAGGCCGCGGTCGGTGATTCCGAGGCGGCGCGCGACAGCGGAGGACATCTTGCGGATCGCGTCCTCGAGCGTGATCACGCCTTCCTCGCGGACGTACCTGCCCAGCACGCGGGTGTACGTGCCGTACGCACGCGGATGCGTGGGGCCCAGCTTCTCCGCCCACGCCGGATCGACACCACCGGCATCGGTCGAGATCTTGATCCACGGCTGCTGGAGCTGCAGGCGCAGGTTGTCTTCGCTCATCATGAAGTACACCGTCCCGACACGCTGCTCCTCGCTGACCAGCATGTCGGCTGCTGCCTCGAACCAGTCCTGCCCTCTCGACTCCGCGATCTCCGCCAGCGACTTACCAATGAGCGGTCTATTCGCCGGTTGGCGCAGATCGAGCGGGAAGATGCCGTCGGGACCGGCCAGGGTGCCGAGCGCTTCCCAGCCACCGGACGGGTGCAGCACCTCTTCTTTGACCCTGGCGCGGACATCCGGGTCACGCAGATTCTCGTAGAACTTCCCCTCGGCGGCGAGCCAGGGCGGGAACACCGAAGAGAGTCCGGTGCCGCCGGCAAGGTAGGGATACATGTCGGCCGTGACATCCTGACCGGCCGCGCGTGCCTGATTGATTCGCTCGATCGCCTCGGCCATCTTGGGCCAGTTTGCTCTGCCGGATGCCTTGAGATGATAGATCTCCACGGCCACATTCGCGCGCCGGCCGATCTCGAGTGTCTCCTCCAGCGCCTCGAGGAATTCGTCCGCTTCGGAGCGCATATGCGTGATGTACCTGCCACCGTAGTCGCCCGCGACCTTGCACACCTCGACCAGCTCATCCGTGCCGACGAAAGCGTCCGGTGGGTAGATCAGGGCATACGCCACGCCGAAGGCACCGTCCTCCATCGCCTCACGCACCACCCGGCGCATGACCCCCAGCTCTTCGTCGTTCGCCGGCCCCACGTCCAGTCCCTTGACGTACGATCGGAGCGTGCCACCGCCGAGGTAGGAGCCGATGTTCGGGGTGACTCCTCGGTCGATCATCGTGTCGTGCCAGTCGCGGAAGCGGGTCCAGCCCTTGACCCGCTCCTTCCACGGACGAAGCTCCTCCGGCTCCTCCCAGGAGAAGATCTCGTGGTCGACGCGGCCGCCAGCGGGCGCAGGTGTCCACGACTCTCCCATGATCTCGGTCGTCACGCCCTGCGTGATCTTGGAGAGACAGCGCGGGTCGATCATCAGCGGGAGGATCGAATGGCTCTGGATGTCGATGAAGCCGGGACAGACGACCATGCCGGCCGCGTCCACGACCTCGCCGGCCGTGTGGGCCTCCACCGATCCGGCCGGCTGCACTGCGGCAATGCGATCTCCTTCGATGACGACGTCGCCGTAAAACCAGGGATTGCCGGTACCGTCGACCACCTGGGCGCCGCGGATCAGGACATCGGCCGGCATCACTCGAGCACCGCGTCGAGGGCCGGTTCGGTGGAGGCTAAAGCCTCCGCCTTCGGTGTGGACCTTCCGCCGGCGTGCATGTAGAGCCGGCCGTCACTGCACCGGTCGAATACCACCGGCAGCCCGCGTGAGACACCCGGGATCATCATGAGGAACACTCCCTCCTCATCACAGGGCACCAGATCGTACGCCTGTCCACTGGGCATTCGATCCAGGCGGTCAGTGATCGTCAGCTTGAGATCGCCGTCCTTCAATTCGACATCGAAGACGAGGTCATCTCGATCATAGGTGCCCAGGTGGGGGTCGATCGGCACGTCCGGCTTCGCCGCCGGAGGCTCGAGAGGAGGAGTCAGATGGACGCCGAACCACTCGTCGAGCACGCGTCTCAAGAGCGACTCGACGTGAATCGACCCGCGATCCGAGTTCGTGAGGATGGCGACCGCAGCGTGCCGCTCAGGGACGAGGTAGAGCGTGCTCGTCTGCGCGTCGACATTTCCCCCATGCCCGGGAATCCATGTGTCCCCTGATTGATAGAGGTCGAAGCCGAGGCCCCAGGCATCCGCAATGCCGTGTCGTGGGAGCTTCACCTGGGGCTCCGTCATCGACACTGCCATCTCCGCAGACAGCACACGAGCGCCGTCGGGGCCCGCGCCGCGGTCGAGATGCATGCGCGCGAACGCGACCAGGTCGCGTGCGGAGGCCACGATCTCCCCGCACGGCGCCGAGCCGCGGTCGGCGCTCCAGCTCTCTATAGGAATCAGCTCACCCTTCTCGACGTCCGTCCGGTTCCCCAGCGCGTGCAACTTAGGGACGACCTCCTCGGGCAGAGTGACGGTGTCCTGACATTCGAGAGGGGCCGTGATCTTTTCCCGGAGCGCGTCTTCCCAGGACATGCCCAGCGTGTACGCGACCAGACGACCCAGGACGTTGAAGCCAGCATTCGAATACGATGGGTGACGCCGGGACTGAATAGTGGACGTACCTCGGCCAATCGCGCCACCCATTGCTCGAGGGCGTCGTCTCCTCGAGCGGGGGGAAACTCGAGATCGCCGGAGATCCCACTCGTGTGAGTCAGGAGATGCCGAGGCGTGACGGTGGCGGTATCCTCCGGCCGCAGCAGACGGAACTCCGGAAGTTGCTCGACCAGTGGCCGGTCGAGATCGACTTTGCCCTCGCCGACAAGTTGCATGACCAGCGTCGCCGTGTAGAGCTTGGTGATCGAGGCGATCCGGAACAGCGTGCGCGGCGTGACGGCGACGCCGCTGAGCTTGTTGGCGACGCCGCTGATCAGCTCGTGGATATCCTCCCCGTCGAGAATGCACATCGAGATCCCCGGAACGCAGTCGATGCCGGGGGCCTCGGTTAGGCAAGCCAGCTCGGGCTGCACGTCCTGGACTCTCGTATCGATCGCTGCGGTCATGATGCTGTCTCTTTGGCGATGCTCTCGAATCGAATTGGCTCGATCGACGGCTCGAGGGGAATCTCGGCGGCGCATATCCGGCCTTCCGGGTTTGTGAGAAAGGTGAGCGGCCAGCGCTCGTCCAGCGGCTCATAGTGCAGTGTCCAGGTGTCGAAGTGGCGGTATCCGGCTTTCAGGTCGAGCTCGCCCAGACGCACTCGCAGGCCGGTGCCGCGCGTGTCGACGTGTAGCAGGCCGTAGCCCGGGTGCTCGTAGTCCCCGGCGTATCCGCGGAGCGGGTGAGACGGGCGCGTTCCTGAGACGACGCTCGGCCTGGCCGGCCGAGGCTGCCGTCCGACGGCCGTCAGCAGGTTCTCCGACCAGGGCTTCGGCACTTCCCCGAGGAGCGTGTCCACCACATGAAACACAAGCGCAAAGGGCAGATCCGTCTGGAGGACGTTGCAGGACACCGCGACGCCGATGCCGTCATCGGGCAGCAGTGCGATATCCGTATGAAACCCGTCGATTCCGCCGTTGTGCCATACCAGACGGCGGCCCCGGTACGTCCCCAGGATCCAGCCGAAAGCGTATCCGTGGAAGCGGATATCCGGGTCCGGTCCGGGAACTTCGAAGGGAGTATGGGTCCGCTTTGTCTCGGCCAGGGCCTCCGCCGAGATCACCCGGTGGCCATCGATCTCGCCATCGCCGAGCTGGAGGTGGAGCCAGCGCGTGATGTCGGCGGCGCAGGAGACCATCTGGCCCGCGGGCGCGATCTGATCGCTCCGCCGCCAGGAGATCTGCTTCCATCGGTCCCCCGCCCCTGACGAGCGACTCTTCACCTGCACGTATGCCTCCGCATGCTCGACCGCCTGCGCCTCGTCTACCGAGGTGACGGTGCGCGTCATGCCGAGCGGCTCCAGCACGCGCCGGCGCATCTGCTCTTCCCACGTCGATCCGGTGATCGACTCAATGACGTAACCGACGGTGACGTATGCCAAGTTCGAGTACTGGAACGTCGTACGCAGGTCGTGCTTTGAGGGCAGGTAGCGCAGCCGGCGCACCAGGTCGGCACGACTCAGGGAGGGGTTCGCCAGCCAGACGAACTCGTGCCGGGCCAGGCCGCTGCGGTGGGACAGGAGATCGGCAATCGTGATCCGGTCGCTCAGCGCTGCATCGTGGAGGCGGAATTCGGGCAGGTACTCGCGCACCGGCCGGTCCCACTCGAGGAGGCCTTCGTCGACCAGTGTTCCCGCGAGCGCCCCGGTGAAGGCCTTTCCCGTCGAGCCGTGATGGAAGCGGGTGATCGGCGTGGCGGGCAGATTCTCGGCGACGTTTCTGCACCCGAAGCCGTCGGCCAGTAGCACCTCGCCGTCCTTGACGATGGCCAA
>DHWR01000281.1:12485-21343 GCA_002413265.1 Chloroflexi bacterium UBA5177
CGCCGTCCTTGACGATGGCCAATTCGAGGCCGGGCACCCGCCATTGCTCGAGATCGAGGCGCGCCTGCTCGCGGAACGTGTCGACGTCTGCCATATAGGGAATCATATCGGCCTGTCGGAAGCATGCCCTCGGAAAAACCGCCCAACCGGCGCGCCGATGGTCGTACGTTCTTCCAGTGCAGCGGCGGCCGCATTGCCGGTAGTCTTGATCGCTATGTCTGCCACGATTCCCGTTTTCGACGGCCATAACGACGTCGTCCTTCGCCTCCTTGCCCAGCACCAGTCGTTCTTCGATCGCAACCCGGACGGCCATATCGACCTGCCGCGCGCGCGGGAAGGCGGATTGGGCGGCGGGTTCTGCGCCGTGTCGGTTCCCGGAGCCCACCGCCAGGCCCTCGAAGGGGATCTTGCCGAGATGGTCAAGCGAGCGCTCGCGGGGCACGGCGATGAATCGACCATGCCGCCTGCGCCGGATTACGCGTACTCCGTCGGCACCGCTTTCCAGCAGATGGCCTGCCTCTTCCGTGTGGAGGAGCAGTCCGGCGGTCAGGTGAAGATCGTTCGCACGGCTGAGGAGCTTTCTTCCTGCCTGGAGAAAGGGGTCTTCGCCATCCTGCTCCACATCGAGGGGGCCGAGGCGATCGACCCTGAGCTCAACGCGCTCGAGGTCTTCTATCGCGCGGGGCTGCGGTCGCTCGGCATCGTCTGGAGCCGGTCGAACGTCTTCGGCTACGGCGTGCCGTTCAAGTTCGGGGTTTCGCCAGATACCGGGCCGGGGCTCACCGACGCGGGCAAGGCGCTGGTCCGCGCGTGCAACCGCCTGCGGATCATGGTCGATCTCTCACACCTGAACGAAAAAGGCTTCTGGGACGTGGCGGAGACCACCGATGCCCCGCTCGTCGCCACCCACTCCAATGCCCATCGCCTCGCGCCATGGACGCGAAATCTCACCGATCGGCAGCTTGACGCCATCCGCGAGAGCGACGGCATGGTCGGCCTCAACTTCCACGTCGGGTTCCTGCGCGACGACGGCGATGCGGTCAACCCCGACACGCCGGTGAGCGCGATGGTGCGTCAGATCGACTATCTGGTCGAGCGGCTGGGGATCGATCGCGTCGGTTTCGGCGCCGATTATGACGGGGCGATCATGCCAGCGGAGATCGGCGATGTCACAGGTCTGCCATGCCTGCTGGACGCATTGCGCGCCGCCGGGTATGACGACGGCGCGCTGCGGAAGCTGGCGCACGAGAACTGGGTGCGTGTACTCCGAGAAACCTGGGGACGCTAGGTGCTGGAGGGGGAGCTTTCGACCACTCGGGTTGCCAGACGCCCGCCCACGTGCACCCGGTCGACCGCCCCGGCGGCGCCTCGGGCGAAGAAGCCCTTCATGCCCTTCGCGGGCCCCTCCGTGACGATGTAGCGGTCCCCTGGGCCAGGTAGCAGACCCAGCCTGAAGGTCGTGGACTCTTCCGGCACCTCCTCCCCCGCCTCCTGCAGTTGCGCACGCACCTCCGGTTTCACCTCCGGCGTCAATAGCAGACCACCATCTCGGACTTTTATGGTGGTGGTCACGGCGATGGTCTCGTAGATGCCCGCGTACTCCGCCAGCTCGGCCTCACTCATCGAGACCGGTTCAGGATCGCGCTCGACGACACCAAGATACTGCGCGAGCGCCCATCGCACGATGTCCTCATTCAACTGTGGGCCGTTGGGACCGCAGTTAGTCAGGCTTGCCACCGCGAAGCCGCGCTCAGGCACCATGGTGAAAGCGGAGTGCTGGCCGATTGTGTCGCCGCCGTGACTCACCAGGCGCACGCCCTCCACATCGCGCAACAACCAGCCGATGCCCACGGCGTCGCCCAGCGCACTACCCGGTGTGTCCACCGTCGGCTGCTGCATGCGTCGCAGTATCCCTTCGGAGAGAACGCTCGTCCCGTCCGCGGCCCTGCCCTCTCCCAGGTGGAAACGCGCCCACGCGAGAAGATCGGCCACGGTGCCCGAGATACCACCGGCTGGATTATTCCCGCGAGGAATAGCCCACGGGCGCGCTACGGTAATCGGGCCGTCGCCTGCCTGGTTGTGCCCGACGACGAACCGCCTGGTCATGATCTCGACGGGGAAGAAGTAACAGTGGTCCAGGCCCAACGGCTGGAATATCAGCTCCTTCATGGCCTGCTCGTACGTTTGACCGGTCACCTTCTCGATCACGCGCCCGGCCACCGAGAGGGAGGCGTTGTTGTAGGAGACGGATTCACCCACCGGCGTGACCTGTTCGATGCTGGCCATGCGCTCGACATAGCGAGCGAGCGCATCATCTCCCGGACCCATGTCCTCCATCAGATCGCCTTCCCACCCGGCAGTGTGATTGAAGAGATGGAAGACGGTGACACTGCGCGCGACGTCCTCATCCTTCAGCCGAAACTCCGGGATATACGTGCGGACCGGCGCATCAAGATCGACGCGTCCCTGCTCAACCAGCCGAAGCATGGCAGTGGCGGTGAAGGTCTTGGTGGTCGATCCGTACTGAAAGAGGGTGTCTTCGTTGACAGGCAGCGGGTTCTCGACGCTGGTGACGCCATAGAAGGCGTGCTCCGCCGCGCCATCGATGAGCACGCCAACTGCCACACCCGGCACCTGGAGGTGCTCGGCGACCTCGGTCACCTTCTCCTGCAATGCAGTAAGGCTGTGAGTACTGGCTTCCGTTGCTCCCATCATCTTCCTAACTATGATCTCGTCGCCAGGCGGCCCCCGAGGTTAATGCCTGTCAACGTCCCGGCATCGTCGCGCACGAAGTATCCGCGCATGCCCTTTGCCGGCCCGTCGGTGAACACATACTTGTTGTCCGCCAGGATGGCGATTCCCGCGGCCGGCTGCTCCTCCGGCTCCTCCCTGCCCTGCTCGCGCATCCTCGCCAGCGCTTCCTCGGTGGGCTCGGTCTTGACCAGAAGGCGGCCCTCCTGCACGGTGAGGTGAGCGACCGTCCCGATGGCGAAGTAGTCACCGACATACTCGGCAAGCTCCTCCTCGGTGAGGGTGATCGGCTCCGGCTCCGGCTCGACGACACCGAGATATCGCTCGAGCGCCCACTTCACCACGGCCACATGCAATTGCGCGCCGTTGGGAACCGAGTTGGTAAGGACCACGACAGCGAAGTCGCGGGCCGGGACCATCTGGAACGCCGCCCGCTGGCCGTTCGTGGAGCCGCCATGGCCGACCAGGCGGATGCTGTCGATGTCCTTGATGAGCCAGGAGATGCCGACGGAATCGCCGATCGCGCTCCCACCCAGGCTGAAGCTCGGCTCCTTCATTCGATCGAGTGACGCTTTTGAGAGCACCTGCTCTCCGTCGACGCCGCGGCCGTCGCCGAGGTGGAATCGCGCCCAGGCAAGCTGATCACGGACGCTCGCAGACCAGCCCCCGGCCGGAGCGACGCTGCGGGGCAGCGCCCAGGGCCGCGTTACCGTGATCCGGCCGTCCTGATGGTGCGTGTGGCCCACCGCGAAGCGCCGGGTCATGATGTCGTTCATGAATGCGAAGGTATGATCCAGGCCCAAGGGTTGCAGGAGAAGCTGTTTCATCGCTTCCTCGTAGACCTCGCCCGTTACCTTCTCGATCACGCGTCCCGCCAGGACCACGGCGGCATTGTTGTACGACGCATGCGTGCCCAGCGGGGTTACCTGCTCCAGATCCGCCATCTTTTCAACGTACCGCTCCACGGCGTCGTCGCCGCTTCCCGTGTCCTCAAAGAAGTCGCCCTGCCAGCCGGCCGAGTGGTTGAGCAGCTGGAGAACGGCGACCTTCTGTGCCGTCTCCTCGTCCTTCAGCGTGAGGTCAGGTACGTACTGCCGAACTGGCGAGTCGAGATCGATCTTCCCTTGTTCGGCCAGACGCATGATCGCCGTGGCCGTGTAGGTCTTGCCGGTGGATCCGAACTGGAAGAGAGTGTTGTCGTCTACCGGAAGCGGATTCTCGATGCTGGTGACGCCATAGACAGCGTACTGCTCCTCGCCCTCGAAGTAGATTCCGGCGGCAACGCCGGGCAGCTCCCGCTCGGTCGCCAACTCGGCAAGGCGGGACTCAAACTCTTCCTGGTTGACGCGGTCGATCGTGGCTGCTTCAGACATGTGCTTCTCCTTCAGCGTCGCTGCATACGCGGGTTTATCGCCTCGCCGAGCGCATCACCCACCAAATTGATGCCCAGCACCGTCACCACGATGATGACCGCCGGGAACGTGACCTGGGCCCATGACTCGAACATGTAGTTGTAGCCGCTGGACAACATCGTCCCCCAGTCGGCTGCCGGAGGCTGCGTGCCGATACCGAGGAAACTGAAGGCCGCCGCGGCGAGGATCGCTCCGCTCAGGTTCAGGGTGGCCAGGATGACGAGCGGATCGACGATGTTGTGCAGTACGTGCATGCGCATGATGTGGAACGGGCCGGCTCCCTGCGCCCGCGATGCCAGCACGTAATCCAGGCCCTTGGTCGTCAGGGTAGAGGCGCGGGCAACGCGGGCATAGCCGGGGATGCCGGCGATTCCCAGAGCGATGACGACCGATCGTACGCTTGGACCCAGGATGGCGACGATGCTGAGGGCGAGAACCAGTCCGGGCAGGGCCAGCAGCACGTCGATCAGGCGCATAAGGACATCGTCGACCAGGCGATTGCCGTAACCGGCGATGATCCCCCACGGCACGCCTACGACAAAGGAGAAGAGGACAATCACGCAGCCGGCGGGAAGCGACGTCCTCCCACCCCACACCAGTCGTGCCCACATGTCGCGGCCAAGGTAGTCGGTGCCCAGAATATGCGCCGAGCTTGGGTTCTGGTTGAGCGCGCTGAAATTCGGCAGATCCAGGTTGTAGCGGGCAATCAGTGGGGCAAGGATTGCCAGCAGCGCCACCACGCCGAAGAGGGTTATCCCAACGAGAAACTTGGGACGGCGAACGAGTTCCCGTACCGTCCGTAGGCGTCGGCCGCTGACTGCGAGTAGCTCGTCTTCCAGAACTGGCTGAGCAGAAGAGCTGAGTTGTCCCGAATGGCTGACAACCTGCGATGAAAGAGCCGCAGCCTCGATCTCCGCCTGGCCAGGGCGCGACAGCTCGGCGTCCGCGAACCCCGACTCTCCCGGTTCGGCATCTGCCATCACGAGATATGGATCCTGGGGTCGATCAGCGCGTACGTGATATCCACCAACAGATTCGCGGTCACCAGAAGAATCGCAAAGAAGAAGGTCGTGCCCTCTACTACGGGGAAATTGCGCTGACTAACCGCCTGCAGGGTCAGTGTGCCCAGCCCTTGCAGAGCGAATACGTTTTCGATGATAACCGCGCCACTGAGGAGCCCAGCCACACTCAGCCCGAACAGCGTCACGACGGGAATGAGGGCATTTCGAAGCACATGCTTGATGACGATGATCGACCAGGGTACTCCTTTGGCGCGGGCGGTGCGCACATAGTCCTGGTACAGCACGTCGAGCATCGTCGCCCGCACCAGGCGAGTGAGCGACGATGCCAAGCCCAACGCCAGGCACGAACAGGGAAGGATCCAGTACTTCAGCCCGCCCTCGCCAGCCACAGGTAGCAAGTGAAGCTGGACAGCAAAGATCAGACCCGCGATCGTTCCCAGCACGAACTCGGGAATCGAGAAGCCGAAAACGGCGAGCGTCGTGATAGCGCTGCCGATCGGGTGGCGGTTGAATAGCGCGCTCAGAATGCCGCCGGTGAAGCCAAAGATGGTGGCGAGTAGCAGTGCGCCGGCCGCCAGCTTGAGGGTGGTTGGGAACCGGATGGCGATCTCGTGGAAGACCGACTGCTGGCTATACACCGAATTGCCGAAGTCCAGATGAGCCGCGCCTTTGATGAAATTCCAGTACTGGACGATCATCGGCTTGTCGAATCCCAGCTCGTGGCGGAGACGAATCTTGTCCGCGGCAGTGCCTCGACCATACAACATGATGTCGACCGGATCACCGGGGACAAAGTATCGGAAGCCGAAGAACGTCAGCGTGAGCACCGCCCAGAGCAACGGAATCGACAGGACTATGCGGCGGACAACGAATGTAATCACGGCTGTTTACGCTCCAGAACAGTCCGTTGTGCGGTGGCAGTACGTTCCTACTTTAGCCCCGCCAGTGAACAGCGCGTGGGTGCCCCGTGTGGAGGCATGATAGCGTGTGCCGGTAGCGTGCCCCTCAGAAAATGTTCCAAGGCTGAGGACGTAAATTGTATGCACTTCCAGTGCAAGCCGCAGAAGGCCACGTTAGGATGAGTTCACGCGACGAGCGTCGCGTTCGGGCGCCATGCGGAGACGCTGTCTGTCGCATTTGGAGGAGGAGCTGACCATGATAGAAGCCGGGATTCGGCAACATCGAATCAGACGCGCGGCGGCAACTGCCACGGTGGCTGCCGCGTTCCTGGGGGCTGGATTCGTCACCAGCGCGCACGCGGGTCAGGTCGGCCATGCCGCCGCCAACACACCGACGTATGGCGGCAGCTATTCGATCCGCACCGGTGATGCGGCCGACTGTCTTGACCCGCAGAAGACGGCATCTGGCGTGTCCAACGAGATCGACAGCTACGTCTTCGACCCGTTGCTGTCGATTGACAAGAAGGGCCATTATGTCGGCAATCTGGCGCCAAAGTACAGCGTAGCCGATGGTGGAAAGCGCCTGACGTTCCGCCTGCGACAGAACGTGAGATTCTCAAACGGCGATCCGCTTACAGCGAGCGACGTCAAGTTCACTTTCGATCGAGCGCTCAACCCGGCAACTGCGTCGCCGGTGGCCGCCTCACAGCTCGCCGCTATCGGAGCCACCAAGGTCGTCAACAAGTACACGGTTGAACTCGACCTCAAGACTCCGAATCGGCCACTGCTAACCAATCTCGCAGGCAGCTATACCGGGATTCTCGACAGCAAGTGGATGCGGGCTCACGCCGACAGCACATGCAATAAACCCGTGGGTTCAGGGCCGTACATGATACGCAGCGCCGGCGCTGCGTTCAGCGACGTCGTCCTCGTCGCCAATAAGCGACACAACTTCGGACCATCCTGGGTAACCAATAAAGGGGTGCCCTACATCACGACGGTGCACTTCAAAGCCATCACCAGCGACGCCACCGCCATTAGCGAACTGCTCTCGGGCGGTGTCGACTACACAACCATTCCCGGCACGCAGCTTAGCCGTGTCCGGGGCAAGTCGAGTCTCGTCCTCCACAAGCTCCGGTCGCAATCCGTCACCTTCGTCGAATTCAACGCAGCGAAGCCACCGTTCAACGATCCCCAGGTACGCAAGGCCTTCGCCGAGGTCATCAACCGCAAGAATATCGTGCAGGCAGCGCTCGGCGGTCTGGGTCAACCAATAAACGGCCCGCTGGCTCCCGGCATCCCGTTCTATGACAAAAGCGCGTCCAAATACATGCCCAAGTACAACCTCAGCGCTGCGTCGAAGATCATCACCGCCAAGCACGCGACCGGGCCGTATACCTACCTCACAGTCGGTATCCCCGACCTCAGTACGCAGGCAGAGATCCTGCAGCAGGCTGCTGGACAGGCGGGAATGCAGCTCAATATCGTGACCAAATCCGGCGTCGGCGACTTCGTTTCCGCCGCCGCCAAGGGTGATTTCGATGTGCTCTCGCTCTCTGCCACATACACCGACCCAGACATCCTCTACCTCTTGCTGGACTCGAGTCAGGGTGGGGGAAAGGGGCTGAACTGGACCGGCGTCACGGACCTGACACTGGATTCATTGCTGCAGCAGGGCCGCACCACGCTCGCGAAGAAGAAGATCGGTGCCATCTACGCCAAGGCTCAGGTACAGATCAACAAAGATCTTTACTTCGTCGGTGTCGTCGCTCCGACGGGTATCCTGGCAATTCGCTCCACCATCAAGGGCTACCATGTGGACGCGGCCGGCGCGTCCGCTATCCAGGATATGTACATCAAAACGAAGTGAGGCTCGGTTGCAGTTCGCGGGCTATCTCGCCTCCAGTGGAGACGGGATAGCCCGCGTCCCTTCTGGGCCGGTGTGGTGAGTGCGCCACGCTCCGGAGGGGAGCATCCTGGCCCGCGACGAAGGAGAGTCATGATCGCTACTGAGGTGAGAGAGCTCAAGGGCTTCGACGACCAGGTACGCAAACTGATGCGTGACTGGAAGGTCAACGGCGTAGCGGTGGGCGTGGTGCGGGAGGGAGAGATCGTTCACCTGGCCGACTACGGCCGGCGCAACGTCGACGAGGGCCTGGAGGTCACTCCGCACACGCTCATGCCGATCGGGTCGACCACCAAGACCTTCACCACCACCGCGGTCAGTCTGCTGGTGGACGACGGGATCGTAAGCTGGGACATGCCTGTGCGCGAGTATCTGCCGAGCTTCAGACTCTGGGACACGTTCGCCACCGAGCGCATGACCCTCCGGGACATGGCGTGTCACCGGTCCGGGCTTCCGCGGCACGACTTCATGTGGTACGGCTCGGATGCGCCGCGCGGCGAGATGTTCCGGCGGCTGGCCCACCTCGAGCCCACCGCCGACTTCCGGACCATCTGGCAGTATCAGAATCTGATGTTCATGATGCTGGGCTACCTGACTGAAGAGCTGAGCGGAAGTACCTGGGAGGACTTCATCCAGCACCGCATCTTCGACGCGCTCGGTATGGCGAGCTCGAAGGTCTCCGCCAGTGAGGCAAAGGAGTCTCCCGACCTCTCCCGCGGCTATCAAAAGAAGCGGAACGCGGTGGTCGAGATGCCGCTGTACGAAGGGTTCGCGGCCGTGGCGCCAGCGGGATCGATTGTGTCCAGCGTGGCCGACATGAGCCAGTGGCTCATCCTGCACCTCAACAACGGCAAGCACAACGACCAGC
>DHWR01000281.1:21433-22797 GCA_002413265.1 Chloroflexi bacterium UBA5177
CACAACGACCAGCAGTTTCTCTCGGAGGGGCAGGTGCGCGAGCTCCATCAGCCGCACATGGTTATCGCGGAGGGCAAGCACCCGGAGATGCCGCACTCAAGCTACGGCCTGGGGTGGTTCATCGAGCCGTATCGCGGGCACAACATGATCCATCACGGCGGCAATATCGACGGCTTCAGCAGCATGTTCGCGCTCATGCCTCAGGACCGCATCGGCGTGGTGATTCTCACTAACATGGACGGCACACCATTGCGGGATATCCTCATGTACGAGATCTTCGACCGCTTTATCGAGGGGAAGCGGGTTCCGTGGAACGCACGTCTCAACGCCGACTTCAAGGAGTATGAGGCCGCACAGTCCCGCAGCAAGCAGAAGTCGCAGTCGGACCGGGTACGGAGGACGCGTCCCTCCCACCCGCTGGAGGCGTATGCTGGCACGTACGCGCACCCCGGCTACGGCCCGATCCGCGTCAAACACCAGGATGGCACGCTGGTCGCCACGTACAACAATATGCAGCTTCCCATGAAGCACTACCATTACGACGTATTCGATATGCGCCTCGAACGGTTCAACCTGACCTTCAAGGTAACCTTCCAGATCGACACGCGCGGGGCGGTACATCAGCTGCTGGTGCCGATCGAGCCCGCTCTGAGCGAGCGAGTCTTCACCCGTGCCGCGGACGAGTCCATGACGAGCCCAGAATTCCTGCGTCAGTTCGCTGGCACCTATGAAGTGATGGGTGCGGTGATGGCGATCGAGCTGAAGGGCAACGTGCTGCGCGTCTCGCTTCCCGGCCAACCAGTCTACGAGCTGGAGCCGTTGAAGGGGACGGAGTTTGCCCTGAAGGGCATGGCCGGCGCGAGCATTGAGTTCAAGCGTGACGACTCCGGTAACGTCGTCGAGGCGGCCGTCTCGACCATGGGTACGGTGCTGACCGCGAAGAGAAAGGATTGATGAGTCGGCGCCGGCACCCGGGCAGATGGATACGAGCACGCGCGTGAGGCTGTCGCCCATCCTCCAGGTGCGCGATCGCCTCACCTACTTCCGGACGGCCACTCCCTCACGATCCTGGCCGCATCGCCGTGTGATCCTCGTCAATCTGGTCAGTGTAGCACTCGCAGCCACGGTACCGAACTGAACCGAGACAGGCCCAAAGTGAGTACGAGCGGACGGCGTTTCCGGCGCTCCCGGGTGCTGCTCTGCCGCACGAGCCCGGCCTTGTCGGTGAAAACATCCACCCAGCCCGCTTTTCAGCCGTACTTCACCTTCTGCTCCGACTGGTTGGAGGTCGGAGATGTTATTGGTTTCCCCATGCCCAACGCCTTCTACTCCATCACATCGGGGGGATGGACCTACTGGCAGCA
>DHWR01000170.1:0-12790 GCA_002413265.1 Chloroflexi bacterium UBA5177
GCCTGACACAGTGGCTGGTGAGACCTCTCGCGCACATGCAGCAGTCCAGACATGAGATGTTGATCTCGCCGCACACTCTAGTCCCGTGCAGTGCGAGGGTGTCGGCTTCGACGACTCGCCCAACGAACTCGTGACCCAGCACTCCCCGGAAGCCTCTGTAGCCCTCGGTGATCTCCAGATCCGTACCGCAGATTCCGGCGGCAAGTACCCGAATCAGTGCTTCTCCTGGTCGGCGGCGTGGCCGCGGGTGGTCCGCGGCGACTTGCAAGTCCCGTCCGAACACCAATGCTCGCATCGCTCATTATGCGGGCGTGGATTAGGGCACTACGTCTACCACCGTCCCCACCTGCGCCCACCCATAAAGGAAGGTCATCGGCGAGCTTGGAATATTAATGCACCCATGGGTGCCGCCGTAGTTGGTGCCGGGCTGACCCGCGCCGTCGGTGCCCGGGCCAAACGCGCCTCGCCACGGGGCGTCATGCAAGAAGTACCCGCCTTCCTTAAACAGCATCGCGAATTGAGACCACGAGGGCGGATACCAGTAGACGGAACCCAGGGGCCACGGCGAGACGAACTCATAAGGATGATACTTCCCAATGACGGAAAAATGCCCGGCGGGCGTAGGAAGATTCGGGTTGCCCGTCGTGACGAACGTCTGGAGAAGGAGCTTTGTTCCTTCGTACGCGTACAGGGTCTGCCGCGACAGAGACACAAAGATGTGTTTGCCGTCGCTGGCGTACAGCACCTGTCCCGTCGCAGAAATATGCGGCTGCTCAGGCGTGTAATCGATCCCGCCCAGATTTGCCTTGGTAACGTTGAACGCGCGGTCGATTGCACTCGCGGAAAAGAAATAGTACCCCGCCGGGTATGCCTTTCCGTGCTTGTCTTTACCCGACCACTCGAGCGTCGCTACCCGGCCCGCTTTCAGGTGGGGAAAGGCAAATGACGCCACCGGCTGCTTGGCTCCCACGCGATAAAGCTGAAGCGTTACACCGGCGTTCTTACTTACTTTGAATTGAAGCTTTGTAGGCCCACGATACGGATTGAAGGTGATCCTGTTTGGGCTCAGCCAGGACAGTTTCGCGGGATGGCGATCCAGCCTGAGGCGGAAGGTCGCGGTCGGACTCCAGTTTCCTGCTTTGTCTTCTGACCTGACCGCAAAGAACCAGGCTCCGTCACCAAGTTTGACGAGTCTGACCGATGTATCGGCCGTGGTCGACCCTGGTGGGCTCTGACGAGCCCCTTGAGCGACGACAAACGAATAGCCCTTGATACCGGAAAGGGCATCGGTCGCCCGCCAGCGGAGCGCCTCCACACGCGTGTTGTACCAACGAGACTGGTTCGGGTTCGTCGACGATGCGATCGTTGGCCGTGACGGAGGATCTTGATCCACGCCGATGTCGGCGGCCGCCTTTGTCGACGAAAACTGGGTCCAGTGACTGGCGTTGTCCGCCGCGTCGGCCGTGCGAGCTTGCCAATGATAGGTCTGCCTGTTCACCAGCCCCGTGACTGAGACCGAGGCAGTTCCCGAGGCCTTGAGACTCGGGCCGCTGAAATTTGGTTGTCCCGTGAATGGCACGTTGCTCGGCTCGATCTCGACTTGCGGTATGACAGAACCGGCCGCTGCCTCTACCTGGAAACGAAGATCGACCGCGGTGGAAGAGATCCAGCTCTGAGCCGGGAGGGTAGAGGCGCTCTTCGGAAGAGTCATCGAGAGCGACGTTGGCGCGCCCGGACCGTCCTGTGCAACCTGCGCGATCGCTGTGCTCAACGGCGCCGCGGCAATAAGGCAGAGAATCGCCGCCATGAGACGCCATACCGCGCGATAGGACATACGTCCCCCCAAAGATTTCAAGAATCGCAACAGTATAGCGTCAAAACTCTAGGGCGCGCGTCGTTTTTTGGCCTCAGTTCGAAGCTCAGGAAGGCGCCCTGTCAGACTTCAGTCTCTCGAGCACGGCGACCGACCGAGGGCGGGCTTCCAGCCTCTGTTCGATGTATAGGCGGAGGTGTCTTTCCGCCTCAAGTCGCGCTCCATCCGTCACGGACTGCAGCGCCAGCACAGCCTCACTGTTCGTTTGCAGGTTGCGCAGCAGTTTGAGAGAAGCCGTGCCGATGAGGCCCGCTGACGGATCAATTGAGATGCACCGGGAGCAGAGTACGCCTCCCATCCTTGCACTGAACCGGTTCTCCTCCTGCTGCACCTCTGACTGGCAGTGGATGCAATGATGCAGCTGCGGACGGTATCCCGCTAGCGTAAGCAGCTCGAGCTCGAACGCTCGGACTGCCAGGTCAGGCAGCGGGAGTTCGGCCACGCGACTTAGTGTGCGGACGGCGAGTGCATATATGGCAGGATTCACCTGCTCTTCAGCGGTGAAGCTTTCGACAAGATCTGCGACATAGTGGGCCCAGTTCGATCGCCACAAATCCGTGCGGAGATCGGCATAGGCGTCAATGGTTTCGGCCTGAGTCACTATGTCCATTTGGCGTCCATGTGCCATCTGGAGCGCCGAGCGCGTGAACAGGTCCAGATGCCCGGACATGCGGCTTCGAGTTTTTCGAACTCCCTTCGCGATCACACGCAGCTTGCCCCGGTTTAGCGTGAAGATCGTAAGGATTCGATCCGCCTCGCCGAAGTCGAGACCTCTTAATACGATTGCCTCGGTCCGGTAGACTCGAGGCGTCGAAGCATTCATTTCGTCAACAGTTTCTTTGCCGCGATTGCAGGGAAAATTGGCATGTCATACTACCACGATGGTCGTACTCTCGACCCCGCTGAGGTCAGGCTCGCGTTGCACCCATTCGCGTGCGTAGTGGAAGAATAAAGCCAGTTCTGGTTGAGAGCACTGGAGCGGGGGGACGGACAAGGGTATGCCTGTCAAGCACCAGGTCGCGTGGTCGACGCTTATGGGGCGAACTCACCGCGTGAATCAAGACACGGGCGGGGCGTGGAGCTGCACGAGGCCGGACGGATCGGCTGCGAGCCTGATTGCAGTGGCTGACGGCGTCAGCGCCGGCCACACCAGCGAAGAGGCCAGCAGGATAGCAATCGACAAGATCCAGGAGCGCTTATTGCCGCTGCTCTCCGCCTCAGCGGACCCTCTCGGTACCTTGCGAGAGGCACTTGTCGAGGCGGCGAGAGACGCCAACCACGAGATCGCCAAGCGTCCCCATGTCTCGGGCGCATACGCCGACGCCACAACATTAGTCGCGGCTCTCTGCGTAGGTCGCCAGGGCGTGGGCATGTGGTGCGGCGACAGCCGGGGGTACCATGCGCAATCCGGGGTTGCAATTGAGCGAGTCACACGCGACCACTCATGGGCAGAGGGAGTGGTCAGCTCGGGGGCGATGTCGAGCGAGCAGGCCGCCCACGATCCACGAGCGCATATGATCACGCGCTGGCTCGGCCCACCAGATCAAGAGGATCCGGGGATCGAGGTATTTCGTTTCGATTTGCGAGCTGGCGACGTTGTCTTCTGCTGTTCTGATGGACTTTACACGTACTTTGCCCCGCCGGAAGGCGATGAGATCGAAATGGCGACCGCTCTGCAGAACGGAGCATCCTCGTTACAGGAGGCGGTTGACGGACTTGTACAGATTGCCCTTCAGCGCGGCGGTCACGACGATATCACGCTGTCCGCCATGCGCCTCGTCGACGAGTGAGAGCCCTTCGCGGTGCGCGACTCAGAGGGGTCGAGCCGGAAACGGCGATTTCAACGCTTCATCCTTGCCGAGTGCTTCCACAGCTAACAAAGCACTTCCAGCCACTAGTTGCTGAAGCGAACCAAACGCACGTTTAAGGACCGAATGTACAGCGTCGATGTCCGCTTCGCTGAGCCCGGAATTCCTGAGCGTATGTGCGCTGAGGTCCATCCTGAAGGGGAACGCCACCACAATCTCTTCGCAACGCAGCCGAAGCTCACGTTGAAGTCTCGTGAAGTCGGAACCGTCTACCAATCCTTGCAGGGCATTCCACGAGGTCTCCAAAAATTCTGGCCACGCTGCTAGGGCGAGAGCGTCATCATTCAGGACAGGAGTGCCGCTCCTCGAACGGATCGCTTCGAAAGTCCTCTGGACCCTTTCATCGTCTGTGTCCGCATCCACCAGGGAGAGAGAGACACCATCGGGGACACCCGAGGCGATCTGACGCTTGTCGTCGGCAGGCAGGTCTTCGAGTTTCGGCCGTTCGCCGGTCGTGGCGGCACGAAGTGCGGCGATGCCGATCAGGAGCTTCGGATTCACATAGTGAAAGATTTTGATCGCGATTTGCGCATCGTCCGGGCAGCCTGAGGGCGGATCTGCCACCGAGCTGACAGCTTCCACAGCGAATTCCCGGAGCTCGTCTGCCGATCGCTCGAAGTACGCCGTTTGCGCATTGGTGTGCAGCTGCCGCCATGCCACGCTGAGGTAGTCTGGTCGCGCGGCAAGCTCACGGAAGACCGAGCTGACGAACGGCACTCGGAACGTCTTCTTGAGGTCTTCGAAAATGCCCTTGATGTCGCCGGTGGCCTCCTCTTCGAGTACGGCGGCACCAGAATGCCCGGCGGTACCCGGATGATTGGCGACGGTCACCATAAGCCGTGCTCCTCCCGTAATCGACCCAGTATCGTGGAAGGCTGAAATGAAGCCCAAAAAACTCCTTACGGCGGCTGGATCAGCTCGAGCAGCACGCCGCCGGTCCCCTCGGGATGGACGAAAGCGATGAGCCCGTGAACGCCTGGCCGAGCCTCCGTGTCGATCAGTCTTACCCCGCCTTGCGCCAGCCTATCCAGCTCGGCGACGATGTCGTCGACCTGCATGCCGATATGATGCAGCCCTTCGCCACGGGCAGAGAGAAAGTGAGCCACGCCGCTGTCCTGGTCGACGGGACTGATCAACTCGATCTGCGTGTCGCCAAATGCAATAAACGCGATCTCCACTCGCTGATCGCCCACCAACACCCGTTCATGACACTTGCTGCCATAAAGACGCTCGTATCGAGGGATCGCCTCGTCCAGGTCTTTCACCGCCACGGCTGTGTGGTCTATTCGACGGAACGTCACGATTCCTCGAAAAAGTACCGGCGCTCGAGCTCGGCGAAACCGGCCTCGATCGACGACTCCGCTCCATAGTTTCGAGAAGCGATGCCGTCCGAAATCCCGTCGCGACAGCGTCCGGTGGTGGGATCGTACATGGCAGTCCGTGCGTCGTTGCGGCCATAGAACCAGGCACAGTTCTGAAGTGCTAGGTCTCGATATTTCTTCGCGCCGGTCGCTCGATGCATTGCCGCCAATCCCTGCGCAATCGGAGCGGCATCGTAGGCACAGACCGAGGTCTTCTGTTTACTCGGATATGAGTGCCACAGTCGTGCTGCGACATCCGGAGCAATCAGAGTGCGGACCGTGCTCCTGCACGCGGGGAGAAGGTGCGGCGCATCGAGCGCACTGGCAGCCTCCGCGACCGCATGCAGTTGATGATATCCCCACATGCTCACTACCTCGTTCGAAGGCTGATCTCTAAAGTACCCTGAGGTCGCGGTCGACGCGATGAAATCGCAGTGCTCGAGAATTGAGCTTTTGAGCTGCTCGGACGGCTTTACTCTTAGCAGCTCGAGCTCTGCGAGAGCCATTACAGCCCGTATCTTGCCATCAGCTGGAGGGTCCAACCGGCATAGTTGGTAGTGATCCAGGTACTTCTTGTCGCCGGTGAGCCGGTACGCGCGCGCAAGCGCCCACAACGCTCGCACGGACCACCAGTACCCTCCCTTGATGCTGGTTTGTCCGGTCGCGTTGCGCACTCCCGATGCGTTGCGAATAAAGTTTGCAAAATCGCCATCCGAGTACTGCATGTACGTCACGAAGGTCAACCATCGCTTCGCCAGGGCGAGTGCCTTTCGCGAATGAGTCCGTTCGTAGACGGCCAGCGCGAGATTCGCCGCGCGAGCGGTATCGTCGACGCACGCGATTCCTTCGAAACCGCTATCCGCGGCCACGACGAAGTGGTACAGGTCAGCTTTTTCCGCGTCCGGCTCCGAATAGATGAGGACGGCGCCGACACTTTCACCGTCCCGCTCAAAGTCAAACGTCAGAGCGTCTAGGTATCTAAGCACGGACGTATCCGAGCCGTGGGAATGCCTCAGCGGTGGGATAACTATATCGAGAGCGAAGACCATCACCTCCCACGTAGCAGAGCGAAGCCGCACGAGGCCCGCGCAAGCATTGTGCCGCTCTCAAGGGACCGGCAGTCCAGATGCAGAACGGGTACCACAGCTGCCCTCCGGGAACGAGGCCCGTCGAACTCCGCGAAAAAATGCCCTGTTCGCTGCCTTCTGTGCCCGTGAATCACCACTCTTGCCTGCTCCGTCAACCCCGTCTACAATAAACGGGTTCGGGTTCGTGGCGCTTTGCCACGTCGTGTTTCGCCAGCCGGAGATTGGTTCGCGCCGTTTCCGGCTCATTTTCTGCAGGCAGGTCCAATGAAAAACGAGATCTCTTTGCCACTTGGCGGCCGATCCGGCGCGACTCGCGACAGCCAGAGCCCCATGGGACCAGATCTCGAGGGGCAGGACGTCGTGATCTCGGTCGTCATGCCGTGTCTCGATGAAGAAGAGACAATCGGTGCCTGTGTCGAGAAGGCATTTGAAGGAATACGCCGTGCCGGCTTGCCAGGCGAGGTCATAGTCTCCGATAACGGATCGACCGACCGCTCCGTCGAGATCGCTCGGGAGCTTGGGGCGCGTGTGATTAATCAACCGAATCGAGGGTATGGCAACGCCTACCGTGCGGGGTTTGATGCGGCTCGAGGCAAGTACATCGTCATGGGCGACTCGGACGACACCTACGACTTTACCGAGATCGATAAGTTCATTGAGAAACTCCGCGAGGGCAACGAGTACGTTCTCGGCTCACGCTTCAACGGACAAATTCTACCTGGGGCCATGCCGTGGCTGCACCAGTACATTGGAAATCCAGTTCTCACGGGAATTCTAAATTTCATGTTCGGGCTTCGAAGCTCGGACGCTCATTCGGGCTTTCGCGCGTTCAGCAAGGATGCATATCGCCGGATGCGGCTGCAGACAACCGGGATGGAGTTCGCCAGCGAGCTCGTCATCAACGCCGCACGGGCCAAACTGAAAGTCGCAGAGGTACCCATCGTCTACTACCCGCGGGGTGGGGAGTCGAAGCTGCGGTCCTTCCGGGACGGCTGGCGCCACCTTCGTTTCATGCTCATGTACAGTCCGGATCATCTGTTTTTGGTCCCGGGAGCCGTGCTTTTTCTGGTGGGGCTCATAGGCATGCTGGCCTTACTCCCCGGTCCCAAGGTGATCAACGGGCACGTCATCGACTATCACTTCATGTTTGTCTTCAGCTCGCTCGCAATCGTGGGCTTCCAGGTTTTGCTGACCGGTTTCTATGCAAAGGCCTACGCCTTCACGCACCGATTTGCGCCCGACGACCGCATGATCCAGCTTTTCTACCGTCACTTTTCGCTTGAGGAGTGGCTCATCGGCGGGTTCTTAGTGTTCTTGCTGGGCCTGGGCATCGATGTCGCGATTGTATTGCAATGGGCCCAGAATGGCTTCAAAAATCTCTTTGCGGTTCGCGAGGCTCTGCTCGCGTTGACGCTCACCGTCATCGGACTTCAGCTCGTCTTCTCGTCGTTCTTGCTGAGCATTTTGAACATCACCAGTAAGCCGGTCGAACTTCCGACCGAAGTCGACTAGGCAGCGGCAGTTGTCCGCGGGAGACTTGATCGTCGAGGCCGAAACCCCCCTACCCGGACCCATCGCGCTACAGATCCAGCAGGTGCTTTCGACTGCTCACAATTACAACCGTTGGATCTACTCCCAGATCGAGCCGTTTCTCGGCAACCGGATTCTCGATGTGGGATGCGCCATAGGCAATATCACTCAGTTCTACGCTGACCGCGAGCTGATCATTGGTGTGGACGTCGTTTCAGAGGAGCTGGAGGTCGCGAGGGAGAGGTTCAAGGACAAGAACTACGAGGCCCATCATATGGATGTCAGCTCGGATGCGCTGAGAGACTTTCGGTCACGCGACCTGGACACGGCCGTCTGCCTGAATGTGCTGGAACACGTCGAGGACGATGTCCACGCGCTTCAGAACATCTCGCACAGCCTCGCCCCAGGCGCCCGCATCTGTCTCTTGGTGCCGGTGAACAAGTGGCTCTTTGGTCCGATGGACGCCATCGACCACCACTATCGGCGTTACACGAAGTCGGAGCTCAATCTAAAAGTTCGGGAGGCGGGCCTGACGGTCGAGCATCAGAATTACTTCAATCTGCTCGGCATCCCTGCCTGGTTCTTTACTAACAGAATTATGCGCCGCTCTCTGGCTGCCCCGGTACAGTACTCGCTGTACGACAGTCTCGTGCCGATTCTCAGCAGAATCGAGCGGCTCGTGTCCCCGCCAACGGGTCTTTCATTGGTGACCATCTGCAAGACACCCGCCGCCTAGACGCCTCTCGCTACCACGCGATCTCCTCCTAATCGCGTTTCTTACCCTACTCCAATGAGGCTCAAACGTGGCGTCAATGTTGTGGGAGTAATCTCGGGAGGAGAGTAGACGTGCGCTGAATGGAGCGAGCGGCTCCCTTCACCACCTGAGACCAAAAAGGGGCGCGAGAAACGCGCCCCTTTTTGATTCCGCGCAACTACCAGGAAAGCGTCTGGGTGCCCACCGAAGTCAAGGCGCCACGATGCTGCCAAGCCGTCCCGCACGATGGACGCGTGAGCCCGGGCTGAATGCTGAGCTGAAGTTCGGCCATGCCGGGGTCATTCGACTGCGTCTCGAGTGGCTGCATGGCGACTCGGTAGGTGTGTCCGCCAATCCACTTCGTGGTTGGAAGCCAATAAAGGCTTGCCGACATCGAGCAACCAATCTCTCTGCCCGCCTGGATCTCGAAAATGACAGGAATGTAGTTGCCCGGGTGTGATGAATGGGACCGCAGATAGATGTTGTACTCGAGATTTGGTATTCGATGGTTTGGCTGGTCGGTCCGGGCGACGTCGTAACCCACCAGCTGCATTTCGTTGATCTGGCCGCCGAGAGGCTGCTGTGGACGCGCCTGGTCGGCCCTCATGAAGCCGTAGAACGATGCAGGAATTCGTTTGTTCCCAGCCCCTCTGCGAAGGTAAATCAGACCATCCCTCGCCGCCACCACTCCCCAACCTTGATGAAGCAGCTCCATCGCTTTGGCGTGAATGTCGGGGAGAGGTTGGGCGTACTCCGGAGCCGAGATATCCAAAACGACGTCATTCGCGGGAACGAGTGGGGGCTGCCTCCCGGTGTCAGCGAACAGATACAGATAATGCCTGCTACTGAGGTGGGGATCCAGCTGATCTTGGGTTGAAACCGGTGCCCCGGGCGGCACCATCGAAACAAAACGGTCCGCCAGTCGCTGGTGCGGACCGATCGATACCACCGCGTAGTTTGGCCCGATTGGCGTGTAACCGAACGCGTTTTGGGTCACCAGCGCCGCAAGCAGGACGTACAAGGCCACAGCTACCGTCGCCCGCCGAGCGGGCACCGCTCGGCCCAGCAGCTGTCGGGCGCGGGCTGCTCCAACTATCGAGGCAACCACCACCACCGAGATCAGCTCGGCCGAATTGTCACCAACTCCCGAGTACATGTGAAAATCGCTGCTCAAGAGATTGAGGACGAAGGTCGGAGCCCCGAGGAGCAGAATCTCGGGCGCCAGCAAAGCGAGGAGCCCCGCGGGAATCAGCAGGTACCGAACATAGTCCGCTTTCGGCCAAATAAGAAGATGACTTGCAATAGCCCGCGGGTCGTGAAGGATGGTGTGGATCACCCCACCAATACCGTGCCCTGATCCCTCCAAATAGCCATAGCGGGTGTGAAGGTACGTCAGCGTACCCGGCTGTCGATAGTGATGCTCTATGACGAACACGGCGAACAACGACCACAGGATGCCCGCGACCGCTGTCAGGAGGCCAATTCTCCGTTCGCTCTGAACTTTGGCTATGTACAGACCGAACAAGGCCACGGTCAAGCCGATCTCCTCTTTCGTCGCCATCGCCAGCAGGCAACACACCGCAAAAGGCAGATACTGGCGTCGATAGGCAAACAAAAATGCGGCGATGAGCAACGGCGTTGCCAGCGCCACGGGGTGGAATTCGTAAAGGTTCATCGCCTCCAAGGTCGGAAAAAGCAGATAGACGAGACTGAAGATCACTCCAGCGAGGGCGCTCGACAACACGTCTCGAGCGAGCAGGTACGTCGGTACGGCTCCCAGCGCCAGGGCCGCGGTTTGCAGCACTATCAAGCTCTCTGGGCCTGGATGTATGAGATAGGAGAGCGACAACAGTGGAAATATCGGCTCTACATGGAACGAGAGGCGAGTCGTCGTCCCCCAGGCTTCGAGCTGCCACGGAAGACGGATATTGGTGAAAAAGAAGGGATGCCCGTGTATCGTGTTCCACGCAGCCTGCCCCATGTTGCCCATGTCAAGCGCGTGCATCTGGTATCCCCAGTAGCGGCGGAGACTCAGCCATCCGAAGAGCATTCCGTAGCCAAAGGCGAAGAGCCCAACCAGCCCTAGCGCTAGTGCATCGATCGTAGAAATCCGCGAGGTCGCGCCGATAGACGGTTGATCGTCGCGCTCCTGCGCCGTGGCCGGACTTGACATAGCGGGCAAATTATACGGGCGGGCTGTTGCCCCTTCTCGTCGGCCTCTGGTAGCCTGTCCACATATTCGGGCTGGGGAAGAGGCAGCGTCTGACACGTAGTCGTCCGGGCATTCGCGCGCTTGGCGCCGCGAGCATTATTCTTCTGTGCTTGGTGCAGTCCGCACACGGCAGCGCCATCGCGATACTGCCTCCGGTCGCCAACGCCGATGGCAGGCTCGGGCTGTGCGACGTGTTGGCCGGCTCTTCGAAATTAGGGACCTCGTGGGCCGCCATGGCGTACAACGCGGGTGCCCGCATCAACCGGTGGGAGTTCCGCTGGGACCGCTTGGAGAAGAAGCGCGGGGTGTGGAATTTCTCTGCCGATGACCCTGTGGTTGCGTCTGACTCTGCCAACCAGCTCTCGACCCTCGGCATTCTCATTGGGACTCCCGGCTGGGCGGTCGCATCGGGCAAGCGACCCGGCAACGGTGTGCCGGCTGGTCTCTACCGCGATCCCTCAGACCCTCGTAATCTCTGGGCCGCTTATGTTCGTGGAACGGTGCGCCACTATGCGGGCCAGGTCAGCACCTGGGAGGTATGGAACGAGCCCGATCTCTCCTTCTTCTGGAGTGGAAACGCCCGCGACTACTTCAGACTCCTGAAAGTGGCCGACCTCGTCATTGCCTCCGTCGACCCCTCGGCCAAGGTATCAGCGGCTGGTATGGTCGCACCGGATCTTCAATTCTTTACGCGAGTGCTCCAGATCGCCCGCGCCGACCCGGGATGGCAAGCCAACCACGGCTACTTTGATGTCACCGCCTGGCACGCGTATGGACCAGCCCGGTTGCTCTACGACAACGTGACGCGCATCCGCACCGTGCTAAACGACTATGGATACCTGGGTACGCCCATATGGATCACGGAGGACGGGTTTCCGTCCTCAAATCCAAATGGTGAGCCAAGGCAAGCTGCCTACGTACTGCAAACCATCGTGTACGCGCTCGCCGCCGGGGCCAGCAAGGTGTTCGTTTATCGTGCTAGCGACGACCCCTTGCCGAAGACCTGGGGACTGATTTCCGCCGCCGGTCTGCCTCGACAGGGATACGTGGCGTTTCAGGTGGCGGCACGCTTTCTGTCCGGCACCAGGGTCCCCGCCTACGCGCCAACCGACCAGCTCGAGCGTTTCACATTCTATGCCGCGACCACGCGCGTCACCATTCTCTGGAACCACTCCACCCAGGATCGAACTGTCAACGTCGACGCTGCCGGCCCTTCCGCCACTCTCATCGACTGGACGGGCGCACTAACCATTCTGCAGTCAGTGAACGGCCAGTTTCGGCTGTCGCTTCCCGGTGCGGCCTACAACGCCGGCGTCGATACCCAGGGCAAGGTGGTCGGAGGTCCCCCGGAGCTATTGCTCGAAGACAACATTGTTCCCACCGGGATTGCGGGCACCTCCTATATCTCTCCCCTGACGGGCATATCGCGACGTTTGCTGCTCTTCAACGACGGATCGATGCCCGAGACAGCTGTGGTCGCATCCACTCTGCGCTCCAAGCAGCGGGAAGTCGTGCAGCTTGCGCCCGCCAGCTCAAAGTCCATCGACCTCGACCTTCTCTCCGGGGAAGGCTACGGAGGCGCGTACCGCATCTCCTCCACGTCAACCATTTCCGGAGCAGCCGTCTCAGATCGCGCCTCATCGCTGCCGACTTCGGCGTCTCCCATTTGGTCCATTGCTTCATCAGTCCACAACGTGACGATCAGCAACCCGGCCCCGCGGCCCACGCAAGCTCAGGTCATGGCTTATGGGCGGCACGGCCGCCTGGTTGCACATTCATCTCTGCGCCTGCAGGCGTTTGGCTCCGCCGCCTGGCACGTCCCCACAGCGTTTCGACTCGCCTCTCTATCCCTCTCGGTCGAGGCTCCTGGCGGTGTGGTCGTCTCTCCCTTCGACTCTCGAGCGGCTGCTCAGCCGTCGCCACAGAACACCTGGTACGCCATCAAACCCGAAACGTCGCTGAGGCTTTTCAATCCGTCAGCGACGGCCACCGCTCATACGAGCGTTCGTTTCCTCGGTAGTGAAGCAGTGCAGTCCGAGCAAGTGGTCCTCTTACCGCATCACACGGCGCAAATCTCCACGCAGCACGCGAGCGAGGCGACGCT
>DHWR01000170.1:12994-37728 GCA_002413265.1 Chloroflexi bacterium UBA5177
ACCTCCACGCCCGCAGCCCCGAATGTGGCGGTATTCAACCCCGGTGAAACGGCTGCGCACGTTAGCCTGGATGTCGTAAACAAGCAGAGCGTCAAGACACTTACCGCAGTTGTGCCTCCCGGCGCGGTATCCAGCATCGCAGTGCAATCCAAGAGTGATGCGCCCCGCGGCGTCATTCTCACAAGTGACCTCCCGGTTGCCGCCTCGCCGCTATCCTAGACCGGGAGGACGATCCGGTGAATGGTGCGGCCGTCGCTGATCGCACGGAGCCTCAACCGCGTGGCGGTCAACGCAGCCGCACCGACGAGCTAAAGGCTTGGCTTACGGCTCCGGCCTCGGTCGTGCCCCTCCGCGTCTGGATAGTCACGCGGCTGATGTTCGCTGTTCTCACCTACTTCGGCGTCATTCTCTTCAACAGCGTGCTTCACGGAGCTCACCCCTCGTTCACTCACAGCTTTTTATCGGCCTGGCACAACCCAATAAGCCATGGAGGCTGGGATACCAACTGGTACCTGCAGATCGCGGAGCGCGGATACCACTGGAAAAACCCGGCAGGTACGACGCCGGCGGCCTTCTTTCCCCTGTATCCGCTCCTCATTCACGTTGGCACCGCTGTGACCCATCACTCGTCGCTCTTGATTGCCCTGTTGATCTCCAACCTCTCCTTCCTGGCTGCCCTCGGCTATCTCTATCGCCTAACCGTCTGGGAGCTGGGCAAACAAACGGCCGCTCGCGTGGTCCTCTACATCGCCATCTTCCCCACGGCGCTCTTCTTTTTCGCCGGCTACAGCGAATCACTCTTCCTTGTCCTCACTGTGGCCTGCTTCTACCACATGCGCCGCCGCCAGTGGCTCCTTGCCGGTTTTTTCGGGGGACTGGCCTCAGCAACCAGAGTTACCGGAGTGCTGCTCTTCGTACCGTATGTGTACGAGTACGGGCGCGCTTGCAACTTTCGCCCCCGAGAAATGCTCCGCGGTTTCGGCGTCCCCGGAGCCCTACTGATCCCGTTGGGGCTCGCGGGGTTCATGCTGTACCTGCAGCGCGCCGTCGGTGACCCAATCGCCTTCAGCCACGGACAAGAAGCCTGGCAGAAGATCCTCACGCTGAAGTTGTGGGCCGGCTTTGCCGAGACGGTTCGTCAGGTGGTTTCGGTTCAGCCGCCGGCGTCCTTCTACGAGGCACACAATCTCATTAACGGCGGTATCGGCCTCATTTTCCTGATCGCCTCCGTGCTCGCCGCGCGGCGCCTTCCGGCTTCCTACAGCCTCTACGTCGCTGCCTTCTGGGTTGTGACATTGGCCAGTCCGGCAATGGCCGGAGGATATCCTGTCCCCCTGATTTCACTCTCGCGCTACGTGCTGACTCTGTTCCCGGTATTCATGTATTTCGGTCTGCTGGGCCGCCGTCGAGACGCTCACGACGCGTACGTCGTACTTTCGGCCGGACTACTTTCGCTTTTCACGGTTCAGTTCCTCATTGGAGGGTGGATCGTCTAGCCCGTGCTGCCGAAGCCTCCCCGATTGGAGCGCTCAGTCGCGAAGACTTCGACCCAGCTCCACGGGGCAAGCGGCACCAGAAGTCCCTGCGCGACGCGTTCGCCCCGCTCCAAGGTCACCTGCTTGTCGCCGAAGTTCAGGACCTGGATTTGTATCTCGTCGTCCGGACCGCAGTAGTCCGGGTCAATTACCCCAATACCGTTGGGCATGATCAGACTCTTGCGCCGCGGGGTACTGCTTCTCAGTGCGACGACCAGAACGTGCCCATCGGGCACCCTGACGATTACATTGGACGGCACGAGTTCAATCGACCCTGGGGCGACAACGATCGTGCTCCTGCAGTAGAGGTCGAAGCCTGCTGCCCCTGCAGTCGCAGGCATAGGCAATGGAAGGCTTTCGTCTATCCGTGTGATCTCCACCTGCAAGGGCTCTATCACGTCAGGGAAGCTCGAAACTAATTACTGGGCGGTTGGCCACCCTGTGAACTTCGTCGGTGTCTTGAACGGAGGTCCGATCTCCAACCAAACGTCTTTATGATCCGTCAGAATGATGCTGCGAGGGTCGCCCGTGTACGGCTTACCATCTATCCACATTTTCAAGTGCTGCCCTGGCTTCACCTTCGCAGTACTAATCTGTGTCGGAGAAAGCGGCTCCTGCATGACGTCGTACCAATTCTTTAGCGTCGGCAGGATTTTCTGGGGCGCTTCGATGTGTACGATTCCACTCGAATCGTGAGCATGCAACCAGTACTCGCAATCGTGGTCGTAGTTGAGTCCCGCGTGAGGGTCAAACAGGACCGGCTTGCCGGCGTCGAGAACTGTGACATGCGCGTGCACGTGATATGTGATCTGCATCACTGCATTACACCCTATGGTGCCGTCAATCTTCGCTGCCGTGTTCTGGCCGTTCGTAGCAGCACTTGTGAGATTGTTGCTCGAGCCTGAGGACTTGCCCACACCCGTCACAATCGCGATCAAAAACGCGGCGACTGCCAGGATGATGACGCCACCCGTGATCAGCTGCCAGCGCGGCATCAGGCCTTGCGACTGTTGAGCACTGCGCTGCTGTTGCTGTCGCCGTTCCGCTGATCGTCGCGACTGGCGGCTTTTCCTACCCATGAAATGGTCTCCTGAGATCCGGGAATGCCCTAACACAGTGAGGGCCGGACCCGAGGCCCGGCCTTCAAATGACGGGTTGACGTACGGCTAAGAGTACACCGCCTGCGCCTCGATTTACTACCCTCAGACTCGCGCAAGGTCCGTATGGTGACCGCTACCTTCCGAAATATTCGCGCATCTATCGGTGCCTTCCGAGACGCGGTAGAAACCGGGGCACCGCCGCCGCGTACTTTGCATAAGACGGGTAGCGCTCCAACAGATGGCTTTCCTCAGCCTGTGTCTTGAATACGAAAAACACCATGCCGGTGAGCGTCAGCACCAACCCGCCGCCACTCGACCAGAGAAGCGACCAGCCGCAGATCGCACCCACGATCGCGACGTAGATCGGATGGCGAAGGTGAGCATAGATGCCGCTCTGGCGAAGAGTGCCTTCGGCTCGAGGCTTTGGTGAGGCCACAAGGTCCTCCCCGAGGACCCGACTCGCTGCACGAAAGAGAAATGCAGCTCCGATGACTAGCCCGAAGCCGATGATTCGCCCCGGCCAGACGACCGCTGCGGGTAGCTCACCTGGGAGGCGCAGTAGCGGCTGCGCGACCGGCCAGACGACCGTGAGTGCAAGGAGAGGAATTTGGACCCTTACCCAGGTCCGAGCATCAAGGCTCATAGAACGGATGTGCTTCCAGAAGTCGGTTTGTCGCAGGGGGTCACGCGCTGTACCGTAGAGTGTACGGGTCGTGATGAGGATCCGGCAGCGAGGCGGCGGGCGTGAACAACATCATCATCGTGCTCCTGGTCATTGCCGCGGTGAAATTCGTGGTTTTTGGCTGGCTGCTGTATCGGGTGTTCCAGCGGGATTTAGAGCAGTACGAGAACGATCAGCTCTCCACTGCCTCGACCGTTCCTGTATGCGTCTATTGTCAGAGCGCCTGGACCAAACCCGTTGACGAGGGCCAGACCCGATGGGAGGGTGGCGATCTCGTTCTTGTGACCACCTATGAATGCGAGCACTGCCGTCTGCCCTTCTGGCACGTCGAGCGCGTATCTGTTTCGAAGATCTCCGTCTAGCCGTCCTCGCAGGTCGCAGTGTGTCGAAGTTTTTCGAACATATGTTATAATAAGCGCTCGTATGCACCCTGCCGCCGTTAGCCAAAACGACTCCAAGAGCTGCTCATGCCATGACTAGAGACACTATCCACGTTCGCGGTGCCCGCGAACACAATCTCAAAAACGTCGAGCTCGAAATCCCCAGAGGAAGCCTCGTGGTCTTCTCGGGCATTTCGGGCTCGGGCAAATCCAGCTTGGCCTTCGACACTATCTTTGCCGAGGGTCAACGTCGCTACGTGGAGTCGCTGTCCGCCTATGCGCGTCAGTTTCTCGGGCAGTTAGACAAGCCTGACGTGGATTACATCGACGGGCTCTCGCCCGCCATCTCCATCGATCAGAAGAGCGCGAGTCACAACCCGCGCTCAACCGTCGGTACGGTAACCGAAATTTACGATTACCTGCGGCTGCTCTACGCGCGCATTGGCCACCCTCACTGTCCAAAGTGCGGGCGGGAGATCCAACGCCAGTCTGTGGAACAGATCGTCGACGACGTGATGGCGATGCCCCCCGGCAGTCGCATCATGATTCTCGGTCCCGTGGTGCGTGGTCGCAAGGGCGAATACCGTCACGTCTTCGAGGAAGCTCGAAAAGCAGGATACATCCGGGTCCGGGTCGATGGCGAAGTGCGGGAGCTGGCCGAGGATTTTCCTCTCGACAAGTACAAGCAACACGATATCGAAGTTGTGGTAGATCGACTTGTGCTGCCTGAATCTGATGTCGACCGAGATGCGCTCGCCGCCGATCGGTCCCGTTTGGCAGACTCCGTCGAGACGGCTCTCAAGCTGGGCGAGGGCATCGCCATCGTCAAGCACCTCGATGGTCCGGAGCGCTTGTTCTCGGAGCACTTCGCCTGCGTTGTGTGCGGCATATCTCTCCCGGAGATAGAACCTCGGACCTTCTCATTCAACAGCCCGCATGGTGCGTGTCCGGATTGCACCGGGCTAGGGACGAAGAAAGAGCTGGATCCCGGCCAGGTCATTCCCAACAAGTCCCTGAGTCTTGCCCAGGGCGCCGTGCACCCGTGGGCTCGGTCGGGCACCTCGAGCCCGTATTACATGTCCTTGCTCAAAGCTGTCGCGGAGCAGTATGGGTTCAGCGTCGAGACGCCCGTGGAGGAGCTTGCACCGGAGGATCTGGACAAGGTGATGTACGGCAGCGGCAAGGACACCGTTCCCGTCCGCCGGCACAACCGCCGCATCATGCACGTGCACTACGAAGGCGTGATTCCCAACCTCTTGCGAAGGTATCGGGACACGGACAGTGAGTGGATGCGTAGCGAGCTCGACCAGTACATGACCAACGTGGCCTGTCCTACCTGTGGTGGCGCGCGTTTGCGACCCGAAAGTATAGGGGTAACCGTTGGCGGACAGTCGATCGTGCAGGTTACTCAGAACTCAATTCGCTCGGCCGCGCGCTATTTTGCGGCGATCTCGGGCGACGAACCTTTGCTCAAAGGGGAGGTCAGTCTAACCGAGCGAGAGCGCTTGATCGGTCGACAGATCATCAAAGAGATCCGCGCCCGCCTGCGATTCCTGCTCGATGTGGGGCTCGACTATCTCACGCTAGACCGCACAGCCGCGACACTGGCCGGTGGTGAAGCACAGCGCATCCGACTTGCCACGCAGATAGGTTCGGGGCTAATGGGAGTCCTCTACATTCTGGACGAGCCGAGCATCGGGCTCCATCAACGCGACAATGCACGCCTTATACGAACGCTCGAGCATCTGCGAGATCTGGGCAACACGCTCATCGTGGTCGAGCACGACGAAGAGACGATGCGTGCGGCTGATCACGTCGTGGACATTGGGCCCGGAGCCGGGGAGCACGGCGGCCACCTGGTAGCCCAGGGAACCCTCGACGACGTGATGCGCGCGCCGGATTCGATTACTGGGCAATACCTGAGCGGTAAGCGCCAGATTCGCGTGCCGGCGCACCGAAGATCAGGCAGCGGGGAGAGCATTGTCGTCCGTGGTGCCCGAGCAAACAACCTGAAAAACATTGACGTCTCGTTCCCGCTGGGGCGTTTTCTATGCGTGACCGGAGTCTCGGGTTCGGGAAAGAGCACCCTGGTCAATGAAATCCTTTTCAGGGCGGCCTCGCAGCGACTCAACAAATCTCGGGAGCGGGCAGCCTTGCACGACTCGGTCTTCGGCTTTTCTCACCTGGACAAGGTGATCGACATCGATCAGTCTCCTATCGGCCGAACCCCTCGATCAAACCCTGCTACCTACACCGGTGCATTCACGCCTATTCGTGAGCTATTCGCTGCCCTTCCAGACGCAAAGATTCGAGGCTACAAGCCCGGACGCTTCTCCTTCAATGTGAAGGGTGGACGCTGCGAAGCGTGTCGTGGTGAAGGGATTATCCAGATCGAGATGCACTTCCTTCCCGACGTCTACGTTCCTTGTGAGGTGTGCAAGGGCAAGCGCTACAACCGCGAGGCTCTTGAGATCAAATTCAAGGACAAGAGCATTGCCGATGTCCTGGACATGACCGTGGAGGAAGCCCTTACCCTTTTCGAGAATATGCCCACAATATCGAATAAGATGCGCACGCTTCGGGACGTAGGTCTCGGCTATATCCGCGTTGGGCAGCCCTCTACCACGCTCTCCGGCGGAGAAGCGCAGCGTATCAAATTAGCCACAGAGCTCAGCAAGCGCGCGACCGGCAAGACTCTATACATATTGGACGAGCCAACGACGGGGCTGCACTTCGCGGATGTGGAGAAATTGCTCTTGGTCTTGAACCGATTGGTTGACGCGGGCAACACAGTCGTCGTAATCGAACACAATCTCGATGTGATCAAGACTGCCGATTGGGTAATCGACCTCGGTCCGGAAGGTGGGGACAAGGGCGGAACAGTCGTGGCCGAAGGAACGCCGGAGGACATTGCCGCCTGTAAATCCTCCTTTACCGGCCAATTCTTGCGCCCCGTGCTTCACCAGCAGCTTGCGGCTCTAGCCGGCTAGGCTGCGTCACCCGGTCGGCGCGGACTGCAGTAGGATGCTCACTTTATCCGGATAGACGTTTGCCACGCGGAAGCGCGAAGGAACGCTGAGCGCCGGAGAGAGTGAGTAGTTCCCGGCTCCGAAGCCGGTCACGTTGACGACGGCCGTCATGTTCCGAGCCACATCGTGCACACCGGTGGCTGGACCTATCACGGTGACCAAAACACGAGCCGGATTGGCTTGAGCGGTGAGTCCTAGCGGCACTCCGGTTAGCGTTATACCGACCTCCACCGATGTGTAAGAGTCTACCGGCTGAACGCTTATCCGCACTCGGACGGTACGTCTCGAGGCGGTCACCCCTTTCGGCAGCTTGAGTGCCGTGGCCGCTGAAAAAGTAGTCTTCCGTTTCGAGAGGCTCACAGGGACGGTGACAACGCTCGTCAACTGGCGTAAACGTGCAGTCGACCCTTGTACCGTAACCTCGGGCGGAGAGATTGCCACACCCGTCACGCCGAAGCCCGAATGCGGGTGCCCATCTAATCGAATCAGGACCGGCACCGGTTTGAAACTCGAGAGCGACTTGACATCGACGTGGACGGTCACCTGGCTCGGACTGATCAGAAGGCGGGTCGTTCCGCTTACCGGCAAACCCTGAGCGCTCAAGAGCGACGGCGAGAACGTACCGTCGAGGGTGGAGGTATCACCTGCGAGGTTCAAATCCACGGACGCTCGGGCGACCTGTGACACGAGGGTGCGAGGTCCTTTTACGGAAATCGTGGGCGGGTAGATATGCGGCGCTTGCGCGATATACCCTTTCGGAGGTTGCCCGACGATGACGGGCGTGACCGGGATCTGTTCCTGCTTCAGGAAATCCATTGCGACCGTAATGAAACGTGGCGTCACGCTCACGCATGTGATGCCCGGGTCCGACTGGCACAGGACGGGCACTCGACGGTGAACGCCTGGCCCAAGGCCCAACAGATCAACATAGACGCGGAAGTTCGCGCCACTTACCTGAATTGACGGGGTACCGGTCCGATAACGCACATGAGCCGATGGAAGCTGGCTAGTGACAACCAAATCTTGCCGAACGTCCGCCGCGCCCACTTGTAAGGGCTGCGGAAGATCGACCGCGAGATGAGGGTTCTCACGGCCCGTCACGTACAACCACAGAGCCAGGGCCAGCAGCAGCGATAACGCAAAACGGATCAAAGACTCTCGCGTTAGGAATACGCGCAGCATGCTTGGCTGTACGGGCGTGCCCGCGCCAAGTGTCAATACCTTGGGCCACTGGCCCTTCCCGTTCGGCTGTCGTGCCGGTTCTGCCACCCCTTAGCGTCCTGCCACGGCGGCAAGCTCGGGCTCATTGGTGGGAGCCTTGGCCGAGTAGAAAGCCTCGAGATAGCGGTGCAAGCGGTCGCGCGACAGGTTCGTCATCAAATGCCCGGCCCGCGCCACTGATATGGTTCCACTCTCCTCAGATACGACGATGCAGGCCGAGTCCGTCTGTTCCGTGATGCCGATTGCTGCTCTGTGCCTGGTGCCGCGTCCGGCGGCTCGCGGGTTGTCGGTCAACGGAAGTACGCAACCAGCCGCAACGATTCGCTCGCCCCTTACAATCATGGCCCCATCGTGCAGCGGACCGTTCACGAAAAAAACGGTAACGATCAGATCGCTGGAAACCACGCTGTCCATTCGCACTCCGCTCTGGACGAAATCCTGAAGACCAGTGGTCCCTTCGAGTACGATCAGCGCTCCATAGTGTCTCTGCGACAGCCGGGTAACAGCGTCGACGATTTCGTCGCTTGTCGAAGGCTGCAAAGGCGTCGACAGTGTTGCGAGAGGATGGTTGATGATGGCGCTCGTACGTCCCACTTGCTCCAGGGCGCGTCGGAGCTCAGGTTGGAAGATGATTGGGATCGCGACCAGCAGCACGACCGGAGAATTGCGGACTAGCCAGTCCACCATAGTGAGGTGAAACGACGCCGCCATGATCGTGAAGAAAATGAAAAGGACAATCACGCCGCGCAAAACTTGATCTGCACGGGTGCCTCGCACCACCATCAGCACACCATAAAACAAGAGGCTGACAATGATGATGTCGAGGGCACTCGACAGCGTAAAGCGCGCGAGCGCATCGAGGATCTGATTAATGAGGCCGTGCACCGCTACTCCACGGCAGCGGGCGATTGAATGCCGGGACCGCCGCTACCGGAAGTGTAGCAACGCCTCGCGAGGCGTCACAATGAAGCGGACCGACCCATGCCCGAGATAACCGGTGTCCAGCTGCAGAAGCACGATCCTGAGCGTGTCTCCATCTTCCTCGATGGTGTCTTCGGCTTCGGAGCATCTCGCATGCTGGTAGCCGCCCGCAATCTGAAAGAGGGTAGGCGACTCACTTCGGAGGAGATCGCGGAGCTGTTGCGTGATGACGACATAGAGCGAGCTTTCGGCGCCGCGCTGAATTTCCTCTCCTATCGGCAACGCAGTAAGCACGAATTGGAAGTCTACTTCCGCCGAAACGGTGCTGAGCCTGAGGTCGTGACCGCGGTCCTCGAACGGCTCGAGCGCATGGGCATGGTGGACGACCGAGAATTTGCCAAATTCTGGATCCGAAATCGCCTAGCGTCACGGCCGAGAGGAAGCCGGGCTCTGAAAGCCGAACTGCGGCAGAAGGGTTTGGAGAGTGAGCTGATCGACGATGAGCTTTCGAACATCGAGGACGAGGAACCCTTGGCGTACCGAGCGGCCCAGCTAAAGCTGCGCTCTTTGGCCACGCTCGACGATAGGACCTTCGTCACTCGACTCGTCGGGCACCTGCAGCGTCGAGGCTTTCCCTTCCCCGTAGCCGCGAAGGTGGCCCGGGCCCTGGTATCGGAGCGGTCGGAGGGTCAAGACAGAGACGAGTTGCTCGAGGAGTAATTCTGCTATGCGTCCGGATCGGGTCCAGACCGCTCCCTCGACCGGCGCGGCTGGCTGGCCTGGCGCTCGCGCTCCTCTTCGGCGAGTACCCTTCTCAGGATCTTGAGACCGGCTGACTTTGGCAGCTCCGAGCGAAACTCAACGGCCCTGGGTACCTTTGCCTTGGAAAGACGCTCCGCCGCGAACTGCGTTATGTCCTTTTTGGTCGCCTCTTCGCCCGGCTTCAACACGATGAACGCCTTGGCGATCTCTCCACCGAACGGATGCGGCACGCCCACCACCGCCGCTTCCTGTACCTTCGGATGCTCGTAGAGAACCTCCTCCACTTCGCGTGGATAGATGTTCTCGCCCCCGGTGATGATGAGATCCTTCTTTCGATCGACTATGTAGAACCAGCCGTCCTCGTCCATGCGCGCGATGTCACCGGTGTGCAGCCATCCACCTTTCAGCGCTTCGGCCGTCTCCTGCTCCCGCCTCCAATACCCCTGCATCACCTGCGGGCCTCGCACGACAAGTTCACCTTCCTCTCCCGGAGGAACCGGCTGATCGTCGTCCCCCACGATCCTCGCATCGGTATCTGGGACCGGCAGGCCCATGCTTCCTGCCGGACTCTCGCCCTTGTGTGGCTGCGAATGCGTAAGCGGCGATGCCTCAGAAAGGCCGTAGCCCTCGTAGAGATGCCCGCCTGTAATGCGTTCGAACTCTCGTTTGACTTCCAGTGGGAGTGGAGCGCCTCCGCAGCAACACACGTCGATAGAGGACAAATCGTAGTCCTTATGGCGTCGATCATTGGTGACAGCCACATATAGGGTCGGCACACCGGGGAATATCGTGGGCCGATGCCGTCTCACGGCCTCGAAGATGTCCATCGTGACCGGACGGGCGATCAACACGGTGTTGGCAGCAAGCAGAAGGCCCGCATTCATGACGAGAGTGACTCCATAGACGTGAAAGAAGGGAAGCACCGCGAGAATCGTCTCCTGCCCGTCTTTCAGACGTGGAAACAGTCCCTTCATCTGAGTTGCGTTCGCGATCAGACCGCCGTGAGTAAGCATGGCCGCCTTCGGCAGGCCAGTCGTTCCGCCGGTGTACTGCAAGACGGCAACATCTGACGACTTTACGACGGTTGCGACCTCTTCCTTCTTGCCGCCCCGCATGAACGAAAGCATGGGCTGGACTCGCGGACCGTACTCGACAGGCATCTTTGGCTTTGGAGTTTTGCCTGTCCAGCCGGCCGCCAGGCGCTTCCACGCCGGCATGAAGTCCGTGACCGTTCCGACAACCACCGTCTCGACGCCTGCTCGCTCCCAAACTGAGGCAACTTTGTCGTACAGAAGATCGATTGTCACGACGACTCGTGCGCCCGAATCCTCAATCAGATTCTCGATCTCGCGCTCTACGGAGGTTGGGGATACTGCCGCGAGCCGGGCCCCAAGCCGAAGCGTCCCAAAATACGTAACCGGGAAATGCGGGATGTTGGGCAGCAAAACCAGCACTGCGTCGCCCTTCTTCACTCCCGCTCTTTGCAGCGCTCCTGCCATTGCCGCGGCCTGGTCACGAAGCTGCCGAAACGTCATGCCGTTGTTCTGGAAGACGAACGCTCCGTGGTCGCCGTACCCGTCCAAGGTCTGTTCGAGAAGCTGCCAGATCGAGATATCCGGGTAGTTCAGCGAGCCCGGCACATCGGCAGGATACTGTGCAAGCCAGGGCCGTGCATCGTACGCGGCGGCGTTTGAGGAGACTCGATCTTCTGTCTGCATTCGCCTCCTCCTCTCAAGCTCGCCGTAATCGTAGCACGCAAGAGAAGTAACGAAAATCCGAGAATCCACGCAGAAATGTCAGAGTGGTCGCCAATTTACCGAGAGTTTACGCCGTCTGTTCCTTCGTCTTTCGAGTCTTGCCCTGTCGGCGCACATCGAGTACGCCCTTGACCCGCTCCAAACGGTTGAAGACGCGAGACAGTTGGTCGACGCCGGCGATCCGCAGCGTAGCCGTCAGTATCGCCCGTCCGTCCGGATGCGTGTCTGCGGTGGCGGATGCCATGCTGACCCGCTCATCCGCGACGGTTATAGCGACGTCTCGCAGTAGGCCCTCGCGATCCCACGCTTCGATGACGACGGTGACCGGATAGAGCTGCTGGTCATCGGTCGGTCCCCAATCCACGTTGACTATGCGCTCGGTTTCCTTCTCAGCCTGGATCCGGGGACAGTCGGCACGGTGCACGGTTACTCCCCGGCCCCGAGTGATGTATCCAACGATCGAGTCACCAGGCGCCGGAAGGCAATCGCTGGCCAGACTCGTCAAAAGGTCCCCCACCCCCAGCACGCGAACCTGTCCCGGCGCCGCGGGCTTGAAGGGCGGCGCATGAAGTGGAATTGCCTCCTCTTCCTCTTCGAGCACCCCCAGCCGGTTCATTACTTGATGCAGGGTGAGCGCGCCATATCCCAGCTGAGCCAGCAGGTCTTCGCCCCCGCGCAGTCCGAGCTGTGAGGCCACCTCTGCAAGGGCGGGCGCTCCAAGCTCATTGAGCGTGCCCTGCCCTATCTTCTGAAGCTCCGCGTCAAGCATCTCCCGGCCGCGTGCGATGTTGTCCTCGCGATTCTGACGCTTGAACCACTGGCGAATTTTCTGCCTCGCGTTTGCGCTGCGAACAAAAGACAGCCAGTCGCGACCCGGGCCGTGCGCCTGTTTCGTGGTCAGAATCTCGACTCGGTCACCGGTTTGCAGTGGCGAGTCGAGCGGGACCATGAGCCCGTTCACCTTCGCCCCGATCGTGCGATGCCCAAGCTCCGTATGGATTCGATATGCGAAATCCACCGGGGTAGAGGCGGTAGGGAGATCGATGATGTCGCCCCGGGGACTGAACACAAATACCTGGCCGGTAAACATGTCCATCTTCAGCGTGTCCACGAATTCAGCGGCGTCCGGATCCAGCTCGTCCTGCCACTGCATCAGCGCTTGGATCCAGTCGGACAACGTCCGCGGCAGGTTCTCCGAGCCGCCCTGCTCCTTGTAATACCAGTGCGTGGCCACGCCGTACTCGGCGACCTCGTGCATGTCCCGCGTACGTATCTGAACCTCGACCGGCCTCGAATCTTCCATGTAGACCGTCGTGTGCAGGGAACGATAGCCGTTGGTCTTTGCCACCGCGATGTAGTCCTTGAACCTGGCGGGTACCGGCAGCCAGAGCTCATGCACCAGACCCATGACCTGGTAACAGTCGGGAATGCTCTCGGCCAGAACTCGCAGTGCGAAGAGATCGTAGACCCGGCTGAGGTCCATCTGGATATCAGGTCGCAGCAGCTTCTTATAAATGCTGTAGAGGTGCTTTGCGCGCCCCGTGACGTCGGCATCGATGCCGCGCTGGGCCAGGTGCTCTTTCAGGTCTTCCGCCATGCTCGTGATGTAGGTATCTCGGCTCGCGCGTTCCTCGGCGAGCTGGTTTACGAGCCACCGGTAGTCCTCCGGCTCCAGATACTTGAACGCCAGATCTTCCAGCGGTGTTTTGATCTTGGCGATACCTAGTCGACCGGCCAAGGGCGCATAGATTTCTCTCGTGTCGAGAGCGATGCGCCGCTGCTTTTCGGGTGTCTGAAAGTCCAGCGTCCGCATGTTGTGGAGTCGATCGGCCAGCTTGACGATGACCACCCTCGGATCCTCCGCCATCGCGAGGAACATCTTCCGCACGTTCTCGGCCTGTAGCTTCTGACGGTCCACTCGCATGCGGCGATCCTCGCCTTCGCCGTGTTCCACCGTCCACCGTCGATGTCTATGACCGATCTCGCCGAACTTGGAGACGCCTTCGACAATGCGAGCAATCGCCCTTCCGAAGTCCCGCTCCAGATCCTCGTAGGTCACGTCCGTGTCTTCCAGCGTGTCGTGGAGGAGTCCCGCGGCTATCGACGTCACGTCGAGGCGCAGGGACGCGAGATACAAGGCAGTCGCGATCAGGTGAACGAGGTAGGGATCACCAGATTTCCGCATTTGTCCCGCGTGCGCCTTTTCGGCGAACGCGTGGGCCCGGACCAAGTTGTCGATGGCCGGTGCGGGAAGATACTGCCCCGCTTCTTCGAGCACGCGATCGAACGCTGGAGAAGTGTCTCTCGGTAGCTCGCTTGGTGCCACAACTGGCATGAATCTCTCTCATATGGAAAAGAGCCCTGACAATTGTCAGAGCCGGGGCAGTAGTAAAGTGTACGACACCTGAGACAATTCGGCAAGCGAACAGGACCGCATACCGTGTCGCTATCCTTGCTTGTGTCGACCCTTATCGGGCTCTATCGCAACAAGCTGATTCGCCTTGCTTTGACCCTTTTGCTGGCCGGCGTCGTGATCATCAAGGCCGACCCACAAAGGATAGCCAGGGCGGCGGGCAGCGTCAGGCCGTCATACCTGCTGCTGGCGCTGGTCCTCACCGTGCCCTTCCTTGCTCTCAAAGCCGCTCGCTGGTACCTGATGTTGAGGGAAGCCTCCATCGAAGCCTCTGCAGGGGAGGCAGTACGTTCGCTCCTCGGCGGGATGGGCCTCGCTCTGGTGACTCCGGCCAGGGTCGGGGAGGTGGTTCGCGCTGCCTACATACGAGATCCACAAAAGCTCAAGATCGCGGGCCTGGTGCTGTTGGACAAGGGCTTCGACGTGCTCGTCTTGTGCGGGCTCTCGATTGCGGGCGCCTGGGCCCTTCTCGGCCCTCTCGTTGGAGCTGCTCTCGCCTGTGTCGCCCTGGCAGGACTGGTCGCCGTGTACGCGCCTCTCCAAGTCCATGGCGGGCTTCGTAGAGTCTCGCAACGTTTGCCGGGCGAAACTCGCCTGAATCGGCTTTGGAGCAGCCTTGAGTCTCTCTCACCGGTTGCCACGACCGTCTATCTGCTACTGACGGCGCTCTCCTTTGCAGTCGTCCTCGTCCAGTTCGGCATTATCCTGCTGAGCTGGAAGGCGTGGTCGCTGGACATCGTGTTTCTCACCTTTCCTCTCGTCGTGCTGACAAACGTGCTCCCTGTAACGATTGGCGGCCTTGGTGTTCGTGAAGGGGCCGCGGCCCTTCTCCTCAGCCACTACAACGTTTCTCCCGCGCACGCGGCCCTGGCCGCATTCCTGATGTTTGCGGTGAATACGGCGCTTCCCGGACTGATCGGCGTGCTGGTCCTGCCGGTCGTCGGCGGTCCCACAGTTCGGCCTCGTACTGCAGCGGGACCGTGACCGAAGAGGGCCGACAGCCGGCGTGGCGCCTGCCAAAGCTGGCCGAATGGATTTTTCTCGCGCTTCTGGTCGTTGGCTTCGCAGCTCTCTTCTCCTGGCTCAGCCTGGAGCGCCACTTCGCCTTCCAGTCCCACGCTTTCGACCTTGGAAACATGGACCAAGCCGCGTGGAACACGGCGCACGGTCATCTCCTTCGCTTCACCGACATGGAGATTCACGGCCGAACGCTAACCTCTCGCCTGGCCATTCACGTCGAGCCCCTGCTCATTCCGCTCTCACTTCTGTACTGGATCCACTCGGGGCCTGAGACTCTTCTTGTCCTCCAGCCGATCGTCGTTGCGCTTGGAGCCATTCCCATCTACCTGCTTGCTCGACGCCTACTTGATGGCTCTTCGCTAGCATTAGTCTTTCCGGTTGCTTTTCTCGCCCACCCGAGCCTGCAAAACGCGGTTCTCGACGACTTTCACACCGTCACACTCAGTGCTTCTCTGCTCGCCTGGACGGTGTATTTTCTGCACACGAGACGGCTGCTCTGGTACGGCCTGTTCGCTCTTCTAGCAGCAGCAACAAAAGAGGAGGTAAGCCTCCTGATAGCGGCTCTCGGCTTGTGGCTCTGGGTGCGAGGAAACCGGAAGGCTGCCGCCGTCAGCATCGTGACGGGAATTGGCTGGTTTCTGGTTTGCGAAGAGATCATCATTCCTCACTACAACTTCACCGGGCAGTCCCCGTACCTCGATCGCTACGCGTACCTTGGTCATGGAATTTCCGGCATCCTTCACGGCATACTGGCGCACCCCGCAAGGCTCGGCGCTGTCCTTTCGTCCTCGTCGCGCCAAGCCTACTTACTCTTCTTGGTCCATCCTGTCGGACTTCTATCGCTCGCCGGCGCACCCGTGCTCTTGCTCACGGCCCCTGTTCTCGCCATCAACCTGCTCAGCACGGATGCCCACATGTACAGCGGCTACTATCAGTATTCCGCCGAGCTCGTCCCTTTTGTCGTCATCTCCGCCGCCCATGGCGTCAGGTGGCTTGCGAGGTCCGGCGCCCATTTTCGCGCGTTTCGGTCGGGTCTGCTTCCTGTCGTCACGTGCGCCTTCATACTCGTCGCCTCACTGTGGGACTGCCGCCAGTGGGGATTCACTCCGTTTTCGAATGGCTTCGCGGTTCCGTCGTCCGGGGCTCACCAAGCCATCGAAAATCAGATACTAGACAAGATTCCTCCCAACGCCGTGGTCGCGGCTGCGGACGAGATCGAGCCTCACGTCTCCGATCGACGTTGGGTCTACGTGCTCCCGACGATCCATCCACGAAATGCTCCTCCGGCCCAGTACATCCTGCTGGATGCGTCGGTTCCATCCTCGCCTGTGACGCCCGTCGATCTTCGAGGCGCAGCCGTCACTGCCCTTCACCATGGCTACCGCCTCGCCGACGTTCGAGACGGCCTGATGCTTCTGAAGCTTCAGCCGCGCACGCGCCTGTCAAACGCCGGATATTGCACCTGCTTCTTCGATTTCACTCGTCTGCGGCCCGCTCACATGACGCGCCTCCACGCCCGCTGGGGACCTCTGGAGCTGCTGGGCTTCGTCATCCATCCGAGTTCGGACTCGCTGAACCGCGCGCATCCGGCTATCGGAATCGACACCTACTGGAAGCTCAACGGACATCTGAGCCGCGCCCCCACAATCGAGGTCCTGTTCAGCCCCGAATACACGGGACGTCATCCGTCCCTCTCTCGTACCTGGACGCAGTCGACGGACAGTCCAACGACCGTTTGGCTCTCTCCAACGTCGTGGGACTTGAACCGTGGTTATGATGCCCAGTTCGTCCCCTTTGTTCCCCCGTCCAGCACCGGGACCAAGGTAGACGTAGCGGTCCGCGTGACCGGATTGCAATCCGTCAGGGGAGGCCCGGCCGGCAGTCTGATTCCCGGCTCACACAAAGCCATCCGGGTCGGTACAGTCAGCGTGACGCCCTGACGTCAATTGCTAGACTTCAGTGATTTTGTCGAGGTGACATGGTGCTGGTAACGACCGCGATTGTGGCGGCCGCTCGCGCCGGTTCCCATCCCTGGTATGGGCACATCGGGGACAGCCTGCCGGACTATGGCATCTCACTGGCGAAGGCGCTCGCCATTCTGATCCTCACGTATCTCGTGGCGGGGGGCGTCGCTCAGCGCTTTAGAAGCGGGTTCGAGCGTGGGGGCGTACCCGCCGATGTGTCGCTCCTGTTTGCCCGTGTGTCATGGGGTGTGGCTTGGGCGCTAGGCGTCATGTGGGCGTTCTACGCGGTCGGCAACGATCTATCGCCTCTTGCGGCGCTCATTGGTGTGGTGGGCTTGGCTCTCAGCTTGTCACTTCAGTCCGTGCTGCAGAACCTCGTCGCCGGCATCTATCTGCTGATCGAGCGCCCCTTTGCGATAGGAGACACGATCGCGGTCGTGGGCCCGAACGGCGCGAACCATGAAGGCCGCGTGGAGGACGTTCAGATGCGGACGACCCATATGAGGAGCCGGGACAACGAGCTGATCCTCATGCCCAACGCGGCGATCTTCAACGGCGTGGTGACCAACCGAACCGCGGTGGGCGGGTACGCGACTCGTGTCACTGTGACCTTCTCCAAAAAAACCGATCCTGAGGATGCGCGCCATCGGCTTAGTGCGCTGCTTGAGGCGCTCCCATCAATACTGGCAAACCCCGCCCCGAATTTGCGCGTGGACAGTGTCGGTGAGGCCAGTTGGACGGGCTCGTTATCCTTCTGGGTCGCTTCAGCAGGCGCCTCTTCCGACGCCGTGTGGGCCATCGGCGGCGCGTTTCCCGAGGCGACCGTTAGCCCGGCAGCGACGGCGTGAGCCGAGCGCGCGTCGGAGTATTCGGGGGCACGTTCGATCCCATTCACATCGGTCACCTGGCGGCTGTGGAGGATGCGGCAAATCTCCTGACCCTCGAACGTGTGCTGTTCGTGCCGAATAGCGTCCCGCCTCACAAGCTTGATCGCACCATTAGCTCGACCGACGATCGTGTCGCGATGATCGAGCTTTCGATAGCCGACAACCCACTGTTCGAGCTGTCCTTGATCGAACTGGAGAGAGATGGACCGTCCTACACTCTGGACACGCTGCGGGATCTCGCGAGTCAGAGACTCGACAGTGATCTCCTGTTTCTCGCCGGATACGATGCGCTCAGAGATTTGCATACCTGGCACCAGCCCGATCTCCTTTTGGCGGAATTCACGCTGGTGTTTATGGACCGCCCGTCGGGCTCATCGTTGCCCTGGCCGGATCTCGAAGCTCGATTCCCCGGCATTCGGAATCGAATCGAGATTCTATCGGTGCCGCAGCTCGAAATCAGTTCGGAAGACATTCGGCGGCGTGTGGCTGAAGCACGCCCCATTCGTTACTACGTTGCTCCGGAAGTCGAACGATATATTCGCGCGCACAAGCTCTACGGAAGCGACACTGTATCAAAGGAGGGGCTACATGAATGACGATCTTATCGTGAACAACGTTCTCTCAGCCTCAACGCACATCTTCGGGCGCACGCTCAACTCAGCCAGAATCCACCACTTCATAATCGACGGCACCAACGAACCGACCGAGGAGCTCACGCCCGTGGAGGTCTTCCTCTCCTCCGTGTCGTCATGCGCCGTGCAGCAGGTTGAACGCTTCGCTCGCGAGGAAGGAATCGGCCTGGATCGCGTCGAAGCAAGCATCGAAGGCATCCGGACCCACGAGGATCCATCAGTCTTCCAGTCTGTGTCGCTACGGGTCGACGTTTTCGGCCCATCCCAGAAGGATGCAGAGGCCCTGGTTACGCGCTTCAGGGGCCGTTGCCCACTCTTTCGCACGCTTTCCAAGGCGGTGGACGTCGACGTCGAGGTGCTGTCGCACCCATCGGAGACCCAATCCGCTCCAACGGGCGGCGTAACGGCATAGCCAGTGCCGTCACTGGCTATGGTCGTCCTTGCTTCGTTCGCGGAGGTTTAACATCCGTGACAGAAATTGCACCGCGTCGAGGGGTTCCCGAGCCCCGATAGTCTGCGCCACCCGGCTTGCTATCTCTCCTCCGATGCGAGCCCGCACAGATGGCTGCAGGGACCCGGCCCGCTCCAAGAATTCTCGACTGACCGCCACTTGTTGTTCGGACACGGCCCGAAGATCCCAATTCAGCTCGTCAGGGTCGATCTCTCCCAGCTCGGGGGACGAGGGCACGGGAGGAGCGTACTCGAGCTTCAATTCTGCGATTCCGATCGGGGACTTCTCCTTCACCACGATGGTGCCCGCCGCGTAATCTCCAAGACGGCGTGCTTGGGGACTGATGAACATCGTGACAACTCCGACACCGTAGAAGAAAGGCAGGAAGTCTACGATCCTGACGAGGTTGCGGACTACGGCATCAGAAAAGCCAATCGGGTAACCGCTGGTCTTCAAAACACGAATCCGAACCGCCCGCTTGCCGGGCGTCTGGCCACTCCACAGTGACTCGTACATGATGAAATAGCCCCAGAAGAGAACGAACGCGCCTGTCAGCCCTAGCACGGTAGCTACTTGGTCGAAGCCTCCCCCTCCGATCAGAAGACAGACAACCAAGAGAATAAAGCCCATGCCCGTCATGGCGAGATAGTCGATGGCGGTAGCAAGAAAACGCGACCCGATCCCCGCCGGTGCATAATCAAGTTCCACAACTTCCGGCGTTTCGAGCCGGTAGTCAAATGCCACGATTTTTCTCCTTGTCGTGGACTCTACAATACCGCCCGCTGGTGCGCATGAACCGGGATCGCTTCGTAACGAGCCACAGCCCCTCATGGGAGAGGTTGGAAAGCCTCGTCAATCGCGCCGGCCACGCCGGCCCGGCTGCTCTGAGTGCGGACGAGATCCTGGAGCTGGGACGACTCTACCGCTCCGCCACCTCGGATCTGGCTGTTGCTCGGCGCGACTTCTCCGGTGATCGAATCTCCACGTATCTGAATGGGCTCGTTGCCAGGGCTCACCCTCTCGTGTATCGGGATCGGGGAGCGACGCTCCCGCGGATCGGGAGATTCGTTCGCTACGGTTTTCCCGAAGCCTATCGTGGTATCGGTCGCTATACGCTTTTCGCGTTCGGCGTCTTCGCGCTTTCAGCAATGGTCGCGTACATCCTCGTCTGGTACGACGACTCCATGTGCGATGTTCTTCTCCCCGGGACTGCACAGTCGCTGAGAAGCATCATGGACCACCATCACCTGTGGATGAGCAATCCGGGCGAGAGCGATTCGGTTGTGGCCAACTTCATCATGCTCAATAACATTCAGGTCGCCTTCCTTGCGTTCGCTGGCGGCATCACGATGGGAATCATTTCGACCTGGGTGCTTGCAACAAACGGCATCATGCTCGGCGCGACCGCCGCTATGGTCGCCAGAAGGGGCCTGTCGGCGCCGTTCTGGTCGTTCGTGGTTCCTCATGGTGTTGTCGAGCTTTCAGTGATTTTTATGGCGGGCGGCGCCGGGCTTGCTATGGGAGATGCCCTGCTCCGGCCGGGGTTACGTCGGCGATCCGAAGCCCTTTCGAATGCCGCGCGTCGTGCCGTGAGGGTTGTCTTCGGCTGCGTGCCGCTGCTCGTAATAGCAGGCACGATTGAGGGCTTCCTCTCGCCGTCGGGTGCTCCGGCGGGATTCAAAGTCGCCGTTGGTCTCTTCACCGGTACCGCTTTGTATGCGTACCTCCTCTTCTCCCGTCCTCGACACGTTGAGCCGGCCTATCGCTTCCAGGATCTAGCGGAGCCGGCGCCGCCTCAGAGAGAAGCTCTCGCCTTGACCTCGAGATAACGATTGATCACGTCGCTCGATATTGCATCGGCCGACGTGTCAACCGTCAACGCTCCCCGGCCGCGAAGCGACTGAAGTGCCAGCTCCCGCTCGTCGAGCCAGAGGCGAGCGACAGCCCTCTGATACGCTTCGTCGACTTTGTTCACCGGCTGCTTTCCGAGCGCGTTGATCGCAGGATCCCTCAGCGTGACGACCACGCATAGATGCCTTCGAGCGGCCACCGCGATACTTCGCACCAGCGTCCCCGCGGCTTCGCTCCCCGCGACGTCCGTGAAAAGTACGACCAGCGAGCGCCGCGTAACCCGAGACCCGAGAAACGCCATCGCTTCGCCGAAGTCCGGTTCTGTCGGCTGCGCTTGGAGGTTGTAGAGTGCGTTCGCAATGCGGAGAAAGTGACCGCGTCCCGGTCGTGGAGGCATGAACCGGCTGACGTGATCCCCGAACGCGAGTAAGCCCACTCGGTCTCCCACCTGTTGCGACACGTAGCTGAGCATCAGAGAAGCGTTTACCGCGTGATCCAACCGCGAGAGTGGCCTTCCCCGATAGACGTCTGGGTCATCAGATTCTTCGAGTGGCAGCCTGGTCGACATCAAGCGGCCCGTGTCCAGCAGCAAAATTACGTTTTGGCTCCGTTCCGTCTCATAGTCGACCACCACAGGCGCACGTCGGCGCGCCGTTGCATTCCAGTCGATGCGGCGGTACTCATCGTCCGGCGTGTAGTCGCGCAGCCGTTCGAATTCAGTGCCGGCTCCCCAGCGGCGAGAATTTCTCACGCCGATCTCCTGAAGCTGGCCTCTCCGTACAAACGCGTCGTACTGGTTGATCGCCAGCAGGTTTGGATAGACCTTCGCCACGTCCACGAACTGATGCGTTCGCTGACGCCAGACGAGACCCAGCGGTCCCAGGTATCGCGCGCTGACGGCCCCAAATTGGAAGTCACCCCGCTGCACCGGAAAGACCCTGTACGCCAGCGCCCAGCTTCCCTCCGCTTCGCAGACGCCGCTTCCAGCCTCTCCCTGTGGCTGAAGGAGCGGCGGAACGCTATCTCTTACCTGAAGAGTCAACCTGCGAGCAAGGGGGTTCTGAAGTCGAAGTGCGACGGTGTTCCAGGCGCCGAGTGAAAGCTTCGCGTCGTGCTCTCTCAGCCATATGCCGCCCGCAGGCACGTACCAGGCATCGAGCCCCGACAGCACCGCGACCGACAAGAGCCAAATCCCCGCGACGAACAAGCCGGCCCGGTAGCTCCCCGTCAACACGATAGGGATTGCCCCTGTCAGAGCTAGAAACAATAGACGGCGCGTTGGGATTGCCAAGCAGCGTTACCGCGGCACCGGCACCCGCGCCAACACTCCGTCAACGACCCGATCGGCAGAAATGCCCTCCAGCTCGGCTTCGGCTCTGACGATCAGGCGGTGGCGCAGCACTGGATGAGCCAGCTCCTTCACATCGTCAGGCGTTACGAAGTCCCGTCCGCGCATCGCGGCCAACGTCTTCGATGCCACGAGAAGCCCGATCGAAGCACGCGGGCTGGCTCCGAGCGAGACGTCTGGGCTGCTGCGCGTTCCTTCGACGATCCCCGTGATGTAGCCGAATATCGACTCGTCGACGGTCACCCCCCGAGCCTTGTCCGCGGCCTCGCGAATGGCCTCGGGCGAGGCCACTGGCTCGATCCCGGCGGCCTTCAAGTCCCGCGGGTTGAAACCGCGGTCAAACTTTCGCAGCACGCCCCGTTCCGCTTCGGTGCCCGGGTACGGCACTGGGACCTTGAAAAGAAAGCGATCGAGCTGTGCTTCCGGCAGCGGATAGGTACCCTCGTACTCCACCGGATTTTGCGTGGCGACGACGAAAAAGGGGCTCTGAAGAGCGTGGGACTCTCCCTCGAGCGTGACCTGCTGCTCCTCCATCGCTTCGAGCAGGGCCGACTGCGTCTTGGCGGGCGCTCGATTAATCTCATCTGCGAGCAGGACCTGAGTGAAGATGGGGCCCCGTTTCAAGTAGAAGCGAGAAGACTGCATGTCAAAGACGGAGGTGCCCACGATGTCTGACGGCATCAAATCCGGCGTGAACTGCACCCTGTGGAACTCCGCTTCCAGCGAGCGTGCCAGGATCTTCGCCATCAACGTCTTCGCCGTCCCTGGCACCCCTTCCAGCAGGACGTGACCACCACTCAGCAGCGCTACGCAGAGCAGCTCGTATGCCTGCTCCTGGCCCACCAGAGCCCGATGCGCCATCTCGGTCAGACGGGCGTACAGCTCCGAGACCGACGACATATCAGACACGAGTACGCTCCAGGCGCTCGGCAAATCGCACCATGGCCTGAACCCGTTTCAGCAGCTCCGCGTCGCTCAATCTCTCCGTATCGGTGAGCATGGGACTGGCTTCGGCCATGAGCAGTCGGCCGGCCTCCGTTGGTGAAGAATCGACATGTCGCTCACGAAGCGAACGCCGCAGCCAGCTCTGGTACTGCCGAAACAGATCGACTCGCTTTCTCGCGTCTGCCAACGTTCCGGCCATCGAAAACACAAACTCCGATGCCGGTCGATGAGTTTCGGCGAGCGGACGCACGGCCGGACCTAGCCGTATTCCCGTGAGCCCGCGATAGGCAAGCAGCAGGAAAAACACGAATATCACAGCGAGTCCCCACACCCCCGCGCCCAGCCAATCTCCTCTGGCGGACCCGGCGGCGGCTGAGGGGCCCGCGTACTGCTCCAGCAGAACCCTACCTCCCGGCGGCACCAGGTTCAGAACCAGAGCCGCATTGTCTGCCTGGTTCAGATTCTGATTGCTCAGCAGCTCCGGCGCGGTGAGAAGCCAGAGATCACCAGAGCCAACGGGCACCCGAACGATCGCCGCCCCCGATCCAGTGGCTGCTGCCGTCACAAAAGGTGGACCGGTGGAAACCACGGCTCCAGCCTGGCCAGACAGCTCCGTAACCGGGGGGCTCAATAGAACCGGCTGAACGATACTCACATTTCCAACGGGAGCTGGGACGACCCTAATGCCAAGCGAGTCAAGAAGCGGAACAGCCGTGGACCCGGTAGTGGCTACCACGATCCTGCCGCCCCGCCGCGCCCAGGAAAGGCAGGATGCCTGTGCGCCCGCGGGGATGTCCGCCCCGTCTCGAAGCACCAGCAAAACGTCGGGTCCAGGTCGTAGAGCCGCACAGGGATTGGAGTCCGAGCTCGACACATCCACTCTGTTTCCAATGTGCTCGAGCCAGAGATACAGCGCGAGAGCACCGTTTCCGGCCGTGCCGTTCGCACTAAGTGCCGGCGCAGGTTGGGGTCCGCGCTGAGCTACCGTATCCACCACGCCGATGGCCAGCATCGCCAGGGCCAGCCACAGCCAGGCGGAGTAAAGGCGAATGATCGCCATCATGCGGCAGCGATCGATCTGGTGGTTATCTCGGACGCCACGTCCTGAAGCCGGCGAAGCTCCATTTCGTCGATGGACGCGTGTCCGTACCAGACTCTGTCGAAGGCATCGACCAGCTCTCCTAGAGGCCCGGTCAAGGGCAGCCCCGCGTTTCGCAGCGCCTTAAGATGATCGCGGTTTGTCCATCCGGGTCGCAGGGCTATCAGGCCGCGATCTTGAAGGTCGAGCATCACCGAAAGAAAGAGGTATCGAAACGCCATGCGAGCATCTGCGGCCGATGCCGCTCGCCTGGCCGTGGCACGTGCTTCCGACTCTGTGAGGCCTGTCTCCTCGTCCACGCGCGCGTTGCGTATCACCGTGACCCGCTTCAGCGTGCCGCGAACGCACAGGAACGCGACCGCCGCAACCCCCAGAGCGACCAGAAGCGCGCTCGCCAACGTAATAGCTGGGCTGAGATCTAGGTTGGTCGCATTGCGAAGCCATTCCAGAAACCCTGCTATCTGGCTCCCAAAGTGGTTTTCGAGCCACACTCCCACGCATCCCAGGCCGCTGCATGTAGGATGGAAGACTGGATTCGCGTAGACGTCGCTCAGGGCCGCGAGAGCGGCGTTTGGAGCGGCGGTGGGGCTCTCGGTTTGAAGCTCATTGTCCAGGACGTCTAGCTTGGCGGCGGCCGAACGGACGCTGGCGCCGCTGGTCAGATCAATTTCGCCCGCCAGGCTGCGCATATCTGTGGCGATCACGGCTCCGCCCACGATCCTCACAACCGGAATCGC
>DHWR01000170.1:37933-38587 GCA_002413265.1 Chloroflexi bacterium UBA5177
TCTGAGGAGCGGCGTCCAGTGAACGGACCATCTGCTCCAGATCGAAGCCTTCCTTCCGGATCCGCAGATCGAAATAGAGAAGTGTGAGGGCCGTGAGCTGAAACGGCTGGATCAAGAGGACGACGAGGGACGATATCAGGTTCGCGAGGAACTTCAGTCCACGGTCGTCCGAGACGGCGAATACCGCTCCGGCCAGGCCCCCGATGATTCCTGACAGAATACCCACCATAAGCGATAGCACGATATAGATTCCGAAGACCCTCCAGCCGCTGCCGCTGACCACGTTCCAGCTGCGACGCAATCCGGCCACAGCGCCCAAACCCTCGATCACGATTGCCTGCGGGGCGAACACCCAGTGGATGAGCAGGACGAATATGCCGACGGTGGCACCCACGATCAGGATCGCGCCGACGACCACCAGGAGCGCCGCCCCCGAGACAATGGCGAGCACGAACACAATAATTGGGACGACAAATAGGGCAATGGCTGCTGCAACCCCGAGCAGCGTCGCGCCCAAAACCCGGCGGAATCCTTTCCACCCCACCTGAACGTACGCCCCTTCGACCGTCGCTCTCTCTCCCAGGTAACGGCGGGAGATGGCGAGCGCTAATGCAGCCGTGATGAGAGTGCCGAAGACAAAACTGATGAGGCCGC
>DHWR01000170.1:38862-40133 GCA_002413265.1 Chloroflexi bacterium UBA5177
CCACCGCCGCAAGCAGCGACGTGATTATTGACTGTGGAACGCCCAGCAACAACGCAATGCCGGCGAACAGAGCGAAGTTCCGTCGATACAGTGCGAAAGAAGCATCCAGCAGATCCGCCAGGCCCATCGGCCGCAAATGGGGAACGGAGTCTTGCATGGCCGCCGCCTCCTCCACCGTACTTTGGCGCTGCTCCTGTCAGCATACATTCGACCCGAAGGCCGAGAGCATCGCATGACTTCGCATAAACCGTCTCGTCGACGGCGCGAGCACCGTTACGCCCTCTCTGTCCACACAGCGTTACAGGGTCGCGCCCTGGACGTTACTTAATCAGTAGGGCGTCCCACCCACATGTGGGCCGCCGATATTTTTTGCACAGGAGCCACCCTTGAAGAAGATCCTCGTTTTGCTGGTCGCCGGCGCGGCACTGCTGCTGCTTCCGACTACAGGCAAGCCCGCCTTCGGACAGACCTCGGCTACGGCCACGCCGCTGCCGACCATCGCACCCCTGCCCACGATAGGCGGCATTCCGCCACCCCCGCCGCCACCTGGCGCGGCGACCGCCACGCCTGCGCCTTCGGCCACACCGGTGCCGACCAATACCGTGGTTCCGCTGACAATCTCGCTGAAGCTGGCACATTCATCCGTGGCAGTTGGGAAGAGCCAGAAGGCAACGGTGACGACCCTTCCGGGAGCCAGCGTCGACATCCGAGTAACCTTCCCTAACCACAAGCTCAAGTCCCACCCCGGCGCGGCCAGTGCCGCCGGGGTCTTTAGCTGGACCTTCAAGCAGCCCGCGAACACGACGACCTCAAAGAGCCGGACGGTTTTGGTTCACGCCGTGGCGAGTGCAAACGGCACCACCAAATCGGTGACCAAGAAGTACAAGATCAAGTAACCGATCGCCATCGTCGAAACAGATCCCTGATACGCCGGGTTCCCTCTAGGATCCGGCGTATCCTGTTAATTCCGTGTAGCTTTGTCCAGTGACCGGCTTGCCCTTGTAGCTTCCCTGGAGATGCCCGCTACCTTCCCAGTAGCTGCCCCGCACGTCTCCCGGCACGATCAGCTCCTGGTCGCGAATGCTCGGCGTTACCACGAACCTCGCCTTCAGAGTCGGGATTTTGACCACCCACCCGGAGGGATAGGTCGCGCCAGTATGTGAGCTTTTCCAGCTGCCGGTCGATCTGATCGTCACATTCCTCAATGTGCGCGTCTTTCCGCCTACGGTCAGGACGCTGGCAGCCTTGAGGCGGCCACTGGCACTTCGAAA
>DHWR01000170.1:40363-41233 GCA_002413265.1 Chloroflexi bacterium UBA5177
CCATGGATAGCGTTCCACGACCAGGTTCCCCACTGGTGATCCATCCAGGAGACGCCACTGACCGGTAGGGTCTTGGCGAAGAGCCTGATGGTGCCCGTGGTCTTGAGATCGGTGAGCGAATAGTAGTAGGAGTACCCGTTCCCAAAGGGGATGTAACCTCGTCCCCCTACGTACATAGGATTCCTCTGCGATTGGAGGTCGAGGGACAGAGCTCTATCCTTCAATGACGCGGTCAAATGGATTTGTCTGCCCGACACGGAAGAAAGCGCAGCATCCGTCACGCGCGTCGCCAGCTCAGTGGTCGATACCGACGCCGACACTGGAAAATAGTACGAAATGTGCCAGAAGAAGCCATGGCGCGTCTCGTCGGTAATCGCGATGTCGCTCCGGTACGCGCTGAGCGGTGTGAGAAATCCGGGAGGCTGAACGTTGACGAACTTGAAGATCGTGGTCTCGTACCCGAAGCTGCGCGAGCCGGCGTGGAGATGTCCCACCACGTACCACCACTCGTTCTGGACCTTTGTATGCGCTGCCTGATCTGCGGGAAAGTTGACCAGAGGCGCGAGTGCTTTCGACGCCCCAGACGTCGACGCGGATGACGAGGTCGCGCACGCGGCGAGCGCCAAGACGGCGCAGCCAAGGACCACGGCAGCTAGGGGGCGAATAGTTCGTGTCATTGCAGAGCGTTTACCTCTCTTTGGGCAGCAATCTAGGTGATCGCGAGGCCAACCTGGAAAATGCCGTTGGAAGGCTGTCCGAGCACGTGATCCATATGGCCGCCTCGTCGCTGTATGAAACAGAGCCCGTCGGCGTGACCGAACAGCCTCACTTTCTGAATCTAGTGATCGGCGGCGAGACGGATCTCGCTCC
>DHWR01000245.1:0-2256 GCA_002413265.1 Chloroflexi bacterium UBA5177
CGACGACAAGACGGTCCACGAAGTCGCCGACTCGTCTGTTGCCCGACGAATTGCAGGCATCGTGGTTCCGTTCGGCGCAGCGGCCTCACCGGATCTCACCATTCTCCCGATTTTCCTGGCGGCCAGCGCAGTCGGGGCTGGCGCAGTCTTTGGCGTTCTCGCCACCTTTTCGGTCGTTACACTGACGACATTTGTAGTCCTAACCGTTGCCGCTACGCTGGCCGGCTACCAGGTCAAGGGCGAGTGGCTGGAGGAGAACGCCAATACCATAACCGGATTGGTGCTGATGGTGATCGGTGTCGCCGTGTATCTCAGTCTGTTCTAACTCGCCGACATTTCTGCGTTTCGTCTTCGGGTGAGGACGCTTCTAGACCTGTCAGGCTAGCCCGGTTCGTCCGGCGAAGAGTGCGACGAAGACGAACATGATGCCGACCAGGACCAAGCCAAGATCGAGGGCATCGAACCCCAGGAAGATCATGGCTACCAGTGGGAACAGCACGAAGGCACCCGCGATGACCAGCACGGCGTCTCGCGCGGTCTTGCGCATAGTTTTGGAATTCATCTCTGCCGACCTTGCAATCCCATTCTGCATCTGCCTTAGCGCGCTGCGGGGATTGCTATTCTGAGACAGATACGGGCGATGGAGCTCGCCGCAACCGCCTGAAGGGCTGATGGCTCCTACGGATCTCGATCTCGAGATCGGTGGGGGCTTTTTTGCGCCCCCTTGCGTCAATCGGAGGAGTGCGGAATGACGGCGGACGTCTACCTTACTGCCGGTTTGTGGATATCGCTGGCGCTTGCCGCCTCGCTGATATCGATCAGGATCGGCATCTCCGTAGCGCTGCTCGAAATCGGGATCGGGATTCTCGGAGGTAACTTTCTCGATCTGCACGTGACGGTGTGGATCAACTTCCTGGCGTCGTTTGGCTCCGTGTTGCTCACCTTCCTGGCCGGAGCTGAAATCGACCCGCGACTGATGCGAGCCCGCTTCAAGGAAGCCGCCGGCATTGGGGCGGTATCCTTCTTGTTCCCGTTTCTGGGCGCCATGGCCTTCTGCTACTACGTTGCGGGATGGAAGCTCCATGCGGCCGAGATTGGCGGGATCGCGCTCTCGACCGCGTCCGTGGCGGTTGTCTACGCCGTCATGGTCGAGACCGGACTGAACAAGACCGAGTTCGGGAAGATCATTCTCTCGGCAGTTTTCGTGACTGACCTGGGAACGGTGCTGGCGCTCGGCGTCCTCTTCGCCAACTTCAATGGCTACCTGCTGCTCTTCGCGGCAGTGACGATCGTGGTGGTGCTGCTGATCCCCAGTTTCACCCGCTGGTATTTCGCCATGGTGGGCAGCCGGGTCAGCGAGCCCGAGCTGAAGTACGTGTTCGGCCTCCTGTTCCTCCTCGGCGGACTGGCGACGCTCGCGAGAAGCGAGGCGGTTCTACCCGCCTATCTCATCGGCGTGTCCATGGCCGGCGTCTTCCTCGACACGCCGGAGCTGGCCCACCGGGCGCGCAGCATAGCATTCACACTGCTTACGCCGTTCTACTTTCTCAAGGCGGGACTATTCGTCTCGCTACCGGCCGTGGTCGCCGGCATCGGGCTGATTCTTGCACTGTTCGCGGTGAAGATGGTGACGAAGCTAGTCGGCGTCTTCCCGGTCACACTGGCGTTTCGATTCAGCCGGCGCGGGAGCGCCTATATCACGGCAATGATGTCTACCGGACTTACCTTCGGCACGATCTCCTCTCTGTTCGGCCTGACGCATCACCTCATCAATCAGACGCAGTACACAATGCTGGTCACCGTCGTCATTCTCAGCGCGGTGGTTCCCACCCTCATCGGACAGAGCTTCTTCGCACCGAAGAGAGAATCGGCGGTAGTGGGTCTACCGAACTTGGCCGACGATGAGCCGGAGCAAGGACAGCCGGCCGCCGGTCGTCATCGAACGATCAGCACCGAGCAAGGCGCCAAATGAGCAACCCGATCGGTCGTGGCTCCGACCAGATACTCATGCAGCCGCGAGTGCCCTTTGTGGCCCATCACTATGAGGTCATAGCCGCCGGCTCGCGCATACTCCACGATCGTCTCCGCCGGCGGTCCCGGCGCGACTTCGGTGCCGAGATCGATCCCGCAGTCAGTGGCCAGACGCCGCGCCTCACGCTGCAGTGTTGAGAAGTAGTCGTGGCGCTCCTTTTCTACTTCGTCGACCTCGCCGATGGTCGCAGCGTATCGTGGCAAGCGGCCCTCGACGGAGATCGC
>DHWR01000245.1:2502-2662 GCA_002413265.1 Chloroflexi bacterium UBA5177
CGCAAGGCAAGCTTGGAGCCTTCCGATCCGTCGTACGCTACCAGAATGTGCTTGAACATCGTGCCGTCCGTTCATTCTCTCTCCCGCGGCCTTACCTGGCAACCTGGGGAGCGCACCCGCAAGCAATCTGCCTGCGGGCGATTGAAGGGAGTCAGAACTG
>DHWR01000061.1 GCA_002413265.1 Chloroflexi bacterium UBA5177
TCCACGTTTGTCTCCTTTAGGGAGCCCTAGCAACCCTGTAGCCGCACCCTTTAGCGGTGCCGGCTAACCAACCCCCTGTAGCCGCACCTTTAGGGGTGCCCTCCTAACCAACCTCGTGCAGTCGCGCCCCTTTTGGGATGCGCCACCTAACCCCCTGTAGCGGCGGCCTTAGGGTGCGGCTACGGGGCGTTAGGCGAGTCTATGTTTCAGCGCCGGCTACTGCCTGGGCTTCGGGTGGCAGCTCCTCCTTCTTCGCGACGTTCGAGCCGACGATGTAGACGATCGGCGCCACGGCTACCGAGACGACCGTCAGAAGCAGGACCACCCTAAACCAGTCGCCCTTGCTGAAGAGCGGCACCCAGGGGTTGGTAAAGGTGACGACGGCTCCCCACACGCTGGCCAACATGCCCACGATGGAGCAAATCCAGAAGACAATGGGCTGCGCGATCTTGCGTTCCTGAAAGGCATCCGGGTACTTGCTGATGATGATCAGCACGTCGATGAACAGGAAGGCCATGGATAGGAGCCAGATCACCGTTACTGCCGCCTGGAAGGCGAAGTAGGCCTTGCTGGCCAGCACGGTTGCGTCGCCGCTCGCGATGTACGGGTAGACCATGTAGGTGCCGATGGTGAAGACAGCGGCAAGCACGCTCTGGATGATGACCGCGACATACGGGACCTGTGCCTTGTTCACGCGGCTAACGACCGGCGGTAGACGCTTATCAAGTCCGGAGACGAAGAGTAGGCGAGCAAATGAGTAGTTGTACACGACCGTGATGAAGACGAAGAAGCCTATGATGATGAGCCCGACGACCCACTCGAAGAAGGTGCCCATGGTTGCCTTGGCCAGCAGGGCCAGTGCGCCGAGATTCCCGCCTTGCGTGGTAGGAATCGCGACCATGAGGGCCCAGTTGACGGCCAGATACGCCACCATGACGATGATGCCGCCCCACAGCAGGTAGCGGGTAATGGCACGCTCGTCTGCAACCTCGACGCCCATGTTCAGCGGAACCTCGATGCCGAGCAGGGCCAGGATGACAAACCCGTAAAGGCTCCAGGTCTGCGAAGTGCTGTTGAGATCAAACGGGTTGTGGTTCATTCCCTGGAACCAGCCGGTTGAAAAGTCAGCGTAGGAGTGATGGCCCTGTGTCAGCCAGAGAACGCCGGCCAAAACCATCAGGACCATGGCCAATCCGTACAGGAGGAAAACGGCGTTGACGACGTTCTGGGTCACCCGAAAGCGCAGGCTGGCCATGACCGCCGAGAAGCCGATCACGATCAGCACAATCAGACCCTGCACCCACGGATCGAAGCTCCTCTCGGTGAGGGTCTGAATGTATTGGACAACCACCGTGCCGGTCGCGAGCATGACCAGGATGCCGGGCCACCACGCTGCGAACCCGGCAAAGAAACTCGTGAAGGATCCGAAGGCCTTATAGGTCCACAAATAAATCGAGCCCTCACCTGGAAAGAGCTTGCCCAGCTGCCCGGTCACGATGGCCCCAGGAATCAAAAACGTTACGAAACCGAGGATCAGGTAGGTCATCGACACCGGACCGCTACCGAAGAACCCGGTGGTATTGGTAATGAACAGCACGATGGCAACGAAGATCGCCACCATGTCGAAGCTGTTGAGTACCTTCGGAAGAATGCCGCCCGCTATCCGCTCCGAGGCAAGACCGGGACCAGGGGACGATTCATCCGCGCGACTTGACATTGCAGCTTCCTCCTCTTGTCATGCCTAAACCGAACACACCGAATAACCATTAGCGCTTCGCCGCTCGCCAAATTTATCGACCACTCTGATCAAATCTACGCCGCTTGCCCCCGACCGTCAAAGTGTCTCCCCAGTCGGTCCCTAGCCCACTGCTCTACGCCCTCTTGGCTAGTACCTCTCCAGGTACCAATCTCGGTCCCATAGGCCCACATCCATGACAAAGGAATCCCACTCGCTTCGCTTGACCTTGATGAATTCCTGCGCTATCAGCGAGCCGAGGGCTGTCAAAACCTCGCCATCCGTGGCCAAGCACTCAAGTGCCTTGTCCAAAGATCGCGGCAGCGGGCGTGCACCCAACTCCGCCTTCTCAGCCGGACTTAGGGCGCCGACGTCTCCTGGCGCCGGCGGACCCGGATCGATCTCTCGCTCTATGCCATCGAGCGCGGCGGCGAGGATGCCGGTCAGATAGAGATACGGGTTTCCGGCTCCATCTCCTACCCGAAGCTCCAACCGTCGCGCCGTCTCGCGCTCCGGAATGCGAACGAAGGCGGCACGGCTCGCGTATGAGTACATGACGTCCGTGGGAGCCCAGGAACCGGGAAGGAGGCGTTTATAGGAGTTGACCGTCGAGGCACCCAGCGCGGTCAAAGCCTCGCCGTGAGCCAAAAGGCCGCCAAGCGCGTGGCGTCCAAGAGTGCTTAGACCGAGCTCGTCGGATGGATCGTCGAAGAGGTTCTGTGAGCCCTCTGGCGGCGAGGCACTCAGGTGCACATGAAGCCCGCTGCCTGCCTGGTCGCCAAAGGGCTTGGGCATGAAGGTGCCGTGCAGCCCGAAATCTCGGGC
>DHWR01000029.1:0-3218 GCA_002413265.1 Chloroflexi bacterium UBA5177
ACTCCGGCAACCGGGCCCCAGCCGACAGACACAACCACCGGGTTCAACTCCCGCCATCTCCAGAGGGATATTCATGCTCGTAAGTGAGCTCGGTCACGGCCTCTATGCCATCGACCTGGAGTTCCAAGGTCTCCCCGGAGTCATAGCCTCCTACCTGCTGACCGGAGCCGGCGAGTACGCCCTGATCGAAACCGGCCCCAGCTCCACGCTGGAAGCACTCCTGGCCGGTCTCAAACACCTTTCGATTGACCCCGGCGACATAAGCAAGTTGTTGGTGACCCACATCCATCTCGATCATGCCGGTGCGGCCGGCACGCTTATTCAACGCTATCCGAACATGCATCTTTACGTCCATGAAGTAGGCGCCCCACATATGATCGATCCCTCCAGACTGCTTGCCAGCGCCGAGCGCATCTATGGCGATCGGATGGGGCCGCTCTGGGGCAAGGTCATCCCGGTTCCCGAGTCACACGTTCATGCCCTGAATGACGAGACCGCGATCTCCGCCGGGAACCGGAGTTTGACTGCCGTCTACACTCCCGGCCACGCCTCCCACCACGTCGTGTACCGGGACGCAAACAGCGGGGATGTCTTCACCGGCGACGTGGCGGCTGTACGCTTGCAGGGCTTCAAGACCATACGTCCACCGACACCGCCTCCGGACATCGATCTGGACGCTTGGGGTCGCAGTCTGGAGCGCATCGAATCAATGGGGCCGGCACGTCTTCTCCTCACTCACTTCGGCCCGCAGAACGATGTCGCCGAGCACCTTCACGAGACTCGGGAGCGGCTTGCGGCATGGGCCTCCGAGGTAGGGCAACGATATCTCGCAGGCATGGATCGGGATCAGATTGTACGGGAGCTTCGCGCGTTTGCCGATACCGACATCGCGGGTGCGGATGATCCATCGGCAGCCGAACGATACGAGCTGGCAACACCCACCTTCATGTCCACCGACGGCCTCATTCGCTGGTTCAGAAGGCGTTTCAACCCGGCTTAGATCTTGGCAATCTGGCCCTGCATGATCAGCAGCGCCTGAAGGAATCCCACGAAGAACAATGCGGCCATGGCCATGGCGCTGGCGCGATAGACGTCGTCTATCCGCCGCAACGCGGTCGTGGCGAGGACCACGGTGAAGACCAGCGTCCCGCCCAGCGCCAGCAGGCCCGAGCTCTGCGAAAGGCTCGTCAGAAAGAGAACCGGAGGGGTCGGCGCTCCCCACGACACGATGAAGGCAAACAGGATCACGTCGATGACCACGGCGTACGCGTACCATTTCCAGCTACTGGGCAGCTTCCGCAACGCCGCGTAGTAGACACCTACCAGCAGTATGATCAGGAGCACGTTCGACACCGCCAGCAGCATCCCCACCGCCAGACCACCGAAAATCAGAATGAACAATCCACCAAGAGGATTGGCAAGGCCAAGCCCCATTCGCGCCCAGACGCTCGGGGCGGCGAGCTCGCCCGTCGAAAATCGGCTTGACTCCACCCGCGCATTGCTCGAGCTGGTGGGTGATGCCTGCCACAACACCGCCGGCCCGCCGCGCAGGGTGAGCCCGACGGGCACGTCGTCGCCCGCCGCCTCAAATGTGATCCGATCCGGAAGCGCGCGCGGCATCAAGGTCCGATTGAGCGGCACTGTCGACAGATTCTCGCCAAGATTGAACTGCTGCTGCCAGATCAGTTCCTTCTGGCCGCCTGAAATCGCCATTGCCAGGACCGGGGATGAGAGTCCCGGAATAGTCTCATGCCACGGCAAGACAGTGCGCGTACCCTTCCATTCGGCAGAGGCGGCGCCTTTGTCGTCTGCCCACACCGCGAGCGCCGCCTCCCCGTCTCGCTGGACGTCGAGCCCCCATCTATCAGGCGTCGATCCCTGTCCGGCGCCGCCATTCACGCTCGCGATCCGTTCCAGCACCTCGGGCCTTCCAAGGGGAGTGCCATCGAGCCGGTAGCGCGCATGCACCATGTTCATGGCAGAGTCCGAGCAGCAGGCGTCCATGTAGAGGAGCTGGATGGTATTCGCACCGTCTACCGCCGCATGGGGATCGAAGGCATACGACTTAACGCGAGTGAGAGCTCGCGGCCGGATCGGCTTGCCCGATCCGGAGATGCCGGCCAGATAGACATTGAAGGTAGGCCGCTGCCATGAGAAGACCACGTCGATACCACGCCCCGCGGCAAACGCGATAGGATGCTCCAGAGCAAATGTGCCGGTGGCCAGCGTGTGGTAGACGGGCTTCCGATGAGGCGTGAGCACGGCAGCAACCACGCGGCTACCGTTGTTGAAATCTTCGCGCCAGAAAGCAACGTCCATCGAGCCGGAGCGACCGAGAGTGAGAGACTGGCTGCTCGGTTCCGGATGACCCTTCAGCAGGACATCCGCTCGTATTCGATGCGACGCGGAGTCGAACCGGGAAAAGACTAGAGAGCCGTCTGGACGAGTCCAAACGACGTCATACCCTTGCGGAGTCTGCGTGGCCGAGAAATCGGAGGTCGACGTGGACGCTACGGCAATGGCAGGTTGGGACCAGTGCAGGGACCAATCACGCGGGGCGTTTTGCGCAAGAAAAATAAAGCCGCACAGGCCTGGAATGACGAGCATCAGCAGCAGCGTCAAAACAAATTGGGGGCGCAGCGATCGAGGCATACCCGGTTCCTCCACCATCGATTAGCACGCGTGTGCCCCCAAACCACAATAACGAACCAGCCTCACCCACCGTGACAAGTCCTCGGATGCCGCGGCTTGCGAGCCCTTCGATGCAGGCGTCGAATCGGTGCGGGGCTTGATCTCGCTAGTCCTTGACACACGGCTGACGAAGAGTACATCAAGGAGGCGGTTGGTACAATGACCTTCTGAGGATTTCGATACTTTGCTTCTGACGCGACTGCGTTTACGCCATTTCCGGACCTACGAGTCCCTCGACCTCCGTCTCACACCCGGCGTCACCATCCTGCACGGACCAAACGGGTCCGGCAAGACGAACGTGCTCGAGGCGATCTTTGTCCTGGCGACGACCAAGTCTTTTCGGACCAAGACCGACCGAGAGCTGATCTCCTGGGACGAGCAAGACGAAGGCACTCCTCGCTACGCTCGCCTCGAGGGAGATGCGGACGCGAGGACAGGTCCTCTGCGGGTCGAAGTAACGCTCCAGGAGCAGGCGGGACGCACTCAAGGAGACGGCGTCGTTCGGAAGCAGTTCAAGCTGAACGGCA
>DHWR01000029.1:3468-5959 GCA_002413265.1 Chloroflexi bacterium UBA5177
AGACGCCGTTACATGGATCTGATGCTCTGCCAGATCGATCATCGCTACCTCCATCTCTTGCAGGACTACGGGCGCATCTTGATGCAGCGCAATTCCCTGCTCCAGCGCCTGCGCGGCCGCCCGGATCCGGCCACCCTGCTCGAGTTCTGGGACGAGCGCCTGATAGCCGCCGGAGTCCAGATCATGAACGCGCGCCGAGCCATGCTGCGGGTACTGAACGACGTGGCGCGAGAAGCATATATGGATCTCTCGAATGGCGAGGAGCTTTCGGTCTCGTACCGTTACAGCCTGGAAGAGGCTGCAGACGTTCCCGATACAGATCTCGTGGACGTCTTTCAAAGGCGGCTGCAGCTGCTGCAGACCAAAGAGATCTATCAGGGAATGACGCTCTGCGGGCCGCACCGCGACGATCTGCAGTTTCAGATCGACGGCAACGATGTCGGGAGCTATGGGAGCCGAGGACAGCAGCGGAGCGTCGCCCTGGCGCTACGCCTGGCGGAGCTTCGCTACATGACCAACCGGGGCGGTGAGGAACCCGTGCTACTCCTCGACGAGGCGCTGGCCGAGCTGGATGAAGAGCGCCGGTCGCTGCTCCTGCACCTGATGGATACGCATCCGCAGGTCTTGCTCACCACCGCCACCGAGGCCTCGCTTCCCGATGAGTTTAGAGAGAGAAGCACTCTGCTTTCTGTCTCGGTGGGAGAGATTCATACGCGGCCACCGGCCCGAGCGCGAGCCAGCTAGAGGCCCGTTGTTGCCTCGCTAACATGGGGTGCCATGAGCTTTCTCTACCTGCCGTCTCTCTCGCGGGCCGACTAATCCCGCCAAGCAGCGCTGCTACTATGGTGCACTAGTATGAGCACAAGACCGCGCCGCCCACTGCCGTGCATCCCGATTCTGACGGCGGCCCTGCTGATGACCGCAGGGTGCGGGAGCCAGGCAGCGTCGCCAGCCCCTCCGTCGCCGACGGTCGCGGCGCAGGCACCTCTGCCGCAAATTGAGGTGGCGAGCAGCGAGGCCGTAGTGGGCAAAAACCGCTTCACCTTCGGGCTGATCAAAAACAACCATCCGATACAGAACATCAGCCGAGTGAAGACCATCTTCTACTTGCTGCACGGGTCGTCTGGGCGGGTGGAGGCAGTTACCACGGCAAGCTTCAACTACTTCGCTCGGGACTTCAAGCACACCGCCGAAAACAGCGCGGCCACGGAGATCGGAGGCGTCTTCGTCACGTATCCGAGGTTCGGGTCGACAGGCACGTGGGCGGTACAAGTGCAACTCCCGCCGAAAGTGGGCGGGGCCTTGCAGCCCGCAAGATTCTCAGTGGTTAGTCACGGTTTCGCGCCGGCGGTGGGGACACGGGCCATACCATCCCACAACCCGACAGTGGCTCAGCTGCCTCTCACCAAACTGGACTCCGCCCGTCCCGTTTATGACCCCGAGATGCATCGACTGAGCATCGCGCAGGCCCTTGCACAGCACAAGCCGCTCGTCGTTCTCTTCTCGACGCCCGCATTTTGTGAGAGCCGGATGTGCGGACCTTTGACCCAGATCGTGCACGGTGTGGCTCTTCATTACGGATCTCGAACGAACTTCGTGCACATCGAGGTTTACAAAAACGCGGTGTTCAGTCAGGGATACGCGCCGACGTTCCTGCAATGGCATCTACGGACCGAGCCGTGGATATTCGTGATCGATCGGCGCGGCATCATCAGGTCGGAGTTCGAGGGGCCTACCTCGAGCAGCGAGATCGAAACTGCCCTGAACACCGTATTGGCTCGGGGTTGATCACCGCGACGGCGTTAAAATTCAGTAACCAGACTCGAACTTGTACTTGCGTGGTGTTAGAAATGGCGGCCCCACCTCGATCGTCACGGTGGTGTGGGGATGCAGCCGGATCAGACGCGGATTGCCCGAGTAGGGTGTCTGGTTGAGGTAGACCTTCAAGCGCTGGTGGGGACTGGTGTCAAGGTTCCACACCTGGCGACGGGACAGCGGCTGGCCCCAGATATCGAAGAAGGTACCGAGCGTTGGAACGATGCGGTCGGGCGCTTCGATATGGATGAGGCCGCTCGGGTCGGAGGCGTGCACATGGAGCCAGTAGAGGCAGCCGGACGGTCCATGGCCGATGGAGGTCGGGATGCGAAGCATCCGGCCCGCATCCAAAATTGCGAGGTGGGCGTGCTCATGGTAGTTCCCCTGTTCTACGGTGCAGGGGATGCCATCGATGGGCCCCGCCGGCGCGGCTGCCGGGCGACGATTGTGCAGCCCCCAGAGGAACGCTGCACCTATCACGACGGAGGCTGCGACAAGCAGTAGGACAATGTCGCGCCACGCCTTCCGGCGCTCCTGTATCCTTCGCGCTTCTCTACCACGTTTACTTGCGTGCGGCACTATGTGCCCCGCTTCGCGGAAAGCAGGGTGCCAATGTCATGCGCGAGCAGGGCAGGTGTCACCGGTCCAGTGGTCTTGTATCGGATGATTCCCTTGC
>DHWR01000029.1:6151-8531 GCA_002413265.1 Chloroflexi bacterium UBA5177
CCGCCGCGCTGCTTCATGAAGGACCGGGCGTTGGAGGCCGTGTCTTGATAGACCACTCCGACGAAGGCAACGCCTTTCGGACCGTAGTTCAGCCACGCCGCGACGAGATAGGGGTGCTCCTGCTTGCACGCGAGGCACCAGGATGCCCAGAAGTTCAGGACTACCGGGTGTCCTCGATAGCGTGACAGCGACAACCGGCCGCCTCCCAGAGTCCGGAGATCGAAAGCGGGTGCGGACTTGTCGATCAGAGGCGAGACGATAGCGTTGGGATCGCGCCGGAAGGCCGACGCCAAGAGAAGAGTCAGGGGCACCGTCACTATCAAAACCAAAGCGGCGCGCACGATGGGAGACCGCGCCCTACGGGAACCCGCATCCGCAGCTTCATTGAGTCCCGTGGGCGAAATCGCCGCGTCAGCCACTCGGCTGCTCGCGGAGCGCGGGGAGGATCTGCTGCCGGAGATACTCCGAGTCGACGATGCCGACGTGAACCGATCGAATCGTTCCGTCTGGACCCAGGAGAAATGATGTCGGCAATCCCACGATGTTGTAGAGGGCAGAGACGGAGCCGCTGCTATCGAGGGCAATCGGGTAGGGAGTGCGGAGCCGCTGTGTGAACGCTTGCACGTCGCCTCGTCCCTCCTGCTGATCGACACCGACGATGACAAACCCTCGGTTGCGTAACTTCCGGTACCACCCGGCCAGCAGGGGCATCTCGGTGCGGCACGGAATGCACCAGGTGGCCCAAAAATTCACCAGCACGACCTTGCCTCTGAAGGCGCGAAGAACGATAGGAGCACCGTGCAGGGCGGTCAGGTTGAAATCTGGGGCGGGGTGTCCGACCTCGGGAGCGGGAGCCGCGTCGCTAGCGGAGGTGACGCCCGCCCCGGCGAGAATCTGGAGGTCTCGCACTAACACGCGCTCATCTGGGTCGCCGGTCACAAGCACCCGTTCCCGTCCCTGCCGGTCGATAAGGTAGATGGCGCTGGTGTGGGCGTCTCTGAGACTGGCTGGGGCGTTCTTGGGCGCCGCGTAGATGTAGTAGGCGTGCCATACCCGAGCAAGGTGCCGCCTGGTGCCGATGAGATAGTGCCAGCGGCTGAGCATGCCGTGGGCTCGCGAGAACCGGCGCACCGCGGGGATCGTGTCGCCTGCGGGATCGGTGCTGACGACAATGACCCCCACTTGATGTCCTTTCGAGGACAGCGCGTCGACCGCGTGATGGAGTTTGTCGGCGACCAACGGGCACGTTTCGCGGCAATGAGCTTCCAGAAAGGTCAGTACGACCGGGCGGCCGCGGAACTGCGCGAGGCTGATAAGGCGCCCGAACTGATCTGTCAGGCGGAAGTTAGGCGCGACGCTCTGGTGGCGCAACACGGTGCCGCTGAGTGACGGCTGCGCACTGCTTTGCCGGCGAGGTACCGTGAAGAGGCCAACGGCGGCGATTCCCACCAGCAGCACCAGTAGCCACCCAATCTTGTTCATCCTTGCGGGTCGCCCCTTTCCACTTCATTTCTTCTGGCGCGACAAGAGAGCTCGGACACTGCCTGCGAGCCAGTCGGGCCGGAAGGGCACTTCGTCAGCCACCCGGACAAACCCTCGCTGATCAATGAGATAGACCGCAGCTGTGTGGATGACTTCGCGCCGCGTCGGTTTCACGTAGGTCCCCCAAACGCGCCACACTCGGGAAAGCTGAGTGCGCGACCCAAGCAGCCAGTGCCAGTCCCCGGAGAGTTTGACTTTATGGGCAAAGGCACGCTCACTCGCCGGAGTGTCCTTCGCCGGGTTGACGTCGATAATGACGATCGTAAGTGGCGAGCGGGATCCACCCAGCTCACGCTGGGCCAGAGCCATCTCTCGACCCGTGACGGGGCAGGCAGAGGTACAGTGAGCATCCAGGAAGGTAAGGGCGGCAACATGACCTCGCAAGGAGTTGAAGGTGACCATGCGCCCCATCTGATCGTGGAGGGCAAAGGGAAAGCCCGCGCGCGCGCCTGGAGGCCAGACGACCGTCCCGCGTAACTTCGGGGGCGACGTCTTTGCACCAAGAACCACTGCTTGACCAGGCACTATCAGCGCCAGACCAAGTGCTAGTCCCACACCGAATCGCGCCGGCAGCGCGCATCTTCTTTGCACGGGTCGAAGCCTCCTTCCAGGTAAACTGACGACGCCTGTGGCTACATCATGTTCGCTAGTTTGCATTTGTCGCGGCCGCCTTGCGATCCTGCGCATCAAGGCAATCATAGAGTCCCGAACTTGTAGGCTCGAGGGCGCAGGAAGGGTGGTCCGATCTCCAGCGTAATTGTCGTGTGCCGCCGGAGCGGAATGGTGCGCGGGCCGCCCGTATACGGCTTAAAGTTGACGTAGATCCGCATGGTTTGAC
>DHWR01000029.1:8889-9065 GCA_002413265.1 Chloroflexi bacterium UBA5177
AAGAACTTTCCCAAGGTCGGATTGAAACTGCTGTTGGGACCTTCGACGTGGATGACGCCGCTGCCGTCATGTGTATGCAGCCAATACCAGCACTTGCCCTGTTGCGACCAGCCGATCCCCCCATAAAGGAAGACCTGGTTCCCGGCATCGTAGAGGCTGAGCTCTTATACACATCT
>DHWR01000164.1 GCA_002413265.1 Chloroflexi bacterium UBA5177
GCATGGCGACCGAGGTGCCGGCGCGGCTGCTCGGGTTGAACCATGTTGGTCGTCTGGCCGTGGGTGTCTCCGCCGATGTTGCCTTGCTGACTGAAAGGTTGGAGGTAGTCGCCACCTACGTGCGCGGAGAGCGAGTATACAGCCGGGACGGCTAGTTGGAGAGTGGCGTGCAGCCGCCCGACTCTATCAGCGGCAACCTGGACGGAGCCGATGCCCGCAATCTGGAGCTGATGACTCGTTACCGAGGCAAGCTGAGTTACGTGTGGTGCGCCAGCAGCCGGCGCAGCAAGCGGGAATGCGGACGCGCTCCCGCTTGCCGGTTGGCTGAAGCGCGACGGACTGGGGGCACGGAGAGCCGCTCTAGCAGCGGGTATCATCGGGGTACGTTTGCCGCTTCGGCGGACATGGAGAGTAAACGATGGGGTTGGAGCGGTACGTGCCGCAGCGGGCCAAGACGCCGATCCTCGTAGCGTACCACACACTGGCGGTCCTAGCCGCCATTGTCTTGTTGGTGGATCGTCTAGTGCTGGCGCGCGTCTTCCTGAGGTACCGGTTTCGTCGGTAATCCACACGTCAGCACACCGGAGAGCCGGCTGACGCGGGCTCAGTACGCGTGCGTGTTCGCACGGTTGAACGCCGTATGAAAGCCCGGTTCTCCGGGGCCAAGCTGACGTCTCCCCGTCGACGCAGTTGAGCGCATGCTGATATTCAACGCGCGGGCGGGCTGAGGAACTGAGTCGAACTGCACGGCCGGGCCGCGCTTGTGGCGTGTGGATGGGCGACGGCGTGTCTCGTCCATTCCGACACGATCGAGTCGCTGTTCTCAGAGAGAGCGGAGCCGCAGTTACATGGCGGACATGAACAATGTTCGAGCCCCCAAAGACCGGCGGCTGCAGCTATTTGCTAATTGCGCCTTTCGAACCCTACGTGGAGTCGCGGATAAGAGCTCCGTAGGTTCCCCGACGACAGCGGCAAGCTGGAGAAGTATGCTACCTGCAAGCAGATGGATCGCAGCAGGAGGCTACACCAATGAGCGAACCGCTCGCGAAGGAAGCACCGTCGGCGTTCGCGCTGTCAGGTCGTAAAGGCGTCATGAAATTACTCTCGGGGTTGTCGGTTGAGGCTCGACACGAGTCGAGACTCGTGTTTGCCGCGAATCCGGCTCTCTTCGCCCTCTTGAATCTCGGCCGATTCGTTGGTCCAGTGAGGCGAATCCCCCGATTAGGGTGGCTGATCACCGATCCCGTGCTGGCGCGACGCGTGCTGAGCGACTCGGCACATACCAGCTTGCTAGGGGAGGGTGGTGTCGGCCATCTCTGGGCACAGCTCCTCGGGGACTGGGTGAACGATGCGTTCGACGGCCCGGGGCACCTGGAGCTTCGGGAACGAGGTAAGGACCTCTTCACAGACGCAAGCGCCAAGGCGCACGTAGCCCGCGTCTTCCATGAGCCGGCCATCAGACTCGCCGACAAGCTGCGTCAGGGAGCAAGCGTCGATATCTCCGAGATCGCCCGGATCTGGGTCGGAAGAATGGTCGCCGATCTCCTCGGCCTGCCCATACGCGATAACCGTGACGACTCCGAATTCCGCAGCATCTTCGCGTGCGGCGAACGCTTGGCGGCACTTGCAATCGGCACCATAGGCTCAACGGTCATCAAACCTGAGGTCGTGACCGAGGGCAGGACCATCCTCGAGCAGCTCACTTCCGGAGTCCCCGAGGCCTACGAAAATGCGGACACCAGTACTCTGTTGGGACGTTGCCGCGAGGCGGGGATTCCTCTACGCGAGGCTCGAGGCCTCGCTAGCCTCCTTCTCGTTGCAGGAACCGAGACCGCCGCGTCCGCAATGGGGCGCGGGGTTGCGCTGCTCCACGACACCGGGCAGCAGCACGCTCTCTTTGCTAAGCCCGATCTGGTGCCAAGCTCGGTTCGGGAGATCTTGCGCGTAACCAGTCCTGCTCCGCTGATAGGGCGACACGTCACTTCAGACATCGACGTCTCGGGGAAGACAATCCGCGCCGGTGAGCAGGTGCTCATGCTTACCTATACCGCGAACAACGCCGCCGGACGGTTCGATATAGGTCGCCCTCACGACCCCAAGATTCGCCAGCTGTGGTTCGGTGCGGGCCGGCACCTCTGCCTCGGCGCGCCGCTTGCGCGCGCCGAGATTACCTATCTGCTGGAGACCCTGATGGCGCAGCAGCGGCCGTGGCGGGTCGTTCGTCGCCGAGCGTCCCGGAGGGTAATCATTCCGGCGTATGCAGAACTGATCATCACCTGCGGTCCGGAAAAGCCGCCGCTCAGAGGTGGTGGAAGGCGCGGCGAAACGCTCGTCGGCACCAGAGTCGGAAACGGCCATGCTTGACACGGTGTTCCGCGAAGACATTGACCGGCTCGTGCCGCAGGCGACGGGCACTCGCACCCGCCGGGCCAAGCTCGCCGCCGTCGGTTGCTACCTGCCGGAAAAAGTTCGTAGCAGTGTCGAGATCGAAAGCATGGTTGCCGAAGCGAGCGACGGCTATGTTCCCGCTCAAGGCATCGTCGAGGCGATGACCGGGATACGAAGCCGGCGAGTAGCCTCTGACGACCAGCAGTGCTCCGACCTAGCTGCGCATGCGGCGCGAAATGCCCTTCGCAGTGCGGACGTTTCCATCGGCGACGTCGACCTGCTCATCTTCGCTTCGGCCGGCCAGGATCTTATGGAACCCGCCACGTCCGTCATCACTGCGAGCAAACTCGGCCTCCGGTGCCCGGCTTTTGACGTAAAGAATGCCTGCAACAGCTTTCTTAACGGCATCGACGTCGCCGACGCCCTCATTGCCTCCGGCCGCTATGAAACGGCGCTGGTAGTGACCGGCGAAATCCCGTCCCGATGCATCAAGTGGCGAGTGACCGATCGAGAGGACTTTCGACTCTGCTTCGCCGGGTATACCTTTGGCGACGCAGCGGGCGCCGTCTTGCTTACTGCCTGTGAGGAAGGGCGCGGGTTCATGCACGGAGAGTTCCAGACGGAGCCACAGCATTGGGATATTGGGACTCTTGCCGGTGGTGGCTCGATGCACCCGCGCGGCGACGAGCACACCTACTTCCGAGGGGACGGTGCTCGACTCGGCGACGCCTTCGCCGGTCTCGGTACGACAGTGCTTGACCGTGCTCTCGCCACGATGGAGACAGATCTCGAGGCCTGGGATGTTGTGCTGGTGCACCAGGTGACAGTGCCGATGCATCTGGCGTTCCTTCGTGCCACCGGAATCAGGAGCCAGAAGACCGTGCAGCTGGTCGACGAACTGGGCAATTGCGCCTCGGCTTCGATGGCGCTCCAGCTACACCGGGCCGTCCAGACAGGGCGCGCGGAGGCGGGTGCCCGCGTTCTCTGGGTCGGTCTAGCCGGGGGCATCAGCGTTGGTGTAATGGGTCTCCAATTGTGATGCGGAAGCACGGGGCCCTTCCGCCCATCCTCTCCGTAGTCTTCGTCGACACCTTGGGATATGCGACGGTCGTTCCGCTCCTTCCCTTCGCGCTTCGTGGGCACGGTGCGGCCCCGCTGGCCATCGGCGCGGTCTTTGCGGCATTCAGCCTTTGCCAGCTGGTCACGGCGCCGTATCTCGGACGTCTCAGCGACAGGATCGGACGGCGCCCCGTGCTGGCCCTCAGCCAAGTGGGCAGTATTTTCGGCTTCGCCCTGCTCGCACTCTCATCTTCTTATCCGGTGGTATTTGTGTCGCGGGTGATCGATGGTTGTTCCGCCGGAAATATCTCAGTCTGTTATGCCGCGATACTCGATAGCAAGACTGAGGACGAACGGCGTCGCGGAATTTCCGCGCTCGGCGCCGCCGCCGGCGGCGGCATACTCGTAGGTCTTGGGCTCAGCGCCTTCCTGGCTGGCTTTGGGCTTACCGCAGCGGCTCTTGCAGCCATGTTCCTCAGCCTTCTCAGTCTCGCGCTCACCTGGCTGGCAGTCCCGGAGACGCGGAAACGCGACCGCGCGAGCCTGAACGTGTCTGCGGCTTTGCGGCTGCCCGAATTGAGACGCGGCGGCATCTTCGTCGCGCTCAGCGCAACGCTGCAGGCCGCATTTTTCCTTACGCTCCCGGCCTATCTTGCCGGTGCCCTCGGTCTGCACGTCCAGCCGGCAACCGTTCTGATCGCCGGCCTAATTGGGGTTGCGGCAGCTTTTCAGCTCGTAGCTCTCCCGCGCCTTCTCCGACATCTCGGGCCCGGTGCTACTGCTCGGTGGCTGGTCTTCGTGGCGCTAGCAGGGGCGGCATTGATCGCCGCGGCCGCGCACGGCTCTCCAGCCGTGGTTGTGGGGGCCGCTATCTTCGCCACCGCGGCCGCGGCCCTCGCGACCGTCAGCGCGCTGCTTCTCGCTGAGGCACGCCCTGACTCTCCCATGGGACTCGTTATGGGCCTCAACTCTTCATCCGCCACGGCAGGACAGATGGTAGGGCCGCTGGCGGGCTATGCCGCTTTCGGAATCGGAGGAACTCGAGGTCTTGGCCTTGGGTGCATTGCGCTCGGTGTCTTTGCAGCTCTCGGACTACGGGGACTTGGGCATGGCTGACAACGGCAGTCAATCAAGCGAAGAAACGGTCAGTAATCCTTGTCCCGACCTATGGGTGGTTGTACCCGTCTTCAACGAGGCGGCTGGCATAGCGCCGACCCTGCAGGCTCTCACCGTGCAGAACGACCAGAATTTTGCTCTGCTCCTAGTCGACAACGGCAGTACTGACGGGAGTGCCGGCGCCATTCGTCGTCTGCTTTCCGGATTGCCCGCCGACCGCTGGAGTCTCATCGTCGAACCGCAGAAGGGAACGGGAGCGGCCGCGGACACCGGCTTTCGGCACGCGATCGCGACGGGAGCCACCCACGTGGCCCGAACCGATGCGGACTGTCTCCCGGATCCCGATTGGATTACCGCCATCCGCGCCGGGTTTGCGTCAGGGGCCGAATTGATCGCCGGCGAGATCCGAATTCGTCTTGACGAGAAGCCTCTACGGCCCGGGGAGGCAAAGTTCCTGCAGTTCATAGTCGCAATGGCCGCCAGGTTCGGCTGTCTGCGTCCTGGAAACCGCGACCCCCGATATCTCACCGGCTACGTGATGACAGCAGGCAATAATCTCGCCATCACGGCGGATCTCTACCTTCAATGCGGGGGCTTCCCGCGCGCCTGCATCGAGGAGGTCCATGAGGACCGGGCGCTGGTCAATGCGGCTCGCCTGCTCACGCCCAATATCGCTCACCGTGAGGACATGATCGTCCAGAACTCATTGCGTCGGCTTCGCTGCTGGGGCCTGTGGCACACGCTGCTGTGGTACTGGGATCACCGCTGGCTCCCTTCAGAGGTTGACATTCGATGACCGTGGCTCAGCCAACCATAAATGCGGGTGGGGATAGGGCAGCGTTCAGGCGGGCGCTCCGGTGGGAGCAGCGCGTCCAGTTTGCAGCTCATCCAGTCGCGTACCCATTAGCCCTGGCGTTGAGAAGACTCGGACCTGTTCTGCATGTCCCCGGCGTCGGTCACGTTATCAACGCCCCGACTATTGCGCGCACCGTCCTCATGGACACTGATGGCTTCAGCAAAAACGGTCCAGGAAGCGCCGGGCAGCTGATAACCCAGGTGATGGGAGACTACGCGCTCCTCAATCTTGAAGGGGAAGCACACCACGAGCTACGAGCGATTCTTCTTTCCGCTTTCAATTCGTCCGCCGTTCATGACCTTGTCGAGCGCGTGTGGCGCAAGGGACTGGACGAGGCAGTTTTCGCCCTGGTGTCGGGCCAGCGAGTGGACCTCGCTCGGCTAGCAGCCCTGCTGACGGGCAGGACGATGCGCCACCTTCTGGGCATCGGTCACATAGACGACGACGCGATGAGTCTTGCGACGTTCGAGCTGGGCGAGAAGATGGTGAGCGTCGTACGATTGCGAAGCAAGCCTCTCTCTCCAAGCGTGGTAGCCCGTTCGAGGCAGCGGTTTCTTGCATTCACGAACGAGATAGCCTGCGGAATGGAGATCGCACCTTCGGAGTCCATCATCGGTCGCCTGCGTTCTGCTGGATTCAATGAATCGCGGGTGCGGGGTGTCGGCGCCGCACTCCTGCTAACGGGGACGGGCACCGTGTCCACCGCGCTTCCGCGTACGGCTGCAATCGTCAGCGTCGCCGAGATATGGGGACGGACCGGTGACCGAGAGTCGCGTTTGCACACGATTGACGAGTGCCTGCGGATCATAACGCCGTCCCCGGTCATGCTTCGGAGCGTTAGACACGACACCGTAATCGCCAATCACCGGTTCAGGGAGGGACGCCGCGTCGCCATCATGACCTACGCCGCAGTCCGCGGCTTTGAGGACGGCGATTCACTTCAGCCGGATAGGAAAACACCGCCCCCAGCGCGTGACCTTCATTTTGGCGCAGGCGCACACCACTGCATCGGCTACGCCTTGGCTCGCGCCGAACTGGACCTCTCCATGGAGCGACTCGGCTCGGTCGGCCCGTTGCGAGTGGCCCGGCGCAGAGTGGCTCACAACGTCCTCATCCCACGCTACAGCCTTGTCGAAGTCGAGACGGTCAGATGATGCGCGTCGCCTCTCTCGGCGACATGTACGCAACCATCGGCCGCCTCGGAGCCGAGCGCCGGGATCAAGTGGCGCTTGTATCGTCGCATGGCCGCTCCACCTCCTTCGGTGCGCTGAACGATGCCGTGAGCGCAGCTGCAACGCGTCTCAGGGCGGAGGGCATGCGTCGCGGCGATGCAGTGGCTTTTAGCGTTCGCCCGTCGGTTGAAGCCATCGTTCTCATCCTCGCCACGGTTCGCGCCGGCGGTGTAATCGTCGCCGCGGACCCGGGAATGGGCAAGAAGTTATTCGCCGCGCGGATGGCTGCGGTGCGACCTAGGTTTGTCATGGCTGAGAGCCTGCTCTACGCCCTCTCCGGCAGCGGCGTTGCTCGTAGGCTACTGCGCAGCAGACGGCTAGAACTGCCCCAGATCGCCGGCCTCCCTGATTGTCGCTTCGTGCGCGTGGGAAACTGGCTCCCTGGAACACCCTCTTCGATAGATGCCGGCCGCCTCTTCAGGCCGTTGGAGGGCCTGTCGGATCAGCCCGTCGTTCTGGAACCGGAAGATGCAGTTTTTATCGTGTTCACGTCTGGAACGACTGATGATCCGCGAGCGGTCGTCCACACGGCACGGTCCATCGCGGCTGTACTTAGCGCCTCCGACGATATTTGCGAGCTGGACGCTGACTCTGTTGTGCTCACCGACCAGCTGCACAGTGCAATCCCGGCCCTGCTCGCGGGCGCGCGAGTCCTGATTCCCCGGCGGAATGCGCGCCCGGCTAACACGGTTGATTCTCTGCATCATTCCAAGGTCACCCACGCGTTCCTGGTGCCGTCCGACCTTCACAGGCTCGTGTCCTACTGCGAGCGTCGTTCGCTGGCTTTCCCCAATACGCTCCGTCAGCTTGTGCTCGGTGCGGGCCCGGTCAACCGGTCGCTTCTGGTGCGGCTTCGCTCTCTATTGCCGGCTTCAACGCGGGTGACCTCGGTCTATGGCTTAACGGAGATGGCGCCTGTCGCGTGCGTCGACATGGTGGAAAAGCTTGCATGGCAGGGTGATGGCGATCTGGTGGGCGTTCCGCTGCCCGGTGCCTCCGTTCGGATCGATCACGCTCGAGAGCTTTACGTCTCCGGCGACCGGCTTTGCGGCCGGTATCTTGGAGGGGAGCGGCTGCTTGAGGTTGCGACCGGCGATCTGGCACGCCTCGACGACGCTCGGCGAGTAGTCCTTCTCGGCCGGTCGAAGGACATGATCATCCGAGGCCACTACAACGTCTACCCAGCTCTATACGAGGACAAGATCGCGGAGATCCCCGGCGTCGCGAGATGTGCCTTGGTTGGGGTGTGGAGCGAAGAAGTCGGAGACGAACGAATCGTCTTGGTGGTTGAACCGACTGCAGCGAACAGAGACGCCGAGAAACTCCGCCGCCGTGTCGACCAGGCCTTACGAATTGATGCGCTGATCGATAGCCTCGCCCTGCCCGACGAGATCGTCGTAATGGACCTGCCGGAGTTGGGTCGCGCCCATAAGATCAACCGCGGCGCTTTGCGCGAGAGGCTCGGGCAGAGGCCGGCTTGAAGGTCGCGGTCACGGGTGCCAGCGGATTCGTCGGTGGTGCGATCCAGCTCGGACTTCGGCAGGCTGGGCACGAGGTCATCGGCATCTCGCGACGCGGGCCAGACATCTCGTGGGACATCAGATGCGGCCCGCTATCGGCAGCCCCCACGGTCGACGCTGTCGTCCACTGTGCCGCGCTGGTTCGAGATGGGCCTATTGGGCCGGAGCACATCGCCGTCAACGTGGATGGCACCCGCAACGTCCTGAGTTCGTTCCCAGGCGCCCGCTTCGTCCACATCAGCAGCGCAAGCGTATACGACCCATGGGTGGCCAAGACCTGTGTTCGCGAGGATGTGACTCCTCCCGAGCGATGGCTGAATGGGTACGGGCAAACGAAGTGGATGAGCGAGGTACTCGTAAGACGTCTGCGTCCTGACGCCGCTATTCTTCGCCCACACGCTGTCTATGGTTCCGGTGACGCGACCCTTCTTCCCCGCCTCCTTCGAGCTCGACTGCTGGGTCGTCAGCTTGCGATTGGTGACGGCCGCAACCGAATCACTCTAACCTCCATCTCCAATCTTGTGGATGCCGTTTCCGCTACGCTGTGCCACGAGCTTGTAGGCCCTTTCAACATTGGGGACGCAGACACTCCGACCGTAGCCGAGGTCTTTGAACATCTTCTTCATAGCCTCGGCATGCCGGCGGGCATTGTGTGGATACCACGCTCCCAAGCATGGGCGGCGGCATTGGTGTGCGAGCGCCTATCAGGACCGCGTGAGCCGTGGCTCTCGCGTTACGTCGTGAATCAGATGTCCCTAGACTTCACTCTTAGCCTCGAGCGCGCACGTCAAGAGTTGCATTGGGAACCAAAGGAGACATACAAGACTGGTTTTGCGGCTCTAACCGTGGGCGCGTGACTCACAACAATCAGGATTGGTCTCGAGTACGAGGTAAATCGCCA
>DHWR01000034.1:0-2211 GCA_002413265.1 Chloroflexi bacterium UBA5177
AATGTGGGTTGAGTAGGTGATCGGACCGTTTGAGGCGATGACCATCGTCTGGTGGAACCTCCATCACTTAATCTGGAGGCATTTCTGGAGCCGGTGACGATCCGATCACCCACTTCCAGGACCAAGATACCGCTGCTTTCGGCTCCCTCGTATCGGGCGACCACCCGATATTTCTCTCCGCGGCGCTCTATATACGCCTAAGGTCATCACGTGTGCTCAGGCTCTACTAAAGCCCTTGGTGCAGGAGGGCTTATTCGTAGCGAAGAACGGTGAGAGGCTTCTCGCCTGACGCCGGCCAGGCGGTAACCATGGCGGCACCCATGGCAAGGGCGGTGCCGAGCGCCAAGAGACCGAGGATGATGATCCAATCGAAAGAAGGGGATATGCGGAGGACTTGGTTATCGAGCATGGCGGTTGCCGCCATGGCGAGACCAGTACCCGCTGCAGCGCCCAGGAATCCGATCACAGCGGTTTCGGCCAGCAGTTCTTGCAGGATGAAATGCCGTTTGGCCCCCACCGCCTTCATGATGCCGATCTCTCGACGTCTTAGGGCGTTGAACCGATATTCTCTGCAGGCTGGGATGAAACCCGCCGGCTGCTGCCGGCACTTCCTCTCCTACTGCTTCACACCGAATATCGGGTCCCAAACCGATACAACCGTCAAGACTCTGTACGTAAGGTGAAGGCGGATGTAGAAGCTCGAGTTCATCGCGACAACAGGCGAAATGCGAATTGTTGTCGCCGGAAGGACGTGGATCAATGACCAGTGCGACGGGCCGCCAAGCAGTCGATCGAGCGGGAAGGTACTTAGCAGTCGGGCGCACCGGCTCTGATACCCGCACGATCGACGACGTAATGCTTACGCACCGCATCTATCAGCTTGCTTCCGAGTTGGATCACGACATCGGTCGCGTCGAGAGGAAACGTCTGCTGGCAGACATCCGCCAGATCCGTCGCTCCCTCGTCACTCTTGAGTCCGATCTAGTCTCATCAGGTTCCGCTTCCAGGGGCGATGCCTGTTAGCCATGCTGTTCCGACAAAGACCGAAAGGAGTTCAATCATGAAGAAGACCGGAACGTTTCTCAACGTGCCGTACGATTTGCGCTGGCCCACCCCGTCTGTCATTAAAGAGCGCATGTGGAATTCAAAGGACCCGCGAGTCTTCACACCACGCGTGTTCGGCTGGGGCTGGTCGATCAATCTCTACCAGCTCCTGCGACGCTTTCGACTTCGTCGCGATTCGTAGCACTGGACGAGGCCTGGTGGACTACGCCGAGCCGTTCTACATGGGAGAACGTCAATCGTACTCCAGTCCGCCACTCGGCTTGCAGAAAGACGAGCAATAGCGGTCATGCTGCGGACGTGGACGGCGCCCAGGGCTGGCACACACGTATGGGCCGCATCGGGTCAACCTCCTAGCGCTCGCCAGGGCGGCCTTTCTGCCTCCGACGTGCTTGAACGCAGGTCTCGTGGAGAGGGAAACGGCAGCATCGCGAGCACCGGCCGTACCTACTCGGAAATCATTCGCGAGAACGTCTTCACCTTCATCAATTTGGTGCTCTTCCTCCTTGGTCTTGCACTCATCCTTCTCGGGGAGGTGAGCGACGCCATCGTCGCCGTCGGCGTTGTCCTGGGCAATGTCACGGTCAGCCTCTTTCAGGAAGTTCGGGCGAAGCGCACTCTCGATCAAATCACTCTCCTGAGTCGGCCGTCGGCAACTGTCATTCGGGATGGGCAGGAATGGAGTGTCGACCCGTCCGAAATCGTCCGCGGCGACACGATCGTGGCACGGCCCGGCGATCAGATTGTGGTTGATGGAGCGGTTATCAGCAGCGGACCCATCGAGATGGACGAATCCCTGTTGACCGGGGAATCCGAGCCCGTAGAAAAGGACATGGGCGACATCGCCTACTCAGGCACGTTTTGTGTGGCGGGCACGGCCATGTACAGAGCGGACAAAGTCGGCGCCGAGAGCGTAGCCAACGCTCTTACAGCCCGCGCACGCACCTTCCGGCGGGTCCTTACACCACTACAGCTTGAGGTGAACGTAATCATTCGAGTGATCCTGCTCGTGGCAATCATTTTCGAGCTGATACTTCTGGCTCAGGCGCCAATCTTCCATTTTTCGGTCGTCGAGAGTGTGAAGATGTCCGTGGTCATCGCAAAGCTCGTGCCGGCGGGACTCTTTCTCTCAGTCACGCTGGCCTATGC
>DHWR01000034.1:2379-3502 GCA_002413265.1 Chloroflexi bacterium UBA5177
CTCAGTCACGCTGGCCTATGCCCTTGGCGCCCTTCGTGTCGCGCGACGTGGAGCTCTGGTTCAGCAGGTGAATGCCGTTGAGTCACTGAGCAATGTGGATGTGCTCTGCGTGGACAAGACGGGGACGTTGACTGCCAACCGGCTGAAGATCCACGCCCTGCAGCCAATTGGAATTCAGGGAGCTGAGCTCCGGAGTGCTCTGGGTGACTACGCTGCCAGCTCATCCTCTGACAACAGGACGAACCAGACGCTTGCACGGGAATGCGAAGGAAGGGCGCAATCCATCGAGGCAGAGATACCGTTTTCTTCCGCATGGAAATGGAGTGCTTTAGCTTTCTCCGGTGGCCGACTTCGGGGCGTTTACGTTTTGGGCGCGCCGGAGATCCTCGCCCCGCAGGCTTCGCTCTCGAGTGATCTGACTGCCCAGATTGAGTCCTGGACGAAGTCGGGTCTTCGAGTGTTGCTGTTTGCTCGTGCAGTTAATGGCCGACTCACCAGGTATTCCGGTGCTCCAGTCCTTCCCAATCGTCTCGTGCCTGTTGGTCTGGTAAGTCTGAGCGATGAGCTACGGCCGGAGGCGAACGATGTGCTGTCGCAGTTCCGGGCAGCAGGTGTAAGGCTCAAGATCATATCGGGAGACGATGCTCGCACAGTTGCAGCCCTAGCAAGACAGGCGGGGTTGAGTGCTCAGCTCGTCGCCAGTTCTGGGATGGAGCTCTCGGAGATGGATGAGAAGCAGCGGGCCAGTGCCGCCGAGGTGACCGATGTGTTCGGTAGGATAACTCCCGATCAGAAGGAGGACTTGATAAGGCTGCTTAGGCAAAATGGTCACTACGTAGCCATGATTGGTGACGGCGTGAACGACGTCCTCTCCCTGAAGCGGGCAAACCTTGCCATCGCGATGCAGACCGGAGCACAAGCCACGAGAGCAGTCGCCGACATCGTATTGCTCAACGATTCGTTTTCCTCGCTGCCGTTCGCGGTCCAGGAGGGGCAGCGCATTCGTAACGGCTTTCGAGGCATCTTGAAGCTGTTTCTCTCGCGGGTTCTCTCAGTTGCCCTTCTCCTTATGGCGGTCATGATTCTTGGCGCCTTCCCCTTCGATCCCAAGCACATTTCTGTG
>DHWR01000255.1 GCA_002413265.1 Chloroflexi bacterium UBA5177
CAAGTGGCTCCTCCGTCGACAGTGCGCATCAGGGTCTGCTTGGCATTCCGGCCCGGATGGAGCAGCGCGATGAGGTAGGCGTGTGTCGGATTGATCCTGACGAATCTGACCCCGCTCCTCGGAAGGGGATGCGTAAGCCAGGTATCGCTGCCGGCCGCGGCCGCGTACCAGCGGTCTGTGCATGTCCCCTGAGGGCAGCTGGAGTCGAGCCTCCAGATACTCCTACCGGCGATGCTTATCGTCGTCGTCATCCCGTGGATCGCCAGCTGCTTCCAGCTCTTACCGCCATCGTGGGTCGAATACAGGCCTGATCCGTATGCCCATCCGTCCACCGGAGTCGCGAACGCGAGCTGCGACACGCGCATCCCAAACATCCCCTGCATTTCCACCAACCCGTGCGGAATCGTTCCGGTCCTCTGCCAGTGCCGACCCCCATCTCGGGAGCGCAACACATACAGCGGCCCGCGAAGGTTATGCACGGGATCCCTAGAAGCTTCCATTCGCCAGCCGTCGTTGGGATCAAAAAAGGTAGGCGCAGTACTTTGCGGGGCGGCCGGAGCCGCATACGCCAGTCGATCCACGGTCTCTCCGGTCCCTCCCGCAAGCCCAAATCCTGCAGCCAAAAACATCGCCGCCAGCCGCAACGCCCGGGATCTCTTCCACGTGACATCCTTCATGTTCCTGAGAACGTCAGCAACGGTCATCCGGTAACACGCCGCCTTCACCTAGCCTGTCCACCTTGGCAGGATCTCCTGTACGAACGTGCAGGCGCGCTGGACTCCACGCGACATTTACGATAAAGCACCGGAACTGCGTCTTGTCGCGGTTCAACGACTACTATCCGCGTGATTGTCAATGATTGGTGACCCACATTCGAGTGGACGCGGACGCCGTCCCCCGCTGCGGCGTCCAGAGCAACCGGCCGGTGCGCCCGGCGGCCTTCGCGGGCGCGTTCGCGCCATGCTCGTGCCCGTCCGCGGCAGCCTCAGCGGCGTCGGCCGTGTCTTCGCTCTGGTCTGGCGAGCCAGCCGGCCGCTGACCTTCCTGCTGGCCTTCGTCACCATCCTCGCCGGACTGGTGCCTGCCGCCTCCGCCTACCTCTCCAAGCTGCTGATCAACGCGGTGGTGGTGGCCATCGAGGTCCACGCGCGCCACGCACCGGACCGCACCATCCTCGTCATCCCCCTGCTCTGGGGTGCGATCCGCACACCGGTCATCACGGTTCTGGCCGCGGTGATCGTGCTGGCCGTTCTGCAGTTCGCCGTCACCGCGGTAAACTCGCTGCTCACGACACTTACCAACATCAGCCAGCAGCTGCTCCAGGAGAAAGTGAGCATGAGTGTCCAGCTGCTGATCATGGATCACGCATCGAAGCTGGACCTCACCTTCTTCGAAGATGCACATTCTTACGACATCCTGCAGCAAGCTCAGCGCGAAGCCACCACTCGGCCCGTACAGATGGTCTCCGGCGCCTTCGGACTGATGAGAACCGCGCTGACCTTCTCCACCATGATTGCCCTGCTCCTCGGCTTGAGCCCATGGCTGGCGCTGGTTGCGCTGCTCACTCCCATCCCGGCCTTCATCTCCGATGCCCGCTACGGCTGGTGGGGCTACGCCATCGCTCGCCGCAACTCGCCGGTCCGGCGCCGCATGAGCTACCTGCTGACCCTCTTGACCACCGACACCTACGCCAAGGAGGTCAAGCTCTTCACCCTGGCGCCGCATTTCCTCACCCAGTTCCGGGATCTCGCCCAGGGGTACTACGACGAACAGCGCGGCCTCATCACCAAGCGCTACCTGGCCGGCTACGCCTGGGGCGCGCTGAGCATCGCCGCCAACGCCGGCACCTACCTCTACGTAGCCGTGCAGGCAGTCGCCGGCAAGCTGACCCTCGGCGACCTTTCCTTATATACGCAGGCTGCCGGCACGGTGCAGTCCTCCCTGCAGAATGTGTTGAGTGGACTGAGCAGCACCTACGAGCACAACCTCTACCTCACCTCCCTCTTCGAGCTGCTCGAGAACGAGCCGTCCATCAAGGTCCCCGAGCATCCGGTGCCCGTGCCTCGCCCCCTCGCCGGGCGAATCGAGTTCCGGAACGTCTCCTTCGGATATGAGGGATCGGACCGTCAGGCGGTCAAGAACGTCTCGTTCGAGGTCGAGCCGGGAGAGACAGTCGCCATTGTCGGACGCAACGGCGCGGGCAAGACCACGCTGATCAAGCTGCTCAGTCGCCTCTACGACCCGACCGAGGGAGAGGTGCTGATTGATGGGTACGACGTCAAGGACTTCGATCCTGATGAGCTGCGGCGCCAGATGGGAGTGCTCTACCAGGACTTCGCGACCTACCAGACGACGGCTCGCGAGAACATCGGCTTCGGCAAGGTTGAGCAGCTGGAAGATGTTCCGGCGATCGAGCACGCGGCGGCCGAGGGCGGCGCCACCGACCTGGTGGAACGCCTGCCGAAGCAGTACGACACCATGCTCGGCAAGTGGTTCGAGGAGGGCTACAACCT
>DHWR01000307.1 GCA_002413265.1 Chloroflexi bacterium UBA5177
ACCGCAAGGATTGGAGCAAGTTCAACCAGCTCCATGCAGCCACGGCCTACGCGGTGTGCTCGTGGTCGGCCGATGAGATTTCGGCCTCCCTGGATGGCATGGGCATGCCGGACGATGCGCCGTTGAGTGTACTAGCGGTCGAGCTCTACCAGAACTATCAACCGGTGGAGCAACCATTGGCCTCCGATCTGGGAACGGAGCGCATCTATCGCGTCTCTCGACTCCAGCCGGTCCCTGCCAAGTGCTAGCGGGCCATTTATCCCATCCTGACGCTCCCCGGCAGTCTCGCTTTGCGCCCTCGTTTGATCCCCTTCCATAACCACGTAGGCTCCCGGCTTGGGCTGTAGTGGTTGAGAGGCTCAAGAGATGCTGAGAGACGAGATCATGTCGGGGGATTCGGTTGCTGACGCAACGGTGCGTCATTCGGCGCGGGCGTCGTGCTGCCGTCACTCAAGTAGATGGCATCGAGCGGTTGCGGATGATGGTGCGGCAACTGGATCTGCTTTGGCGAATGCCACGGCGTTGGGAAACCGAGCAAACAACGCGGGCGTAACCAGATTGACCCGCTCGTCGGTGCATTGGGCACTGAGAATCGTCGCAACCAGCAATTCGAATGCGTCACTGTGCTTGAGCGCGCGCTCTCTCGACCATGTCCGCCATCGTGCTCTGCCCCGAATCGTGGCTCGGCTCGACAGGAAAGCTTGAGTGGAGGTGCAGGTCTCCTCGTATGTCCTGAAGTGAGACGAGCTCGGGTAGGACGCGCTGCGATTCGTCCGGTTCACGTCGGACGGCCATCCAGTCGTCCATCGCGGTGGGCGTGCCATGTGGGGGGCCGGGCGCTCGTTTGGGCAGCGCTTCGACGAGACGCTCGGAAACTTCATCGCCTCTAGCCCAGATGAACATCTCGAAGCTGCTTTCGAGATGGTGAGCAAAGCGCTCCCGCAGTCCTTCCCGGTCTACGCGCAGTTGATCGTGGGCCGCCAGACCAAAGAGGTTGCCCGAATCTTCGCACTCAAGCCGGCTGTTCCCAGGGAGTACCGGTCGCGGTGCCGGAAGGGATGCTAGTGGCCATGCATGAGGCTCGACCAGCATGCTCAAAGAGTTTGAGCAACGAATTAGCTCCCTTCCCAGTATTCCTGCGCCTTCGCCCACGCAATCCTGGCGACATTCCGTCCCGTCCTATTGGCCGCGATGGGACAAATTATTCCTACAACCATGCCAGCGAGATCAACCCATCGCCGGCGTGAGACACCCTCAAACAGGCATAGTCTCCCAACATTCCAGATAGTCGGGTTGCCGGATACCGCGGTGCAAGAAGCGCGGGAGCGGGTGCGCGCCGCCATCAAAAACTCCGGAGGACGGTTCCCCGGCAACCGCGTGACCGTCAATCTCGCCCCAGCTGATCTCAAGAAGGAAGGGCCGAGCTACGACCTTGCGATAGCGGTCGGCGTCCTGGCGGCGACCGGTGCCCTGGATCCTACCGCCACGGTGGATCGGCTCTTTCTGGGAGAGCTGAGCTTCGATGGGGTGCTGCGTCACACTCAGGGGATCCTGCCGATGGTCCTGGCTGCCCGCGAGCATCACATAAAGGAAGTGTTCGTTCCCGAGGTGAATGCCGCGGAGGCTGCCCTTGTAACCGACATGGTGATTGTGGGCGTGCCGTCACTCCTCCAGCTCGTGCAGCATCTCAACGGGGGCGGGGAGCTGGTGAGAGTCATTCCAAACGGGGCTCACCCCGAGCCGGTCACCTACAGCGCGGACATGAGCGAGATCCGAGGGCAGGAACACGTGAAACGAGCCCTCGAGGTCGCCGCGGCCGGCGGGCACAACGTTCTCATGAGTGGCCCTCCAGGCAGCGGGAAGACCCTTCTCGCTCGAGCGCTGCCCTCGATCCTGCCGCCGATGACACTCGACGAAGCGCTCGAAGCCACCAAGATCTATTCGGTCAGTGGCATGCTCCCAGCCGATCGCCCTCTTGTTCGACAGCGTCCCTTTCGGTCGCCGCACTACACCGTGAGTCACGCCGGCCTCGTGGGCGGCGGTCAGTTTCCGCATCCGGGCGAGATCAGCCTCGCGCACCGGGGAATTCTCTTCCTCGATGAGCTGCCCGAGTTCTCGCACACCAGCCTGGAAGCGCTGCGTCAGCCCTTGGAAGACGGAGACGTCACCATCAGCAGAGCTCACGGCTCCGTGTCTTTCCCAGCCAAGTTCATGCTCATCGGAGCTATGAATCCCTGTCCGTGTGGATTCGCCAGCGATCCGGAGCGCGAGTGCACCTGTACCCAGACCTCGATCGTGCGCTACCAGCGCCGCCTTTCCGGGCCCTTGCTCGACCGTGTCGACATCCACGTCGAAGTCCCTCGTGTGGACTACGAGAAGCTCACCGGAACCACCGTGCCGGAGGCCTCACAAACCATCAGGGGACGCGTAGAAAGGGCTCGCGATCTGCAGCTGGAACGCTTCGTGGGAACCAAGCGCACCAACAACGCAGAAATGGGCCCCAAGGAAGTCCGCCACTACTGCGCGGTCGAAGCTCCGGCGCAGGCACTTCTCAAGGCCGCGGTGCAGCAGCTTCACCTCAGCGCCCGCGCTTTCCATCGAACTCTCAAGCTCGCAAGGACCATCGCCGACCTGGCTGGTGCCGACGTGATCGGCCCCGCCCATGTAGCCGAGGCGATCCAGTACCGTCCCCGACAGCAGATGGGGTAGCGCAAGTTTGCGCCCTGACCGCATGGGATACCCGCGAGGCTCAGAACACCGTCACACTGGCATGTGCAAGATTGCACAGATACAAAGACCGCGCTATTCGAACTCAGGGCTCCTGAGGTCATAAAAGGCCGGGTCGCCGTCGATCATCGACATGAACCGCCCGTAGAAGGGGCTCCGGGCCATCGCCTGCTCGTTCTGGCGAGCTTCTTGCTCGGACGTGAAGTAAGCGGCCTGAGTGAAACCCCCATCGCCGTGCCAGGCCACGGTCGCGCCGATGAGGTCAGAACGGATCTGGCGCAATTCGGTCTCTGTCTCCTTCGCCTGACCACGCATCTGTTTCTGATCCTTGGCCCGGCCCTGGATGATCTGCACGAAGCCGGCGCTGTTCGAGCCCCCGTCGAGGAGGACGTCGACCTCACGGCAATCGTGGAACACGACCTCGCCGTCGAAGGCCTTCGATGCCTGCTCGAACCACGCCCCTTGCTCAGGCAGATCGTTATCGACCTTCGCCGCCTCTTCCGACCTGAAGCGCACGACCGTGATCACGTAGCCCTCGGCGGTGACGCCGGAGGTAAAGCCGATAAACCCGGTCGTCTTCGGCTTGATCTCCCGGCGCCATATCTCCACCTGGCGCGACCAGAGATCAGCGTCCCGCAGCTTCCCCTGAAACACCTGAATGAACATGACGATCTCCTTTCTTCGCTACTGTAGTTCTTTTAGGCCCACTGAAACGCGAATCGCTACCCAACGTACAGAACCTGCCGCGCAGCTCCAAGCGCTCGCGCATGGTGAGGCCAGTAAGCCGCACATCGGTCCGAGCTGGTGGACAGAGGACAGTTTCCGCACCCCGGAGAGATCACCCTGGCGCATCGCGGCATTCTCTTCTTCGAAGAGCTCCCGAGTTTTCGCACACCAGCCTCGAAGCGCTGCGGCAGCCCCTGGAGGATGGTGGCGTGACCATCAGTAGAGCTCAAAGCCGCTGTGCAGCAGCTTCATCTCAGCGCCCGCGCCTTCCATCGAACCCTCAAGCTCACCAGGCCCATTGCCGATCTGGCCGGTGCCGACGTGATCGGCCCCGCCCATGTAGCCGAGGCAATCCAGCATCGGCCGCGTCAGCAGATGGCCTAGCCGATCGATCCGAGATTCGTCTCTCAGGCTTGAATCTGCTCGCAGAACAGCTAGGCGAGCTACCACCCATCTGTGCCCTTTGAAGCGATCCGACCCGCTGTCATGAGCTACTGTCACCTCCGTCCATAGTGATACGATAGCGGGACTATGGACCTGACAATCTGTCCGAGCTGCGGGGGTGAAACGCTTGCCGGAGCTCTCTTCTGTGGGCACTGTGCGGCGCCACTGCCGGTA
>DHWR01000213.1:0-2237 GCA_002413265.1 Chloroflexi bacterium UBA5177
CGAAAAACGGGGTCCGGTCAATTCCTTTAGAGGGCGGAGACACCGCAGAGCGGGTGAATCCTTGCCGCAAGTGCCAGGGCGGCACCATCCGAATATGTCAAGTTTTATGGCAAAAAAACTTGACACTTTTGAGTCGGCTCGGTACCCTCAGAAGCATGCCCGAAGAGCCCCTCAAGGACAAACCACGCCGCAGTACAACTCAGGCTGTGCGAGAGCGCCTCAACCGCGGTGGCCCACGACTCTGGAAGCATTCCGACTTCCAAGACTTGCCGCCTGCGGCCGTCGCCAAGGCGCTCTCCCGGATGGCCCGGAAGGGCGAGCTGCAGCGTGTCGCCAAGGGCGTCTACTACCGCTCGGTGCCGACGTCCTTCGGACCCAGCATGCCGTCAGCCAGCTCCTCGGCTGCCGGAACGATCACCGCTCCGGTGTTCCCGGCAGGGCTAAGCGCGGCGAACGCACTTGGTCTGAGCACTCAGAACCCGTACCACACTGAGTTCGCGACCATCGCGCCGGGACCGCCAACCGCATTGCGAGAGTTCGTCGTTCATACGGGGCGTCCGGCCGAGCGCGCAAACCTCTCAACGGAGGAGGGAGCGATCCTCGAGATCTTGCGTGAGCGCGCACGGTCGAGCGATCTTTCACCGGAGGAGACTGGATATCGGCTTCTTCGCCTGCTGGCGGATGAAGAACGCTTCGCCCGGGTGGTCCGTGCAGCTCAAGGAGAACCGCCGCGTGTGCGCGCGATGCTGGGGGCACTTGGCCAAGAGCTCGACATGCCGCCTCGGCTCCTTCAGAAGCTGCGCAAGAGCCTGAACCCGCTCAGCCGCTATGACTTCGGCCGCCTGGCGAGCCTGCGTCATGCAAAGGATTGGCATGCGAAGTGAGACTCTTCGAGCACCCCGAATTTGAGCAGGCAATGCTGCGCGCCGCAGAGCAGTTCCAAGTCAGCGAGCAGTTCATTGAAAAGGACTACTACGTCACAGAAATCCTGCGCATCGTCGCCGATCGGCTGGGGGACAAGGCGATGTTCAAGGGCGGGACCAGCCTCTCGAAAGGCTGGGGCCTGATCACGCGGTTTTCCGAAGACATCGATCTCTTCGTCAACCGGCACAGGTTTGATCCGGTTCCCGGCACGAACAGGATGAACCGGATTCTCACACAGTTGACGGAAGCGGTGGCGGAGCATCCGGCCCTTACCTGGCTCGTCGACGAAGGCCGGACCATTGGCGGTCACGGCCGCGAGGACTACCTGTCCTACGAGACCAAGTTCGCTGCGCTGCCCGGAATCGCCGCCGTGGTCCGCCTTGAACCCGGCATCCAGAGTGGAACTTTCCCGACCGAGAACCGGCCGATCACGTCATTGGTTGCGGAGTACCTGGTTGAGCAGGGGAGAAGCGACATGGCCGACGACTTGACTCCGTTCGACATGACGCTGCTCCACTTCCGCCGGACGTTCGTCGAGAAGATGTTCGCGTTGCACGGCAAAGTGATTCGTCTGCTGGAGGAGGATCATCCTCTCGACCGGGACGCTCGACATTACCCAGACCTGCACGTCTTGGCCGGACGCAGTGAAGTGCGAGACATGCTCGCCTCTCGCGAGTATGAGGAGATCCGCAGCGACTACGACGAAACGAGTCGCGAGTTCTTCGCAAAGATCTATCGCCCTCCAGCGGATCTTTCGTTCGCCGACAGTCCAGCCCTTTTCCCGGAGCCCGAGCTGCGCGAACGACTTGCGGTCGACTACGAGGCTCAGTGCCGCCTGCTCTTCTCCGCCGGCGCTTATCCATCCTTCGACGAGGTGCTAGAGCGCTTCGAAGAGATTCGCAAGCTCCTGTAAGACACTGTCTTCTCGCCCACGCTGCCGACCCAGTCTGACCTTCTGCCAGCGTGCGTGCCGTCTTCCTCTTCTGCCTCGCGAACGCGCCGGGGGACTCGATCGGCTCGGATCCAATGGGGTCCCGCCTCGGTCCATCTAGGCGGAGCGCTCGCGGGTCACAGCCTGCTCAGGTGGCTCGGGGTCTGGCGCCAGTTCGGCACTCGACACGTCCAGCGTCTGAGCGACGGGTTCGTACGTCAGTTCGAGGCGGACATCGATGTCGCCTTCGCCGTCGACGGTGGCATAGCGGTTCTCCGCGTCCCAGTCCAAGCCGTTGCTATAGAAGCGATCGAGGCCGTCCGACTCGAGAAATCTTCCAAATTGCAGGATTTATCGGAAATGGGCCGGGCAGGGATCGAAC
>DHWR01000213.1:2482-3061 GCA_002413265.1 Chloroflexi bacterium UBA5177
GTAGACACGCTTCGCGGGCTATTGGGTTAGGAGATAAGGGGCGCGAAAACGCCGCAAAACGTGGACACGGAATGCCAGTAATTGACCCTGCGTTAGCGGTTGAGCTCTACGAGAGATCTGCTCGCGCGGCGCCGATTTTCTTCGCTGCGAGGATGTCGCGGCACATCTGCCACGAGTCCTTCTCCTTTCCAGCGCAACCCTGAGCCTCAATGGCGTGATTTGGATCGAGGGCGATATGGGACCATCCCGCCTCGCTGCTCCAGACCTTGGCGAACATCCACCCCTCATAAGGGCCGTGCGTGCGTACTTTGGCGCTCACCTGAAAGCGCTCATCCCGGTCAACCAGCCGCCGTCCACCCAGATGCGGCCCCAGTGTCTCCCATCCGAATGTGGGAACAACAGTCATCAAAGCCCCCTTTGGCTTCGTTAGACCTCCCTATTGAGGTCCGAGGCAATCGTAACAGGGGTCCTTCCGACGCACTTGGGTCGCCCTGCTCCATGTCAGATTGGCCCTCGACCGAATACCCAGATCGCTAGGAAGTGCCCACGGTGACGTGACCCCTTGAAAGTGGTCCAGCC
>DHWR01000126.1:0-1245 GCA_002413265.1 Chloroflexi bacterium UBA5177
GCCGATCAGGACGGCTATCCGGGCATCCTGGGGTATCAGGGCCCGGCCCTGTCGGAGGTAGTGGAGGCGCCGGTCGCACCGCTGGCCTCCTTCATAGAAGGCATGATGGCGCGCAAGAGCGAGGCGGAGGTGGGTCTCATTCGCGAAAGCGCGACGTGGTGCAACCTCGCGCACCGCCTGCTCCAGAGATACACGCGCCCCGGTGCCACGGAGTCCGGTGTGAGCCTGCGGGTCGCAGCCGAAGCCACCAAGACCATGCTGGATACCCTCGGCACGCGTTACGGAGGACAGCTCGGCTCGTCCGATGGGATCTCGGCGGGGTATCGCGGCCAGATCGGCCGACGAAGCGCGTGGGCGCACGCCATCGCGCACAACATCGAGTTCCGCGCGGGCGACGTCCTGGTGAGCGAAACCAGCGCCCCGGTCTGGGGTTACAAGGCCGAGCTGGAGCGAGCGATGGTCATCGGAGCTCCTTCGAGCGAGCAGCGACGCCTCTTCGATCACATGGCCGCCGCGCAGCAGGTCGCCTTCGAGGCCATCCGGCCCGGCACGACGTGCGCGGAGGTGGACCGAGCGGTGCTGGGCTACTTCGAGGCGAATGATCTGATGCCGTACTGGAGGCAGCACACTGGTCATGCCATCGGGCTCCGCAACCACGAAGCGCCGTTCCTGGACATCGGCGATCACACCCGGATCGAGGCTGGCATGGTCTTCACCGTGGAGCCGGGAGTCTATGACAGGGAGGTTGGGGGTTTCAGGCACTCCGACACGGTGGTCGTGCGGGAAGACGGGATCGAGATCGTCACGTTTTACCCCCGAGATCTTGAGAGTTTGACGATCGCGGTTTGATGGGTGGCGGAGGAGTCGAGCATCCGTGATTACCAAACAGACCCATTCCGCGGTCTTCGCGTCGAGGTTCGGCGAAGTATGGACGCCAGGGGTGAGCCGCCCTTCTTCCTTGCCACGTTTCAGCCGTGGCCGATACGTAGCCGGGCGGAGGCATCCCGTGCGACGGCACTGGTAGACAGCCTGAACGACCTTCACGAACTGTCGGAGGGCCAGCGCGAATTTGTGGACCGCAACAGCCGGCTAGATCATCGCGAAAGCCCCGGACGCTAGACTAGTTTTGAAGGTCGTGCCATCAGATCTCGCATAGGGGAAACCTGCCATGAAGGACACGGAGAAGCCGGCCAAGAACACCACCGGCGAGGCATCCAAGGGGTTCACGGACGAGGAACGAGCCGC
>DHWR01000126.1:1375-4054 GCA_002413265.1 Chloroflexi bacterium UBA5177
GAGGAACGAGCCGCGATGAGGGACCGCGCCCAAGAGCAGAAGGCGGCCGCGCGCCGCGGCCCGCGCGCGGGCAAGGCGGACGGGGAAAGCGAGGTACTCGCGAAGATCGCCGAGATGCCGGAGCGGGATCGAGCCATGGCCGAGCGGCTTCATGCCATCATCAAAGCCAGTGCGCCGGCACTCACGCCGAGAACCTGGTACGGGATGCCCGCATATGCCAAGGGCGGCAATGTGGTCTGCTTCTTCCAAAGCGCGCAGAAGTTCAAGACGAGGTACGCGACGCTCGGCTTCAGCGACAAGGCGAACCTCGACGAGGGCGCCATGTGGCCGACCGGCTTCGCGCTGAAGGAGTTACCCGCCGCCGACGAGGCAAGGATCGGCGCGCTGTTGAAGAAGGCGGTGAGCTGAGGACTGAGGGCTGAGCGCCGCGAAGAAGCTACGGTGTCGACCAGAGCGGATTAGGATGGCCGATCGCCGCTATATCATGAGTCGCTAATTGGGGCCGAGTTCCTCAGAGTTGCTAGACGCCGTCTGGGTGAGCACGGTTGTCGGAAGCGCAGAATGAGCTATTGCTGGATCATGTATGGCCTTGGATAGTACGGACCAGACGATCGAGATGTCGAAGCAGACGCTTAACCAGCGCGTCCGCCGTCTCCTTCCGCACCTCGAAGCAACTGAAGCAGCGGACGTTGCCCGCGTGACCGAGACGCTAATCCGGACCTTCCGCCCGGAGAGAATCTACGTCTTCGGGTCACATGCACGGCGTTCGGCTAGTTATCACAGCGACCTAGATCTTTTTGTAGTCGTGCCGGAGCCCGCAGAATTCCCTCACCGGCTTGCACAGAAAGCTTACCGTGCGATCGGCCACCACGTTCTTCCCCTAGACATGGTGTTCATGGGCAGTGAGGAGTTTGACTGGCGTGCCGGCGTTGTCGCCTCTCTGCCGGCCACTGTGCAGCGCGAGGGACAGCTTCTGTATGCCACCGCAACCGCCTAGCCCGCAAAGCTTGCAGGTGGCCCAGGAATGGCTTACTAGAGCCGAGCACGATCTGCAAGCCTCAAGGACCCTACTGAGCGCGCCGACTGCTCTGCCCGAGATTAGTGCGTATCATGCGCAGCAGGCTGCTGAGAAATCGATGAAAGCATTCCTGACCGCGTGGTCCGAAGAGTTCACATTTACACACGATCTCGTCAAGCTGCAAGCCAAATGCGAGGCGCTCGAGCCTGCGTTTGCCTCCCTTCTGAGCGCTGCGCAGACCCTGACCCCGTATGCCACCGAGTTCCGCTATCCTCCTGGCCGCACAGCGCCGACGTACTCAGAGGCCGAAGAAGCCACGCAGCTAGGTCAGAGCATCTTGAGCTTTGTCAGAGGTCACCTGTAGAGCGTTGGGGAGAAAAATCGGCGTGGCCATCACGCACGCTCCGCGCCCGCAGCGCGCCCCACCCTGACGTGGAATGTCGTGGATGTCCACCACGCAGGTACCCATGCCGTAGGTCAGCGCTTCAGCGTGTATCGAGATTGAAAGCGCGAAGACCCTCGTGATCCGCCAACTCGGCCGCATTCACCGTCGTAGGGACGACTTGCATTCGCCCTCGTTCGCAGAGCGCCCGGACGTAAGCCCTCTATCCGGCACCTATGATGAGACGCGAGGAGAAACGGCGAACGCGATTTGCATGAGCCAGGCATCAGAGGAAGTAACGGGAGCCCAGGCGACTAGCGCCGACCTCCTGAAGCAGGTGGTTGATCTCTTGCTAGAGGTTTCGAAGCCGCGCAAGATCATCCTTTTCGGCTCCTATGCCAGAGGGACGCAGACAGAGGATAGCGACCTCGATCTCGTGGTGGTGCTTGAGCGGTTCGAGAGTCGGCACCGTGAGATAGTGCGTCTGCGACGGGCGCTCGATCCCATTGAAATGCCGATAGACGTGCTCGTCTACTCCGAGAAGGAGGTCGAAGAGCGAGGCAACTGGCTGGGAACAGCCTTGCGCCGGGCCTTTACTGAGGGCCGAGTCTTGTATGGAGACGGGTAGCGCCAAGGTCTTTCTCGACAAGGCTTTCGAGGAGCTTCAACTGCTCGACGTGCTCCTCGGTCAAGAGCAAGTAGCCGACTGGATCTTCGGCTTCCATGCCCAGCAGATTGCTGAGAGGTCTCTGAAGGCGGCGCTTATTCTCACAGGCCGCGATCCTCCTGAGAAGACGCATGACCTACGTCGTCTCTCCCACGAACTGGCTGCCTCTGGTGGGGAGCTTCCGGCCTGGGCTTCCGGACTTGAGCGGCGAAGGACTGGATCGGGGCCAAACTCGGGACCTTGTCGTCCGGATTTACTACTGGGCAGCTAGCAGAGCGAAGGTGCGGAGGTATGAGGAATCGGCTCCTCAGGGCGCTTGAGCTCTAGGAGCGGCTGAGTCCGGAGGTGCAAGGGCGGTTTTGGTCAATTGCAATGGTGTTTTCATCCTCCGACGATGATGCGCATGCCTGTCTGCACGTCTGCCCGAAATGCTTCGAGCTTTACGAAGACGATCGCCCAGGTGGGATGAGTCAGACGTGCGACTGTCAGCCCAACGACTCGGGAAGGTGTCAGGGAGCAGACTTCAACCCCCTCCCTACGACGAATGAGCCGAGGCGGTGTTGGCGCTGCAGAGATGGTCTTCGCGGCGGGCAGTTCGATACGCGCTGAAGC
>DHWR01000184.1:0-2488 GCA_002413265.1 Chloroflexi bacterium UBA5177
ACGCGCGCGTCATCATCATCGTCGCCTCGGACACCGAGAACGACGTGCCCATCGTCAACCTTCGCGTCAAGAAGGCGGTCTCGAAGCGCGGCGCGAAGCTGATCGTCATCCACCCCACTGCGGTCGACCTCGACCGCCACCGCCAAACCGTGCACATCCGCAACCAGCCGGGAGAGGCGGCCGCCGAGGTTCGGAAGCTGGCCGACCACGAATTGCTCCGAGAGCCCGGCGGTCCCGTGGCCATCCTTTACGGGGACGGTCGCGGCAGTGAGGACGCGGCAGGTCTGGTGGCCGCGTGCACCGAGCTGGCCGGCAAGGTCGGCGCCAAGATGATGCCGCTGTACCGAGGCACCAACGAGCGGGGTGCCCTCGAGCTCGGCGTCGCCGGGTGGGATTCCCTGGACGGAGTCGAAGCGCTGCTCAGCTGGGGCCCACCGCCCACCGCCGGGATTCCCGCGAGCGTCAAGTTCCTTGCCGCGTGGGATCACCTTCCGCGGCCCGAGCACATCAACGCCTCGGTGGTCCTGCCGGCCACCAGCTTCGCCGAGCGGCAGGGCAGCTACACCAACCTCGAGGGCCGCGTGCAGTTCCTGCGCCCGGCTGTCGACGCCGAGGCGCCGTTGAAGGAATCGTGGGACGTGCTCAGCGAGCTGGCCGTTGCCCTCGGGCTCTCCCTCGAGTACGTAGGCATCTCTCCGATTCAACGCGAAGTGGCCAACGCGTTCCCCGCTCTTGGGGCCCTGGCGCAGCCTCCCAGCCCAGAGCCGGAGCCTGTGCCAGTGCTGCTCGGGCCGGCGCGCCCATGACCGACTTCTACAACAACGCGATCGGCCACTGGGTGGTCGTGACCGTCGCAATCACGCTTCTCCTCTTCGTCGTCCTGACGGCGACTGCATACACAGTCTGGTTCGAGCGGGTGGCGCTCGGCCGCATCCAGCGGCGCCCGGGCCCCAACCGGGTCGGACCCTTTGGGCTCATGCAGCTGGCAGCGGACGGCGTGAAGCTGGCTTTCAAGGAGAGCTTCGTCCCGGCCAAGGCCGACACGGTTCTCTACGTCGCCGCTCCCACCATCGCCGTCGCCGCCGCCTTCCTCTCGTGGGCGGTGATCCCGATCGGCCTCTGGTACAACGTCCAGTACTGGATCGCCGATCTCAACATCGGCGTTCTGCTCATCTTCGCGTTCAGCTCGCTGAACGTGTATGCAATCCTGCTGGGCGGCTACTCATCCAACACCAAGTACTCGCTGCTTGGGGGCTTGCGATCGGCTGCGCAGCTCATCAGCTACGAGATCGCGCTCGGCCTTTCGCTGGTGCCGACGTTCATGATCGTCGGCTCGCTGCGGCTGCGCGACATCGTCGAGTACACGGTTCACTGGGGGCCGTACACAGGGCCGATCCCGCTCATCCTGCTGACCCCGATCGGCTTCGTGATCTACCTCATGGCGGCCGTCGCCGAGACGAACCGCGCGCCTTTCGACCTCCCGGAGGCTGAGCAGGAGCTGATCGGCGGATTCCTCACCGAGTACTCGGGCCTGAAGTTCGTGATGTATTACCTCGCCGAGTACGTGAACATGATCACCGTCTCGGCGCTGGCAGCGCTGCTGTTCTTCGGCGGCTGGTACCTGTGGTTCGTACCCCCGGTGATCGCTTTCGTGCTCAAGGTGATCTTCTTCCTCTTCCTTTACATTTGGCTCCGCGGCACCTTGCCGCGCCTTCGCTACGACATGCTCATGCGCCTCGGCTGGAAGGTGCTCATGCCGCTGGCAATCGCGAACATCATCATCACCGGGATCGTCCTGGTGGCAGTTCAGGGGTAGGGATGACTGACGAGATCGAGAACGGCGAGCACGACCCCACGCCGCTGAGGCAGCCGGGCGAGGGCGTGCCGCCCAAGCCCGAGGGGGAGAAGCCCAGCGTTGCCGGCGATGTGGCCGCGCTTGCGGGCGGCCTGAAGACCACGCTCTCCGAGTTCTTCAAGCCGGTGGTCACGACGATGTACCCGGAGGAGAAGACGCCAAGGTCGGAGCGCTACCGCGGGCGCCATTACCTGCGCAGGTACGACAACGGCCTCGAACGCTGCATCGGTTGTGAGCTTTGCGCGGCCGCATGCCCGGTGGGCTGCATCCTGGTGATCGCGGCCGAGAACACCGATGAGAAGCGCGTGTCGCCGGGCGAGCGCTATGCCAAGACTTACGAGATCAACATGCTCCGCTGCATCTTCTGCGGTTACTGCGAAGAGGCGTGCCCCGTGCAGGCGATCGTGCTCGGCCCCGAGTATGAGCTGTCGGACACCAGCCGCGAGAAATTCATCTACACCAAGGAGAAGCTGCTGGAGCCGCTGCCGCCGGACGTCGAAGCGCGGCTCAACGCCAAGAAGAAAGAAGAGGCGCCCTAGCCGTGGGGCTCGCCGTCTTTTTGGTCGCCGCCGCGATGGCTGTGGCGGGAGGCATTGGCGTCATCGCTTTCCATGAGCCGATCCGCTCGGTGCT
>DHWR01000184.1:2798-3172 GCA_002413265.1 Chloroflexi bacterium UBA5177
CTCGTGGTGGTGATGATCGCCCTATCGATCCTGTTCCTGCTGCTGAGCGCGCAGTTCGTCTTCGTCGTCCAGATCATCGTCTACGCCGGCGCCGTGATGGTGCTGTTTCTGTTCGTCATCGCGCTGCTGGGACCGGCGCGCGAGCTCGGCCGCGGGCGCCTGCGCTTTCAGCCGTGGTTGGCGGCGCTGTTCGCTGTGGTCTTTCTGGCTCTCACCTGGATGATGCTGCAGGGAGTCCAGTACCGGCAGCCGGAGAAGGCCGACCTGCACGTCTTCGGCACCGTGCAGTGGATCGCCGTCGAGCTGTTCACGAAATACCTCTATCCGTTCGAGCTGACCTCCCTCCTGCTGCTGGTCGCCGCGATCGGCGCGAT
>DHWR01000190.1 GCA_002413265.1 Chloroflexi bacterium UBA5177
AGATGTGTATAAGAGACAGCCTTGGCGCCGGTCCCTTCGCCCAACGTTCTGCAGAGGCGCTCGCTAGCCTCGACCAGCGATGATCGCTAAACCGAACTTAGGTGCGCACAATTTTGTCTGACATTGAGTCACCGCAAATCCGCGGCGCCACCGTTGTCGAGCTCTGGCGATACCCCGTCAAATCGATGCTTGGCGAGAAGCTCGACGCGGTCGAGGTAACTCGACGCGGGCTTCAAGGAGATCGGCTGCACGCGCTCGTGGAAAAGGCCACCGGAAGAGTTGCGACCGCCAAGAATACGAGGAAATTCGCCCAACTTTTCGACTTCCGCGCGAGCTACGTCCGCCAGCCGAATCGCGGCGACTCGGCTCCGCCCGTTAGCATCACCCTTCCTGACGGAAGCACAGTCAGCAGCGATCAAGCCGATCTGGAAGAAATTCTCTCCATCGCTCTGGGCCACCATGTATCGTTCGAATCCGCGGACGGCAGCGCAGAGTCCCTGGGCCCCTGGACGGCAGTTGCCGAGGAGGGTGACGGCTTCTCAGACTTCGACCTGCCGGCGGGTACCTTCTTCGACGATGCGCCCATCCACCTACTCACTACGGCCACACTCGAGAGTCTGAGTTCGCTCCATCCTGAGGGGCGCTTTGAACCTCGGCGCTTCCGCCCGAACATGGTGATCGCGACTCCCGATGCGCAGCAAGGCTTTGTCGAGCATGAGTGGATCGGCCGAGACGTGAGCGTCGGCGAAGAGGTGCGTCTACACATCGCCGGCCCGTGTACGCGATGCGTAATGACGACCCTTGCCCAGAGCGACCTGCCCAAGGATGTGGAGATTCTGCGCACTGCCGTTCAGCACAACAGAGAGCGTGTCGGCGTCTACGCGAGTGTCCTTCAGGGAGGGACGGTTCGTCGCGGCGACCACGTCCGCCTCGACTAACCCCGCGTACTGATTTTGCACCCTACTCCGACGGTATGCGTGTAATCCACCGTATGGGTGTAGCTCAGCCCTTAAGGGCGTCAAGCGATGGCAGTATGACGGCGCTCCTCTACCCATTGGAGCGTTGTGGTGCCGACGTCTTACACAGCGACCGCCGCGCGTTTCACGGCCTTCCGCGCTTCGGCAACTCGCTCCAGCGCGATGCAGTAAGCCCCGGTTCGCAGACTCATGTCCAGGGCTTTGGCCCGAAGCGCGACGTCCGCGTACGCCGACCGCATCGTCTCACCAAGCTTCCGATTGACGTCCTCGCGCGGCCAGTGCTCGTTCTTCACATTCTGCAGCCACTCGAAGTAGCTCACGACCACTCCACCTGCGTTTGCCAGTATGTCCGGAAGCACCAGCACGCCGTTCTCGTGCAGAATCTGATCCGCCTCAGGCGTGGTGGGACCGTTTGCCAGCTCCAACACATACCGGGCTTTGATATCGCCGGCATTTCCTTCGGTGATCTGCCCTTCCAGGGCGGCCGGGATCAGAACGTCCGCGTCGCAGGTTAGGATCTCGTCAGGGGCGACGCGGCTGAATGAGCCGTCAAGATCCTTGAAGCTTCCACCCTCCGCCTTAAGGTGAATCAATTCTCTGACTGGGAGACCGTCGTCAGATGTAATCGCGGCGGTTGAATCCGACACAGCCACTACGATGGCTCCGGCATCCGAGAGAAGCTTTGCCGCGTTTGCACCGGCGTTGCCAAACCCCTGTATGGCCGCCCGCTTACGGCTGAGGTCCTCCCCGGCATCCCTCAAAGCCGCGCGAAGCACATAGTAGCCGCCCATGGCAGTCGCTGTGTCGCGGCCTTGAGAGCCTCCATGCTCGATGGACTTCCCCGTCACCACCGCCGGCGAAGAGATGCCCGTCAACTTCCCGAATTCGTCGGCAATCCAGTCCATCGTTGTCGAGGTGGTATTGACGTCTGGGGCCGGAATATCGATCTCCGGTCCGATGTCTCGGTAGATGAGATCGACAAAGGAACGAGTGAGACGCTCGAGCTCGGCCTGCGACAGCTGGCGGGGATTGACCGTGATGCCGCCCTTGCCGCCGCCCAACGGAATGTTTACCACTGCGTTCTTGACGGTCATCCAGGCGGAAAGCGCCTTCATTTCCTCCAGATCTACCTGGGCGTGGTAGCGGATCCCACCCTTGTACGGGCCCCGAGCCGAATTGTGCTCCACGCGGTAGCCCGTATACATGGCAAAGTGCCCGTCGTCGTGGAAGAGCGGGATCGACACGATGTGGATGCGCTCCGGCACCTTCATCATCTCGATGGTCACGGAATCAACTGTGGTCAGCGGCGAAACAGCGTCAAGGATTGCCAGGTAACGATCGTACGGACTGTCCACATTCCTACTCCTTCGAGTCGAAAGCGAGATACAGAACCGTCGATGTGTCGTCGAGCGCCGCAAAAAACGGGTCCACAGCTCGCTCGCTGGTAGAGCGCAGATCGCTCTACACTGTTGTCCCTAAGCTCATCCTAGACGAGTCAGGCTCCGTTTGCATGCGACGCACAACCCCCAGGTTTCAAGCGGCGCTACACTGCTCTAACCACATGAGATGTAGGATGCTTCCGTCCGATCCCGTACCGAGACGTGCGCTTCTGATCTCATGCAAGGTTCCGGTGCCTTAGTGGAAGCTGCGGTGATGACGAACCTTACAGTCGTTCTAGACAACACGCCTGGCTCGCTGGCCGCCGTCTGTGAAGCCGTCGGCCATGCCGGCGTCAACATCGAAGGCCTCTGCTGCTTCGCTTCACAGGGAATCGCTCTTCTCTACCTGGCAGTCGAGGATGCCTCCGGTGCCCGACGCGTCATTGAAGGGCTGGGGCTCAAGATCAGCGAGGAGCGGCCCGTCGTGGCTGTAAGGGTCGAGGACAAGCCAGGCGGTGCGGGAAAGCTGCTTCGACGCTTCGGCGACGCCGAGATCAACGTCCAGCTCGCGTACCAGGTAACGGGCACCCGCATCATCATCGGCGCCGACAACATCGAACGTGTCAAGCGTCTCGCCCGGTAAGGGTCCTGGCGCGGACAGACTGAGATCCGAACGGCGTTTAGGCTGCGCTCTCCCGCCCGTCCGGACCGTCGGGCGGGCTGGCGTCGATGCCAAGCTCGTGCCGAATCCGCAAGTAGTGCTGGACCTTAACGCGGCTGAGCAGCCCTCTCAGCTCGCCAGCCTCAACCACCGGCAGCTCGCCTCCCTGGCCGTCGGTCATAAGGCGAAGCGCTTCCATTAATGGAGTCGAGGGCTCTACAGTGACCAGCTTCTCCACCGGTGTCATGGCCCGCCACACTGAAATCCCTTGCCAGGTGTCCGCCGGAAACTTCTGAATATCGGACACGGTCAGAAGTCCTCGAAGCTGGTCCTCGGTCACCACGGGGAGTGCTCGCTCGTCCTGATGCAGCAAATAATCCTGTACCGCCTTGTCGAGCCGCAGATCCGGCCCGACGCTTACCGGAGAGACGGTCATGGCGTCGGCGACTCGAAGCGACTGCAGACCGGAGGGACCCTCCATCACTCGATATGCTGACGCCGTGTTCTGCACGATCCAGCCAATCAGCGCGAGCCATATACCACTGACGACGCTGACGGTCAGGGCGGTCCAGATGCCAAGCAGTATCAAGCCCCAGGCAATCCACTGACTAACGGTTAGCGCGGTGCCGCTGGCCTTTCGACGGTCATGCGTAATGCCCCACATGATGGAGCGCAGCACGCGCCCCCCATCCAATGGAAAGGCGGGGATGAGATTGAAAACCGCCAGGATCAGATTGATAGTTCCCAGATAGGCAAAGATTGCGCC
>DHWR01000186.1 GCA_002413265.1 Chloroflexi bacterium UBA5177
ACACCGGGCGACCAACCGAGCACGATCGGCCCCGAAGCTGACGCAGCGGGGGCCGGCACGGCGGTGAGCAGCACTGCGATTGAGCAGGTGGCCGCCAGGATCCATCGAGCGACCGGGACGGCTCCCCCCATTGGACATCCTCCCCTTTGACGTGTACAACGTCATGAAGGCGCGTCCCGTCACTCACAAAATCAAATTCGAATGTGCGGCGGTCGTGTCCGAATTCCCGCCCCCGTAGCCTCGCCCCTTTAGGGGTGCCCGGTATGTACTACATTCGAATAGGTGCCCGGACGTCCGGTCCTAACAGGAGTTGAGAATGACTGCAGAGGCTGTGTGCTGCCGCTGCGGCCGGCCCGTCGAGGTTGCAGACGAGCGTCCCCGAATTTGCGAAGACTGCAAAGCCCACCTGATTGAGCGTGCGCACTCGGTGCTGGAGACGGCGGAACAGTTTCGGCCGCTTGCCATCGACCCGGAGGCGGTGAGCACCCAGGCCGACATTCCCGCCTTTGCCTCGCCGCCGCAGGGAGCGCCCGTGTACCACGGGCATCCGATTTGGCACGAGGTGGAGGTCGAAGGCTTCCGCTTCGGTGCCATCACGGATTTTGAATCGCAGCCTGCTCGGGCGGGTGACGCTTTCGTGGTCGCTCCTGATGGGAGTCGGGCCGGACTGGTATGGGAAGTGACCGACCGGCCGTACTTTGAAGAGGAATATCCTCTCGAGCAGGATCGCTGGGGAGTGTGGGCTGTGGGATTTCCTCACCCCATGACCACTCGGGCGGATGCCAGAAAGAACCTGGCAGTCATCGTTCCCGAGCTTCGCGATCGCTGGTTCAGATGGCGTCGTGGAGAGTTCGAGCCCATCGAACAGGAGGCGGAATCGACGGATGACCTGCGCGATGATTTGCGGCGCGCCATCGCCAGCGGAGACGTAGCCGACGCAGGCAACGCAGCACTGCGTCTGGGCGTGAGGTTGGAAGACGACGGCGATTCGGACGGGGCACTTGATGCCTACATACAAGCCACTCAATCCGGAGCTCGGGATCCGGCTGCCCGGGCCGCGGTAAATCTAGGATTGATCCTGGAAGCACGCGGCGATGTGGCTGCGGCCGTCGAAGCCTACCGAGTGGCGATCGGCAACGGGCTGCCCGCGCAGGCAGCCTGGGCCACGAACAACCTCGGCGCCATCCTGCAAGAGCAGGGAGATCTGGATGCCGCCGCGGGCGCCTATCGCCAGGCAATGTCCTTCGGCCCCTCGGAGCCGGTGGGGCACGCAGCGCTCAATCTCGGCCGCCTTCTTTGGAGCTCAGAGGACGTGGACGGGGCGGAAGCAGCGTACCGGCACGCGCTTGGCACGGGAGTTCCCGAGGTTGAGCGCATGGCGGTCCGCGAGTTGGGACGCATGCTCCGGCACGCGGGTCGACTGGAAGCGGCTCGCGCGTTGCATCGAGAAATGCTTGAGAAAGCCGAACCCGAATTGGTCGCGTATGCGGCCTGGAATCTCGGGTTGCTGCTTGAGAAGGAAAACGACGAGGCAGGGGCGGAGGAGGCATTTAGGTCGGCTATCGCTCAAGGCTGGGTTGAAGCCGCGGCCGGCGCGGCGGTGGCCCTGGCAAATCTGTTGATGGCACGAGACGACTTCGACGGTGCGATCACCGCTTCCGAGCAGGCTCTGCAGTCCGGCTGGCCGAGACACTCGGATTGGGCCGTCTTGAACCTGGCCTCGGTGCTGGGCAGGCTGGGAGATCGAGCCGGAGCAGTCGAAGCTCTCCGTCGAGTGCTGGAGACCGAGGATGAGGAGATAAAGGCGCGCGCGAGTCTCGACCTGGCGGTGCGACTGGAACGAGACGGCGAGACCGATGAGGCGATCGAGCTTCTTCGGGAGGTGATGAGGCTGGAGGAGTCGAGCGAGCTCGGAGCCAAGGCCGCCCTCAACCTCGGGAACATCCTGAAGGGCTTGGACAGGCCCGAGGACGCGGAGGCGGCATTTTCGCTGGCGAGGGAGTGGGGCGACACGGAGCACAAGGCGCGGGCGCTCAACAACCTCGGTCTGCTCTGGAAGAACTCGGGCCAGTACATGGAGGCCGTCGACGCCTTCCAGCAGGCAGTGGCCACGGGCGAGCCCGAGACGGCTGCGCGCGCCGGAGGCAACCTCGGACTCTTGTTGAAGCGGACAGAGCGCTACGAGGAGGCCGAGCAGGCATTTCGCGCGGCTGCGGCTCTCAATGTTCAAGGCTCTTCCGGAACCGCTCTTCGCAATCTGGGCAAGCTGCTCCAAGAGGTGCGTCGGACGGAGGAGGCGGAGCAGCTCTATCGATCGATGCTGCGGTCGAATGAGCCGGCACAGGTCGTCGACGCGTCGTGTGAGCTAGGCCGTCTGCTCGAAGCGGAGGGACGCCAGCCGGAGGCCGAGGAGCTCTATCGAGAGGTCATAACCTCTCAGCCACCGGGTAGAGCGGCCCGAGCTCTGTGCGCGCTTGGCGAGCTCTTCGAAGGTCAGGGTGATAGGGAAGAAGCGAAGTCAGAATATCGCCAGGCGATGGATGCCGGACACCTCCACGCGGCTGTTCGCCTGGGCAAGCTACTCCACGAAGAAGGGGATGTAGCGGGAGCGACCAACGCCTTCCGGCGAGCGCTAGACGCAGGCCAGCCAAAGGTCAGGGATGCCGCCCGAGCTGCCCTGGAGCGCTTGACCGGGCTGCAGGCGAAGGGCGAGCGGACGTAGTCGCCCGCCGATTTACGTAGGCTGTTCCGGCATACTCGTGTACCTGCCGCGATGGAACAGCAGCGGCTCGCGATCGGGGTCCATGCCCAGAGAGAGCACCTGCCCGATGAAAATGATGTGGTCTCCAGCCTCGTAGGCGGCCACCAGGTGGCAGTCAAAGTGGCCGACGAT
>DHWR01000140.1:0-683 GCA_002413265.1 Chloroflexi bacterium UBA5177
GATGCGGTTCAGCGTCTTGCGGGCGTGATGGTTTTTCCGCTGGGGACATGTTGCCTCTCTGTGGCCTGTCAGCTGGAGATGCTGGAGGGGCAACCTGCGAAGCTGCCTCCGTGATCGCGTACGACCGAATTCTTTCAGGCGTCGGCGGGCACGGCCTCCGGCTCGGGTGCGGCTCCGCCTAGCTGCTGGTGAAGGTCGGTTCGGTGCCGCTGGACTGCGTACCAGTAAGCGGCGCCGACGATGAGCAAGAGGACGATGTAGACCTCGAAGATCGGCGCTCCACCGATGATCGGCCAGCTCGCGGCATGAGTGACCAATGAGCTGAACGGGGGGTTCGAGGCGGGTCGTGGCCACGCAAAGTTGATGAGCATGGCACCGCCGTAGGCAAGAGCGGCGACGTTGATGAGGAGGGCCCACTTTCCGAGGCTGAAGGCCGCGGGCGCTGAGGGCCAGCCTCGGCTACGAGCCTGAAGTATGACGATGTTGGTGAGGAAGTATGACAGGTAGATGAGGCCGGTGGCGCCGATGGCCAGAACGCCGATCTGCTGGCTGACCAGGAGGGGAAGCGCAGCCAGGATGCCCGTTGCCAAACAGGTGAGAACCGGAGTCCCGAAAGTCGGGTTCACCTGGCTCCAGAGGTTGGAGAAGGGCAGCCGGCCGTCGCGACCCATGGAGAACATGAG
>DHWR01000140.1:859-3060 GCA_002413265.1 Chloroflexi bacterium UBA5177
GACCCGAAGACGCCGGTGATGATATCTGGGAGCGGATTGGTGTCGGTCAGCATGGCCGGTACGCTCTTGATGGCGAGAATCGCGGCGCCCAGGAAAAGAGTGCCGACCAGGAAGGAAAGCGCGATGGCGAACAGGACTCCTCTGGGCGCCTCCCGGCTCGGGTTCTTGGTCTCCTCGCCGAAGGTGCCGGCGGTGTCGAAGCCGTAAATCACGAACAGGGACATGAACATCGCCGCCAGGAAGACGCCGACGTATCCGGCGCCGGCACCGGGGGTATGCTGGGTCCCGGCCGGATCGAAGAAGACGCCGAGTGACTGGTGGTGGCCGATCAAGAGCAGGATAAGCGCGAAGAAGACCATACCGACGATCTCGGCCACCACCCCGATGTTGTTGATCATGGAAAGGATGCGTACGCCGGCGATGTTGAGCACCGTCGATACGACCAGTGCCGCAAGGGCGATGGTGACCTCGTTGTGGACCGAGAGGTCCCAGCCGAAGACGACGGTAAGGGTGTAGGGGAGAGTAAAGGCAACAGATGTGACCGTGAGAAGCGTCGCCGCCAGGTAGAACCAGCCGATCATCCAGCCGGTTCGAGGGGAAGCGAGGCGTCTGGTCCATTGATAGATGGAACCGGCGATGGGGTAGTGGGAGGCGAGCTCGGCAAAGCCGAGGGCTACCAGGAACTGGCCGGCGGCGACGATGGGCCAGCTCCAGAAGAAGGCCGGGCCGCCGGTGCCGATGCCCAGCGCGAATAGGGCGAAGGTGCCGGTACTGACAGAGATATACGAGAACGCGACCGCGAAGTTCGAGAACAATCCGAGTGAGCGCTGCAACTCCTGCTTGTAGCCAAGCGAGGCAAGCTGCTCAGAATCGCGCTCGTGCTGAGACATTGACTGCGCCATAAGTGCCTCTCGTCTTATGTGTGAATTGCCCAAGCGATCGCGGCTAGCTCACTGCCCTGGTCACCACCTCCTTGATCCGGTTGTTATTCGCATCGTACAGCGGCTCGGGGCTGACGGCAATGGGTATTCGCTCGCCGAACCACAAGAGGTCGAGGCGTGTGCCGGGGGCCGCGAGCTCCACCGGAAGGTAGCCGTAGGCGATGCTCTTCTGGACGCTGTAACCGAAGCCGCCGCTGGTGATTCTCCCGACCACCTCTTCACCGCAAAGCAGGGGCTCGTTTCCCAGCGCCTCGACCGTCGGGTCATCGAGGACCAGGCAGCAGAGCTTGCGTCCAATACCCGCGTCTTTCTGACGGAGCAAGGCATCGCGGCCGTTAAAATCGCCTTTCTTCAAGCGCACGGCGAAGCCGAGGCCAGCCTCGAGCGGTGTGTACTCGCTGTGGATGTCCGTTCCCCAGTAGCGGTAGCCCTTTTCCAGACGCAGGGAGTCGACGGCGCGGTAGCCGGCCGCCAACATGCCGTGAGGCTGCCCCGCTTGCCAGAGAATGCGCCAGAGCCGGCGTCCGTATTCCATCGGAGCGTAGAGCTCCCAGCCGAGTTCGCCCACGTAAGTGACGCGCAGTGCAAAGACGGGGACGGGGCCGACGGCGATGGATTTGGCGCGGAGATAGGGAAGCGCCTCGTTCGACACGTCGTCGTCGGTTACCGCCCGCAATATGTCCCGAGCTTTGGGACCCCAGAGGCCGATGCAGCAGAGGCTGGACGTGACGTCCAGGGCGTAGACGGAGCCGTCGTCCGGAAGATGACGGCGGACCCAGCCGAGATCGTGGGTGCCGAAGGCGGTGCCGGTGATGAGCCGGAAGCGCCGGTCGTCGAGGCGGGTGATGGTGAGGTCGCACTCGATGCCGCCTCGTTCGTTGAGGAGCTGCGTATAGGTGATGCTTCCGTGGGGCTTGTCCATCTGATTGGCGGCGAGGTGCTGGAGGAAGTCCAGAGCACCCGGTCCACCAATTTCGATCTTGCTGAACGAGGTGAAGTCGAAGAGAGCGGCTCGCTCGCGGGTGGCCCGATGTTCGGCCGCGATGGCCGGCGACCAGTGTCTGGCGGGCCAGCCGCGAGGGGGTGACTGGCCGCTGTGAGACGAATTGGACTCGAACCAGTTGGGCCGCTCCCAACCGGCTTTCTCTCCCCAGGAGACACCGAGAGCTTCCAGCTCCTCGTAGATGGGACTGAGGCGGAGGCCGCGGGCCGTGGAGCGTTCGTGGCCCGGATAGAGGATGTCGTAGTACGAGCCGTAGA
>DHWR01000286.1:0-1281 GCA_002413265.1 Chloroflexi bacterium UBA5177
GCGGCCGAGGACGGGGAGGCGAAGAGAGAACGCAGGGGGTTCTGCAGCGCGAAGCCGACTACCCCGGCCGGGATCGTTCCCAGAACGACCATCCACGCCAGTCGCTCGTCGTGATCGCCGCCCATCTGACCGGTCTGAACGCTTCGAACGAAGGCACGCGCGACGGCGACCCACTCATCCCGAAAGTAGATAAGAAGAGCGGTTGCCGTTCCCAGGTGGAGTGCGACGAGGAAGGCGAGCCAGTAGGCCGCTTTCTCGTTGATGCTCCAGCCCAGGAGCTTCGGCAAGAGCACCGCGTGTCCGAGGCTGCTCACAGGAAACAGCTCCGAAACGCCTTGCAGGATGCTAATGATGATCGCTTGTAGGTGGTTCAGAATCCCTCCACGAGACTAAGGATTTGCGGTGTCACGCCTGATTGACTCCCGCGATGATAGCCCTCATGAGTCCTTTCGGCCTTCACGTGCCGGGCGAGTCGAGCGAGGACGAAAGGCTGCGGCTACTTCGATTTTGACGAGACGAAATCCAAGGCTTCAGTGGCAAGCGCCGCCCAAACTTGCTTCGAATCATCGTGAAGCGCCAGCCATTCCTTCATGACGCGACCGTGGCCGGGATCGAAGCGCTCGCCTTCGCCTGTAGCCACCAGCTTGTCCACGCGCGAGCGCGGCAACTTGACGACAAGTACGCCGCCAGAGGAGAGCATGGCGAAGATGCGGGCGTTCACTTTCAAGGCTGAGGATCCGAAGCCTTTGCCTTCTTGCGCTACCTCAGGCCTGCCGAGGAACTCATCCACCAGGGCCGAGTAGCGCTGTTCCACATTCATTAAGGTTCGGCGCGATCTCGGCTAGTCGCGCGTGTGTCGGGGCGAAGCTCGCCGGCGGGGGCCAGATCTTGCTGGACGGACCGCGAATCCTCTGGGTTCGACGTGAGTACGCCCTGTTCGTGCGCGCTCGCTCGGTTCCGGAGATTCCGGCGCTCCCGCATGCGGCGGAAGCGATCGGGTGCGGACACGATCCACGCCAACAGCGCTCCCAGCAGAGCGGCGGCGAACAGGGCAATCACCATGGGCATGGACGGGGCTTTGAAGATCAGGAAATGAAGGGTCACGGCCTGGGTGTTCTGGGCTCCGAACGCGACGAGGACTCCGGCCGCAACGAGACCGACGATCAGTTTGACAGTGCTCATGGCGATCTCCTCCACACTAGTTCCCAATTCAGGTACGTCCAAACCCCAACCCGAGAGCTCCATTATCGCCACTCCGGGTCCCTCCGTACTGCGGCATTT